>NZ_JBSGBQ010000057.1:0-33747 GCF_053601335.1 Amycolatopsis sp. NPDC004747 | reverse complement strand
GGTTCAGGACCACGCCGAGCGTGCCCTCTTCGCGGTGATCGATGACGAACACCACGGTCCGGCGGAAGTTGGGGTCGACCATGGTGGGTCATCGGCCGGGTCAGCGTCATCAGCACGCTGAGCTCGGCCTTCGAAATGCCGCAGTCGCGCTGCAGCCCGCGGTCGAGTTCGCGGACGAGCAGCCGGTAAGCGCGCATCCAGGTGTCCCAGAACTCCCACTCCGCCGGATCCAACATGGGAGTAGCCTACAGAGTTGACACGTCAACTCTTGGAGGACGGATGAAGACACTGCTGCGCGGCGGCACGGTGGTCAGCATGGACCCGGCGCTCGGGGACCTCCCCCGTGGCGACGTGCTCGTCGAGGACGGCCGGATCGCCGCCGTCGCTCCGGCAATCGAGGCCGACGGCGCCGAGGTCGTCGACGCCTCGGGCAAGCTCGTGCTGCCCGGTTTCGTGGACACCCACCGGCACACCTGGCAGACGGCGTTCCGCGGCCTCGGCGCGGACTGGACGTTCGACCAGTACCGCGTCGCCGCGCACGGCACGCTCAAACCGCACTACCGGCCCGAGGACGTCTACCTGGGCAACCTCCTCGGCCGCCTCGAAGCCCTGAACTCCGGCGTCACGACCATGCTCGACTGGTTCCACTGCGCCCTCCGCCCGGAGAACGCCGACGCCGCGATCGCCGGGCTGCAGGACGCACCCGGCCACTCGATCTTCTGCTACGGCGCCGACGGACCGGACATCGAGCCGGAGATCCGGCGGGTGCGGAAACTGCTGCCGGGCGACGACATGGTGCTCGGCCTGCGCGGCCCGGTAGTGTCCACACTGGACGAGACCGCCGCCGATGTCGCACTGGCACGGGAACTCGGGCTGCCCGTGAGCACGCACGTCCACGGCACCGGAGGGTGGCGGAACGGCGACCGCCCGATCGAGGGCATGCGCGCGCGAGGCCTGCTCGACGAGCGCACGACCATCGTGCACGGCAACGGCCTCTCCGACGACCAGCTCGCGATGCTCGCCGACGCCGGTTCCTCGGTGTCGGTCAGCCCGGACGTCGAGCTGAAGATGGGCTTCGAGCCGGTGATCACCGGCCGGGCGCTCGCCGCCGGGCTGCGTCCGTCGCTGTCGGTCGACGACTGCCTGTCCGCCGGTGGTGACCTGTTCGGTGCCATGCGCACGGCACTGGCCGTCGACCGCGGCCTGACGACGCGGACCGTCCTCGAGTGCGCCACGGTGAACGGCGCACTGGCCTGCGGGCGCAACACCGGCAGCATCACCGTCGGCAAGGACGCCGACCTCGTCCTGCTCGACGCCGAGGACCTCTCGGTCTTCCCCGTCGGCGAGCCGGCCGGCACGATCGTCAGCGCCGGTCACCCCGGACTGGTGGACAGCGTCTACGTCGCCGGGAAGCCGGTCAAGCGGCACGGGCGCCTGCTCGGCGTCGACCTGCCGCCGTTGCGCGCGCGGCTCCTGGAGTCGCGCGAGCGGATTGCCGCGGCCGCCGGCCTCTCCCGGATCGGTCAGGAAGCCGAGGTCACGCGGTAGACGTCGTAGACGCCTTCCACACCGCGAACCACCTTGAGGACGTGGCCGAGGTGCTTCGGGTCGCCCATCTCGAAGGAGAAGCGGCTGACCGCGACCCGATCCCGGGACGTGGTCACCGACGCCGACAGGATGTTGACCTTCTCGTCGGCCAGCACCTTGGTCACGTCCGACAGCAGGCGGTGCCGGTCGAGCGCCTCGACCTGGATGGCCACCAGGAACACCGAGGACGCCGAGGGCGCCCACTCGACCTCGACCAGCCGCTCGGGCTGGGACTGCAGGTCACCGGCGTTCGTGCAGTCGGTGCGGTGCACCGAAACACCGCCGCCGCGGGTCACGAACCCGAGGATCTCGTCGCCCGGCACGGGGGTGCAGCAGCGGGCCAGCTTCGCCCAGACGTCGCTGGCGCCCTTGACCACCACGCCGACGTCGTTGGAACCGCGGCGGCGGGTCACCGTGGACGGCGTCGCCCGCTCGGCGAGCTCCTCCTCCGCCGCGTCGACGCCGCCGATCAGCGCCACCAGCCGCTGGACGACGTGCTTGGCGCTGGTGTGCCCCTCGCCGACCGCCGCGTACAGCGACGAGATGTCGGCGTGGCGCAGCTCGGTGGCCACCGCGCCCATGGACTCCGCGGAGACCAGCCGCTGGATCGGCAGGCCGACCTTGCGGATCTCCTTGGTGATGGCTTCCTTGCCGCCCTCGATCGCCTCGTCGCGGCGTTCCTTGGCGAACCACTGCCGGATCTTGGCGCGGGCCTTCGGCGAACCGGCGAACTGCAGCCAGTCGCGCGACGGGCCGGCGTTCTCCGCCTTCGACGTGAAGATCTCGACGACTTCGCCGTTTTCCAGCTTGCGTTCCAGCGCGACCAGGCGGCCGTTGACGCGGGCGCCGATGCAGCGGTGGCCGACCTCGGTGTGCACGGCGTAGGCGAAGTCCACCGGCGTCGAGTCGACCGGCAGCGTGATCACGTCACCCTTGGGGGTGAACACGAAGATCTCGCGGGCGGCCAGCTCGTAGCGCAGCGACTCGAGGAAGTCGCCCGGGTCCGCGGCTTCCCGCTGCCAGTCGAGGAGCTGGCGCATCCACGCCATCTCGTCGACGTCCATCGCGTTGCCGGTGTGCGTGCCCTTGGTTTCCTTGTAGCGCCAGTGCGCGGCGATGCCGTACTCGGCGGTGCGGTGCATCTCGTAGGTGCGGATCTGCACCTCGAGGGGCTTGCCGTCCGGGCCGATCACCGTGGTGTGCAGCGACTGGTAGACGCCGAAGCGGGGCTGGGCGATGTAGTCCTTGAACCGGCCGGGCACCGGCTGCCAGAGGGCGTGCACGACACCCATCGCCGCGTAGCAGTCGCGGACGTCCTCGACCAGGATCCGCACGCCGACCAGGTCGTGGATGTCGTCCAGGTCGCGGCCGCGGACGATCATCTTCTGGTGGATCGAGTAGTAGTGCTTCGGGCGGCCCTCGACCTTCGCGGTGATCCGCGAGGAGACGAGGTTGCTGGTCAGGTCGGTGATCACCGACCGCAGGTAGATGTCGCGCGAGGGCGCGCGGTCGGCGACCAGGCGCACGATCTCGTCGTACTTCTTGGGCTGCAGGATGGCGAACGCGAGGTCCTCCAGCTCCCACTTGACCGTGGCCATGCCGAGCCGGTGGGCCAGCGGGGCGAGGACTTCGAGGGTCTCGCGGGCCTTGCGGGCCTGCTTCTCCGGCGGCAGGAAGCGCATGGTGCGCATGTTGTGCAGCCGGTCGGCGAGCTTGATGACCAGCACGCGCGGGTCCTTGGCCATCGCGATGACCATCTTGCGGATGGTCTCGGCCTCGGCGGACGACCCGAGCTGCACCTTGTCCAGCTTGGTGACGCCGTCGACCAGCTCGGCGACCTTCTCGCCGAAGTCGGCCTTCAGGCTCTCGACGGCGTACCCGGTGTCCTCGACCGTGTCGTGCAGCAGGGCCGCGACCAGCGTCGTGGTGTCCATGCCCAGCTCGGCGAGGATGGTGGCGACGGCGAGCGGGTGGGTGATGTACGGGTCGCCGGACTTGCGCCGCTGGTTGCGGTGCAGTTCCTCGGCGACGTCGTAGGCGCGCTGGAGCAGGCCGAGGTCGGCGTTGGGGTGGAGCTCGCGGTGGATGACGGCCAGCGGTTCGAGGACCTGCTTGACCGGGGCGGCGCGCTGGGCGGTGATCCGCCGGGCGAGACGCGCCCGGACCCGGCGGGTGGCGGACGGGTTCGGCGCCGCGCCGTTCGGCTTCGGCGGTGCGGGCTGCGCCGCCGCCTGCCCGTTCTGCTGGGCGCCCTGCTTCGCGGGCACCGCGGCGTCGAGCTCCTGGCTCACCCGCACCTCCTGCTGCTCGTGCGGCCTTCGGACCACCAGGGTAGCCGTTGCGCCTCGCAGCCCTGTCGGGTGCGCCCGTTCAGGGGGATGTGGGCCCCGCCACCAGCCGGTTCACGTCACTCGCGTGATCCGGGCCGTCACCGGCGTGATCGGAGCCGGAACTCGCGAGTTCCGGCTCCGATCACGCGAGTCCCGGCGGGAATCACGCGGGTGACGAGTTCAGCAGGTCTGCAGAGCGTGGACCTTGCGGTCGCCCAGGACCTGGCGGCCGCCGAGGGCGGCCAGCTCCAGGACCACGGACACGCTGTCGACCACCGCGCCCGCGTCCTCCAGGAGCTTGTCCGTGGCCGCGACCGTGCCGCCGGTGGCCAGGACGTCGTCGAGGACCGCGATGCGCTGGCCCGGCCGGACCACGCCGGCCGGGAGCTCCACCGTGGCCGTGCCGTACTCCAGTGCGTAGTCGACGCGGCCCGCCACCTGCGGGAGCTTGCCCGGCTTGCGGATCAGCACCACGCCGAGGCCGCGGGCGTACCCGACGGCCGCGGCGAGGAGGAACCCGCGGGCCTCCACGCCGGCGAGCGCCTCGACTTTCGCGTCGAGGGTGCCCGCCAGCGCGTCGGTCACCGCCTTGAACGCACCCGCGTCCGCGAAGAGCGGGCTCAGGTCACGGAACAGCACGCCGGGCTCGGGGAAGTCCGGCACCTCGGCGATCAGGCCGAGGGCGTCGTCGAGCTCCACGTCAGCGCTTCCGCTTCCCGGCCGGGCGCTGCTTCTGGATGCGGGCGGGGACGCTGGCCGCGGCCGCGTACGCCTTCTCCTTGCGCAGCTCCTTCGCGAGGGCGTCGTCGTCCGAGGCGTCGAAGTCCTCGCCCGCCGCCTTGCGCTCCTGGTTGGCCCGGCGCTGGCGGACCCGCTCGGCCTGCTGCGCGTACTTCGGGTCGCGCATCTTGAAGTCGACCAGCAGCGGCGTCGCCAGGGCCACCGACGACAGGACGCCGACGAGGGTACCGGTGAGCTGCACCAGCGCCAGGTCCTGCAGCGTGCCCGAGCCGAGCAGCACGTACCCGACGATCAGCAGGCCGAGGATCGGCAGCAGCGCGATGAACGCCGTGTTGAACGACCGCATCAGGGTCTGGTTCAGCGCGAGGTTCGCGGCCTCGCCGTACGTGCGGCGGGTCAGCCCGAGCAGGCCGCGCGTGTTCTCGCGGACCTTGTCGAACACCACCACCGTGTCGTAGAGCGAGAACCCGAGGATGGTCAGCAGGCCGATCACCGTCGCCGGGGTGACCTCGAAGCCGACCAGCGAGTACACACCCGCGGTGACGAAGATGTCGTGCAGCAGCGAGATCAGCGCCGCCAGTGCCATCCGCCCGTCGAAGTAGATCGCCAGGAAGATGACCACCGCGACGAGGAACACGCCGAGCGCGATCAGCGCCTTCTGCGAGATCTCGCCGCCCCAGGACGCGCTCACCGCGCTGTCGCTGATGGCCTGGACGCTGGGCTGGCCGTTGGTGCCCTTCGGCCCCAGGTCGGTGAACAGGCCCTGCTTGAGCTTCGCGACGTCGGCCGCGTTCAGCGTGTCGGTGCGGATCTGGATGGTCGCGGCGTTGCCGGTGCCGACCTTCTGCGCCTCCGCGGCCGGGTGGCCGAGGGCCTTCTGGAACGACTCCTTCGCCTGCTCCTCGGTGATCACGCCGTGGATGCCGTTGGCCGGCAGCTGGATCTGCGTGCCGCCCTCGAACTCGATGCCGAGGTTGAAACCACGGATGATCATCGACGCCAGGCACACCAGCACCAGCGCGCCGAAGAAGATGTACCAGCGCTTGCGCTTGCCGACGACGTCGAACGCGCCCGTGCCGACGTACAGCCGGTGGAAGACGCTTTCCTTCTTGCCGGGCTTCGCCGCGACCTTGACGTCGCCGTCGGCGTCCGTGCCCAGTTCTTCGACCCCCACGTCAGGCCTCCTTCACGTTCGCGCGGCCGACCGAAGCCGCCTTCTTCCGCTGCGAACCCAGTTGCTGCACGGCGCCGAGGCCCAGGTGCCTCGGATTGGACAGGAACGCGTTCTTGGACGTGGACACCATGGCCACCAGCGGGTGCGTCACCAGGTACACGACCACGAGGTCGAGCACCGTGGACATGCCGAGGGTGAACGCGAAGCCCTGGACGTCGCCGACCGCGATCACGTACAGGATCGCCGCGGCCAGGAAGCTCACCGCGTCCGACGCCAGGATGGTGCGCCGGGCGCGGACCCAGCCGCGCGGCACCGCGGACCGGAACGTCCGGCCCTCCCGGATCTCGTCCTTGAGCCGTTCGAAGTAGATGACGAACGAGTCCGCCGTGATCCCGATGGCGATGATCAGGCCGGCGATGCCCGCGAGGTCCAGCGTGTAGCCGATCCAGCGGCCCAGCAGCACCAGCACCGCGAACACCAGCGCGCCGGACAGGGCCAGCGACAGGATGGTGAGCACACCGAGCAGCCGGTAGTAGAACAGGCAGTAGATGAAGACCACCAGCAGGCCGATGCCGCCGGCGATCAGGCCGGCCTGCAGCGAGGCCAGGCCGAGGGTCGCCGACACCGTGGTCGCGTCCGAGGAAGCGAACGACAGCGGCAGCGAGCCGTACTTGAGGATGTCCGAGAGGTCCTTCGCCTCGGACTGGGTGAACTTGCCGGTGATCTGGGTGTTGCCGTCGAGGATGGCCACCTGGATGTTCGGCGCGGACACGACCTGCGTGTCGAGCACGAACGCGGCCTGCTGGCCGGTGTTCTTCGAGGTGAAGTCCGCCCAGGTCTTGGTGCCCTCGCTCTTGAAGCTGAGGTTCACCACCCACTGGCCGCGCTGCTGGTCGTAGCCCGAGGTCGAGTCGGCGATCTCCGTGCCCGGCAGGAACTCCGGCTCCAGCAGGTACTTGTACGTGTCGTGGTCACCGCAGGCGACCAGCGGCAGCTTCGGGTCGTCGTTGCCCTCGAGGGGGTCCTTGGCGTTCGGCGCGCAGGTCAGCGCGGCCATCGCCTTCGAGACGAGCTCCTGGTTCGGCTGGCCGTCGGCGCCGATCAGCTGCGGGTTCTGCCGGAGGGCCTTGGCGGCCTGGATCTCCTTCGCGGTCTCCGCGTCGACCGAGCCGTCCGAGGGTGCCGGGGCCGGCGTGGACGCGGGCGGCGGCGGGGTGCTGCTGCTCGGCGCGGCCGGCGGGGTGTTCTGCTGCGGCGCGGGCGCGGCCCCACCGCCACCCCCGGCGGTCGGCGGGGCGCTCGACGTGGCCGTCGGCGTGCCCGAGCTCGGCGCGCCGGAGGTCGGGGTGCCCGTGCTCGGGGTGCCCGTGGCCGGCGGCGGGGTGTTCGTCTGCGGCGGCACCACCGGCTGGGTGGCGCTCGAGACGACCTTCCGGAAGCCCAGCTTCGCGGTCTTGCCCAGGTTCTTCGCCTGGTCGCCCTGCTCGCCCGGGACCGTGATGACGACGTTGTTGCCGTCGAGGAGGACCTCGGTGCCGCTGACGCCGATCCCGTTGACGCGCCGCTCGATGATCTGGCGCGCCTGGTTCAGGGACTCGCGGGTCGGCTGGCCGCCGTCGGGGGTGCGGGCGGTGAGCGTGACCCGGGTGCCGCCCTGCAGGTCGATGCCCAGCTTCGGGGTCGGCTTGTGGTTGCCGGTGAGGAACACCAGCGCGTACAAGACGATCACGATCAGGGCGAACAGGGCGAGATAGCGTCCCGGGCGGAGATGCCCGGCTGAAGCTGCCACGGTGCTTCGGTCTCCTCGGACGGGGTGGACCCCAACGTTGCGGTGCCCGCCCGGAGGGTTACCGGGAGGGGCTGCGTGCATTCACCGACCGTGTGCGATTCACTCCCGGGCACGGGTATGACGGCGGACACGCACGCAGCACCGAGACACTACTCGGTGCTGCGTGAGCCCGGCGTGCGAGGCCACACCGACTTTCGTCGGGATTCCCTGGCCCGCCCAGGAGTGCCGCGGAAGGCTACTTCTTGCCGTGCTCCAGCGGCGGCGCCACCTGCGCGGTGGTCTGCGGCTCGTCGCCG
This sequence comes from Amycolatopsis sp. NPDC004747, assembly GCF_053601335.1. Taxonomy (NCBI): domain Bacteria; kingdom Bacillati; phylum Actinomycetota; class Actinomycetes; order Pseudonocardiales; family Pseudonocardiaceae; genus Amycolatopsis; species Amycolatopsis sp. NPDC004747. The sequence continues at coordinate 25,830 of NZ_JBSGBQ010000057.1, read as the reverse complement.
GAGATGCCGGAGGTCGACTCGATGATCTTCGGCTCCTCGACCGGGGTCTCCTCGACCTCGTCGGCGGAGTCCTCGTCGGTCTCGACGACCGGCTCGACCTTCTCGCGGACGGCCAGCCGCAGCCAGGTGGTGACGACACCGGGAGCGATCTCGATGTCGATGGTGGTGTCACCGGTGGCGTCGGCAACGGTGCCGTACAGACCGGACGTGGTCATCACGCGGTCACCGGGCGCCAGGCTGCTCTGCAGTTCCTGCTGCGCGGCCTGCTGCTTCTTCTGCTTTCGGGTGCTCATCACCAGCGGCACGGCGAGGACGAGCACGAGCAGCAGGGGCAGCAATAGCTGTTGCATGATTCTCCGTTCGACGGACACCCGGGCCCTGCCGAAATGTCCGGTTTTTGGGTATGTGCTCCTGTCGAGTGTGCCAGGTACCAGCGCGGACGCCAGCACCCACCCGCCGGTACGGGCCGCTCACTCCTGCTCGAACAGCGACGGCCCGCCCTGGTCCGGGCGCCCCGGGAGGTCCGCGGGCGGCACCATGCCGAGGTGTTCCCACGCGGTCGCGGTCGCGACGCGGCCGCGCGGGGTGCGGGCGAGCATACCGGCGCGCACGAGGTAGGGCTCGCAGACCTCTTCCACGGTGGTCGCCTCCTCCCCCACGGCCACCGCGAGCGTCGAGATGCCCACCGGCCCGCCGCCGAACGACCTGGTCAGCGCGGTGAGCACGGCCCGGTCGAGCCGGTCGAGGCCCAGCTCGTCGACGTCGTAGACGGCCAGCGCGGCGCGGGCGACGTCGCGGGTCACCTTGCCGTCGGCGCGGACCTCGGCGTAGTCGCGGACCCGCCGCAGCAGCCGGTTCGCGATCCGGGGCGTGCCCCGCGAACGGCGGGCGATCTCGGCGCAGCCGTCGCGGTCGATCGGGATGTCGAGGATCGTCGCCGCCCGGCGCACGACCAGCTCGAGCTCGGCGTCGGTGTAGAACTCCATCTGGCCGGTGAAGCCGAACCGGTCCCGCAGCGGGCCGGTCAGGGAGCCGGACCGGGTGGTCGCCCCGACCAGCGTGAACGGGGCGATCTCCAGGGGGATGCTGGTGGCGCCGGGGCCCTTGCCGACGACGACGTCGACCCGGAAGTCCTCCATCGCCAGGTAGAGCATCTCCTCGGCCGGGCGGGCGATGCGGTGGATCTCGTCGATGAACAGGACGTCGCCGGGAGCGAGGTTGGACAGCATCGCGGCGAGGTCGCCGGCCCGTTCCAGCGCCGGGCCGGAGGTGATCCGGATGGCCGCGCCCAGCTCGGCCGCGACGATCATCGCCATCGACGTCTTGCCCAGCCCGGGCGGGCCCGAGAGCAGGACGTGGTCGGGCGGCACGCCGCGGCGGCGTGCGCTTTCCAGCACCAGTTCGAGCTGCTCGCGCACCCGCGGCTGGCCGACGAACTCGTCGAGCTTGCGGGGCCGCAGGGTGCCCTCGACGTTCTCCTCGCCGGTCTGGGCCCACGCCGAGAGGGCCTCTTCCTCGTCCACCGCCTCATACTCCACGGCCCGCGCCTACCGCTTCCGGCCGAGGGTGGCCAGCGCGGCACGCAGCACGCTGGAGGTGGTGTGGCCGTCGCCCTCGGCGAGGACCTTGTCCACCGCCTGCTCGGCCTGCTTGGCCGGGAAGCCCAGCCCGGCCAGCGCTTCGACGACCTCGGCGCGCAGGGCGCCGGGCGCGGTGACGGCGGGCGCGTCACCGGTGCCGCCGAGCGCAGTGACCTTGTCGCGCAGCTCGAGGGTGAGCCGCTCCGCGCCCTTGCGGCCGATGCCGGGCACCGAGGTGAGCACGGTGATGTTGCCTTCGACCAGCGCGGCCCGCAGCTTGTCGGGGTCGAGCACGGCGAGGGTGGCCAGCGCCAGGCGCGGCCCGATCCCGGACACCGTCTGCAGCAGCCCGAACAGCTCGCGCGCGTCGGCGTCGGCGAAGCCGAACAGCGTCAGCGAGTCCTCTCGCACGATCAGCGCGGTGTGCAGGCGGGCCTCTTCGCCGCGGCGCAGGGTGGCGAGGGTCGCCGGGGTGGCCTGCACGGCGAAGCCGACCCCGCCGACCTCGACCACGACGTGGTCGAGACCGACCGAAAGAACTTCTCCGCGTACCGACGAGATCATCGTGCTGCTCCAGGGTTCTTCGCTTGCTTCGCCGCGGCGGCGAGCCGGGCTTTGTGCGTGCGGGCCATCTCGGCCGCGCGGGCTTCGGCTTCGGCGAGCCGGGCTCGCATCGGCTCCCGCCAGAGGTGGCAGATGGCCAGGGCGAGTGCGTCGGCGGCGTCGGCGGGGTGGGGCGCGACCTCGAGGTTGAGCAGGCGCATCACCATGGCCGTGACCTGGGCCTTGTCGGCCCGGCCGGACCCGCTGACGGCGGCCTTGACCTCACTCGGGGTGTGGAACACGACCGGCAGCCCGCGGCGCGCGGCGGCGAGCGCGACCACGCCGCCCGCCTGCGCGGTGCCCATCGCGGTGCGGACGTTGTGCTGGGCGAAGACGCGCTCGACCGCCACCGCGGCCGGCTTGTACTTGTCCATCCACCGCTCGACCTCGTCGGAGATGCCGAGCAGGCGGTGGGCCAGGTCGGCGTCCGCCGGCGTCCGCACGACGTCGACGGCGACGCAGCGGACGGCCCGGCCCTTGCCGCCGTCGACCACGCCGAGGCCGCACCTGGTCAGACCGGGGTCGACCCCGAGCACCCGCACCGCATTCCTCCCGCCGCGAACATCAGTTCGAGCTTGCAGGCTACTGGGCGCGTCTGCGGCAGGATGGAGGACATGCCGCAGCCCGCCGATTTCGTCACCCACCTGGGTCTCCAGCCGCTCCCGGTCGAAGGCGGGCAGTGGGCGCCGAGCTGGCGCTCGGAAGACGGGTCGGCGATCTACTACCTGCTCGTCGCGCCCGAACGCTCCGCGCCACACCGCCTCGACCGGGTCGAGGTGTACGCGCACCACGCGGGCGCGCCGGCGGAGATGCTGCTGCTGCACCCGGACGGCTCGGTCGAACGGCCGGTGCTGGGGACCGACGTCGCCGCCGGGGAACGCCCGCAGGTCGTGGTGCCCGCCGGGACGTGGCAGGCCACCGTCACGCGCGGCGCGTGGAGCCTGCTGGGCACAGTCGTCGTGCCGCCCTACACCGACGACTGCGTCGAGTTCGCGCCGGCGGCCGAGCTGGCCCTGCGGTATCCGGAAGCGGCCGCCGACCTGGGGAAGTTCTGAGGTCGCTACGGGCCGTCGACGCCGGGGGTCCAGCTCTCGGGGTCGCCGCTTTCGGTCAGCACCAGCTGCCAGCGGGCGAAGCCCTCGGGCGCGTCCGGGTGCCAGGGGAACTTGCCCTCCGGCGTCGCGACGATCAGCTGCAGCGCCGGGAAGTCGCCGTCCGGGTAGATGAGGAACGCGGTGCCGAAGTACTCGGGGTAGTGCCCCTTGTTGACGCGCTCGAGGACCACCGGGACGCCTTCGAAGAAGTCGTCGTAGCGCCGGCCGACCTCGAAGATCTCACCGTTGGCGGCGCGGTCGACGTAGGCGTCGAGCAGCACCTGGCCCATGTTGCCGGGCAGCCCGACCACGACGGCCTCCGGCACGTTGTGCAGCGCCCACGCGCAGGCGGTGAAGGAGTAGCCGGCGCCTTCGTCGTCACCGGCGACGTTGATGACGGCGTTGCCGCGTTCCTTCGCCTGCCCCTCGATCCATTCGATGAGGCGCAGTTCTTCCGCGGACAGTTCGGCGGTGATGTCGGCGGCAGCGGCGGGGGTCGTCGAGGTCACGGCGCACATTCTGCCTGACGGCCCGCCTTCAGCCCAGTGCCCGGGCCGGAAAGTTTCCGGCCCGGGCACGAAGGCGTTGCGACGCAAGGGAAAACTCAGCCGACTTCGGCGAGCACCTCGTCCGACACGTCGAAGTTGGCGAACACGTTCTGGACGTCGTCGCAGTCTTCGAGGGCGTCGATCAGCTTGAAGACCTTCTTCGCGCCGTCGGCGTCGAGCGGCACGCTCACCGAGGGCAGGAACGTCAGGTCGGCCGACTCGTACTCGAAGCCGGCGTCCTGCAGCGCCTTGCGGACCGGCACCAGGTCGGTCGCCTCGGAGACGATTTCGAAGCTCTCGCCGAGGTCGTTGACCTCTTCGGCGCCCGCGTCGAGCACCGCCATGAGGACGTCGTCCTCGGCCGCGTCACCCTTGGGCATCAGCACGACGCCCTTGCGGTTGAACAGGTACGCCACCGAGCCCGGGTCGGCGAGCGAGCCGCCGTTGCGGGTGAGCGCGGTCCGGACCTCCGACGCCGCGCGGTTGCGGTTGTCGGTGAGGCACTCGATCAGGACGGCGACGCCGTTCGGGCCGTAGCCTTCGTAGGTGATGGTCTGCCAGTCGGCGCCACCGGCCTCTTCACCGGCGCCGCGCTTGCGGGCGCGCTCGATGTTGTCCTGCGGGACCGAGTTCTTCTTGGCCTTCTGGATGGCGTCGTAGAGCGTGGGGTTGCCGTCCGGGTCGCCACCACCGGTGCCCGTGCGGGCGGCCACCTCGATGTTCTTGATCAACCGCGCGAAGAGCTTGCCGCGCTTCGCGTCGAGGTTGGCCTTCTTGTGCTTCGTGGTGGCCCACTTGGAGTGGCCGCTCATCTCTCCTCCATCTGTTCCGTACCCCGGCCGGGCACCGCGTCTCAGGCAGCCTTTCGCACGAGGTCGACGAACAGCCGGTGCACCCGCACGTCGGGCGTGAGTTCCGGGTGGAACGCGGTCGCCAGCACCGCCCCTTGCCGGACCGCGACGATCCTAGCGGTGTCCTCCTCCACGCCGGGCACGCCGCTGACGGTGGCCAGCACCTCGACGCCGTCACCGGCCTTCTCGACCCAGGGCGCGCGGATGAACACGGCGTGGACGTCTCCGTCGACCCCGGCGAAGTCGAGGTCGGCCTCGAAGGAGTCGACCTGCCTGCCGAAGGCGTTCCGCCGCACGACGACGTCGAGCCCGCCGAGCTGCTGCTGGTCGGGCCGCCCGTCGAGGGTCTGCCGGGCCAGCAGGATCATCCCGGCGCAGGAGCCGAAGGCGGGCATGCCCTCGGCGATCCGCGCCCGCAGGGGCTCCAGCAGTTCGAAGCTCTCCAGCAGCCGCGACATCGTGGTCGACTCGCCGCCGGGCAGCACCAGACCGTCTACTTCGGACAGCTCACCGGCCCGCCGGACCGGCACGGCCCGCGCACCCGCTTCGGCCAGCATGGCGAAGTGCTCGCGCACGGCGCCCTGCATGGCGAGCACACCGATGACCGGTTCCGACGACGCTCCTGCCACCCGACCTCCCGAAAGACCTTCCCACCAGCCTAGACGCACCGGGTCCGCGGCTTACCGGCAGGTCAGACCCGCTCCGCTGCGCGTGACCCCAAGCACCCGATGCAGCCTTGGGGGTCCTTGGGACCGCAAAACAAGCTCGAGGCACCGCGCCACCCGTGCCCGGAGAGGCATCACCCGTGACTGAGCGGGCATCACCCGTGTCTGGAGGGGCATCAGGCTGATGCCCCTCCGATCACGCGTGATGCCCGGCTGGTCACGGGTGATGCCCCGTTCCGCACGGTGCCGCGGGTCAGGGGACGCCGGCCAGCCTGAGCAGGGCGGCCGTTGCCGCGGCGGCGACCACCACCAGCGCGAACGGGGCCTTCCGCCACGCCAGCACGCCCGCCACCAGCACCCCGGCCGGGCGGGCGATGCCCGCGAAGCCGTGGCCTTCCGTCAGCGCGCTCACCGCGACCAGCGCCGCCAGCAGGACCACCGCCGCCAGTGCCATCAGCCGTTCCGCCCGGGGCGTCAGCTTCACCCGGCTGCGCAGCACCGGCCCGGCGAAGCGGAAGGCGAACGTGCCCGCGGCCAGCACCGCCGTGGCGACCAGCAGTTCCGTCCCGTCCATCAGCGCGCCTCCACCGGCTCGGGGTCCTTCGCCGCGATCCCGGCCAGCACGCCGGCCAGCGCCAGCAGCACCGGCAGCCCCGCGGGCAGGAACGGCGTCGCGGCCAGGGCGACCAGCACCCCGATCAGCACCGGCAGCCGGGCCGCCTTGTTGCGCAGCGACGGCAGGACCAGGGCCAGCAGCACCGCCGGGAACGCGGCGTCCAGGCCGAACGCGTCCGTGTCGCTGATCGCCGTCCCGGCGTACGCGCCCACCAGGACACCGGCGTTCCAGAACACGAAGATCCCCAGCCCGCACGCCCAGTAGGCCGCGCGGCGGCGCGGGGCGTCGTCCTGGGCCATCGCGAACGCCACCGTCTCGTCGCTCATCAGGTGGCTGCCGAGCGCCCGGGTGCTCCGGCGCCGTCCCACCGTGTCGCCGACCGCGAAGCCGAACGGCAGGTGGCGGGCGTTGGCCAGCAGGCCGGCCAGCACCGCCGCGAACGGGTTGCCGCCCGCGGCCACGATGCCGACGAACATGAACTGCGACGCCCCGGCGAAGACCAGCAGCGACATCAGCATCGGCAACCACAGCGGGAAGCCGGAGCTCACCGCGATGGCGCCGTAGGAAACGCCCACGAGACAATCGGCGAGACAGACCAGGCCGATGTCACGGGCCAGACCCCGATCGAGTGTTCGCCATATCGAACGCATGTGTTCTAGAGTGAACGCAGGACCCGTGTTCGTCAAGGCGAACGAACAGACCGATGGAGCGAACAGCATGTCTCAGGAAGCCACCGGGGCGCCGCTGGAGATCATCGCGGCCTCCCTGCGCCGCGAACGGACCCGCGCGGGGCTCTCCCTGACCGAGGTCGCGCGCCGCGCCGGCCTCGCCAAGTCGACGCTCTCGCAGCTCGAGTCGGGCACCGGCAACCCGAGCGTCGAGACGCTGTGGGCCCTCGGCGTCGCTCTCGACGTCCCCTTTTCCCGGCTGGTCGAACCCGAGCGGCCGAAGGTCCGGGTGGTCCGCGCGGGCAAGGGGCCGACCGTGTTCGCCGAACACGCCGACTACGCGTGCACGCTCCTGTCGGCCTGCCCCACCGGCGCCCGCCGCGACATCTACGTCGTCCGCGGCGAGCCGGGCACGCCCCGGCGCTCCGACCCGCACATGACCGGCGTGGTCGAGCACATCGTGCTGTGCGCGGGCCGGGCCCGCGTCGGCGTCATGGACGCCCCGGAGGAACTGCTGCCCGGCGACTACATCTGCTACCCCGGCGACGTCCCGCACGTCTTCGAAGCCCTCGAACCCGGCACGTACGGCGTGGAGATCTCCGAGTACGTCTAGGGACCTCCCGCCCGGGCTAGACCGCGCCGGCCGGCAAGGGGCTCGACTTCGACGCGCGCCAGCGCCCGGGCGGCATCCCGTGGTGGCGCTTGAAGGCGGCGGCGAACGCGAACTCCGACGAGTAGCCCAGCGAGTGCGCGATCGCGGCGAGGCCGGCGTCGCCGTCGCGCAGCTGCTCCCGGGCCAGCGCCATCCGCCAGTCGGCGACGTAGGTCAGCGGGGCCACGCCGAGCAGCCCGGTGAACCGCCGCGCGAAGGTCGCGCGCGAAAGGGACGCCTCGTCGGCGAGGTCCGCGACCGTCCACGCGCGCGCTGGGGCTTCGTGGACGGCCCGCAGGGCGGCCCCGACCGCCGGGTCGTCCATCGCGCGGAACCACGCGGGCGCGGTCGCCACGTCGGCGGCGAGCTGTTCGCGCAGCACCTGCACCAGGACGACGTCGAGCAGGCTGTCCAGCAGCGCCTGCTGCCCCGGCGCGTCGCGGAGGATTTCGGCGGCGAACACGTCGAGGACCGCGCGCAGGCTCGACCCGGCCCGCGGGCGCACCACGGTGAGGTCCGGCAGCCCGGCGAGCAGTCCCGCGCAGAGCTCGCCGTCGAAGGTGTACGCGCCGCAGAAGAACGTGGTCGGATCGCCCGCTTCCGCACCGAACCGCATCCGGCGCGTGCCCGCGCCCGGGTCGGCCGGGTGGTAGAGGAACGGCTCGACAGCGGCGCCCGCCGTGTGGGCCATGAACTGCCGGACCGGGCCGCGGACCAGGACGACGTCGCCGGGCAGCACGTGGCGGGCGCAGGCGGGGTCTTCGGTCCACGCGAAGGCCTCGCCGCCGAGGATGCCGTGGATCGCGAGCTTGGCGCCGGTCGGGAACTCGATGCCCCAGTCACCGCGCGCCGTCGAGTGCGAGAACGCGGCTCCGCGGGCCCGCGAGCGTTGCAGCAGATCTGTGAGGACGTCCACGCCATGAGACGATCGCATATTTTTTCGCGCGAATCCAGCATGGATCACAGCATGCCCTTCGGGTTTCCTGGTGTTCAGGAACAAGGAGTCCGGAAGGAGGGGCGAGATGCCCCAGGCAGTGCGGTTCGACAACTACGGCGACATCGACGTGCTGGAGGTGCGGGACGTGCCCCGGCCGGCACCGGCGGCCGACGAGGTGCTGGTGCGCGTGCGGGCCGCGGGGATCAACCCGGGTGAGAACACGATCCGGATCGGCGCGCTCCACGAGCGCTGGCCCGCGACGTTCCCGTCCGGCGAAGGCAGCGACCTGGCCGGCGTGGTGGAGGAGGTCGGCTCGGCGGTCCGCACGTGGGCGGTCGGCGACGAGGTGATCGGCTGGGTGGACACCCGCGGCAGCCACGCCGAGCTGGTCGTCGTCCCGGCCGCGCAGCTCGTGCCGCGCCACCCGTCGGTGCCGTGGGAGGTCGGCGGCTCGCTGTTCGTCGCGGGCGCCACCGCGCACGCGAACGTGCGGGCCGTCGGGGCCGGACCGGGCGACACGGTCGTCGTCGCGGGCGCCGCGGGCGGGGTCGGTTCGCTGACCGTGCAGCTGCTGCGCCACGCCGGGGCGACGGTCATCGGCCTCGCGGGCGAGGCCAACCACGACTGGCTGCGCCGGCACGGCGTGCTCCCGGTGACCTACGGCGAGGGCGTGCTGGACCGGATCCGCGCGGCCGCGCCGGACGGCGTCGACGCGTTCGTCGACAACTTCGGCGACGGCTACGTCGACCTGGCGCTGGAACTCGGCGTGGCGAAGGACCGGATCAACACGATCATCGACTTCGCCGGCGCGGCGCGCACGGGCGTCAAGGCCGAAGGGATGGACGGGTCCTCGACCGTCGAGGTGCTGGGCGAGCTCGTCAAGCTGGTGGAGACGGGAGAACTCGAAGTCCCGATCGCCGCCACCTACCCGCTCGCCGAGGTCCGCACGGCCTTCCGCGACCTGATGCGCCGCCACTCGCACGGCAAGATCGTGCTCATCCCCTGAGGCGGGGCAGGCCCCGTGGACGTCCGGTCCACGGGGCCTCGCCCAAGGATTACCAGCCGCGCTCGGCGAGGCGGTGCGGCTCCGGCAGCTCCTCGACGTTGATGCCGACCATCGCCTCGCCCAGGCCGCGCGAGACCTTGGCCAGCACGTCGGGGTCGTCGTAGAACGTCGTCGCCTTGACGATCGCCTCGGCGCGCTGGGCCGGGTTGCCGGACTTGAAGATGCCGGAGCCGACGAACACGCCCTCGGCGCCGAGCTGCATCATCATCGCCGCGTCGGCCGGGGTGGCGATGCCGCCCGCGGTGAACAGCACCACCGGGAGCTTGCCCGCCTCGGCGACCTCCTTCACGAGCTCGTACGGCGCCTGCAGCTCCTTGGCCGCGACGAACAGCTCGTCCTCGGGCAGGTTCTGCAGCCGGCGGATCTCCTGGCGGATCTTGCGCATGTGCGTGGTGGCGTTGGAGACGTCGCCCGTGCCCGCCTCGCCCTTGGAGCGGATCATCGCCGCGCCCTCGGTGATCCGGCGCAGGGCCTCGCCGAGGTTGGTCGCGCCGCAGACGAAGGGAACGGTGAACGCCCACTTGTCGATGTGGTTGGCGTAGTCGGCCGGGGTCAGCACCTCGGACTCGTCGACGTAGTCCACGCCGAGGGACTGCAGGACCTGCGCCTCGACGAAGTGGCCGATGCGGGCCTTGGCCATCACCGGGATCGAGACGGCCTCGATGATGCCGTCGATGAGGTCCGGGTCGCTCATCCGGGCGACGCCGCCCTGGGCGCGGATGTCGGCAGGCACGCGCTCCAGCGCCATCACCGCGACCGCGCCGGCGTCTTCGGCGATCTTGGCCTGCTCGGCGGTGACCACGTCCATGATCACGCCGCCCTTGAGCATCTCGGCCATGCCGCGCTTCACCTTGGCGGTGCCGGTGACGGACTGGACGGTGCCACTGGGGGTGGTCTGCTGCTCGGACACGACGGGGCCTTTCCACAAAGAGAACACGGGGTGACGAATCCGAGCGTAGGTCGGCGGTGGACCCTTCAAGCAGGCCAGTACGCGGGTATCTCAGCAGTCCACTTTGCCGGCGCCCGCGACCAGGGCTTCCGCGAGCGGCGTGCGCCCGTAGAGCACGTGACGTCCGGCACGATGCCTGCTGACCAGGCCCGCAGCGTGGAGCACGCCGAGGTGCTGCGACACCGCCCCGGCGCTCAGCCCGGTCCGGCGGGCCAGCTCCGCGGTGGACGCCGGAGCGGCCAGCTCGGCCAGCAGCATGGCGCGGCCGCGGCCCACCACGGCGGCCAGCGCGCCGGGCGCGGTGGCCGTGCCGGTCTCCCACAGCGTGGCGATCCCGCGCGGCGGGTAGCGCAGCACCGGCTGCCAGCGCGTGTCGGTCTTGGAGAACACCCGCGGCCAGACGAACGCCGAGGGCACCAGCACGAGGCCGCGCCCGTCGAGCGGGACGGCGGCGTGCAGGTGCCGGTGCGCCACCGTGAGCGTGCCGCCCTGCCAGCGCACCAGCGGGGTGAGGTCGTTGAACAGCTCGGCGGCCCCGCCCTGGGCCAGCAGCCGGGACCGGTACAGCACGTCGGCTTCGAGCAGCGCGCGGATCCGCGGCCAGTCCGGGGCCAGCACGAGGTGCCAGTACTGCTCCATCAGCGTCGCCAGCCGCTCCAGGCCCGCCTCGGGCTCGCGGTGGAAGCGGACCAGCGCGGGCGTGCGCGGCCCGGCCATCGCGTCGAGTTCGCGCCGGACCAGGCGGGCGGGCACGTCCCGCAGGTCGGCGAGCTCGTCGGCCAGTTCGGGCAGCGGCGTCGACGGCGTCGGAGCCAGGAACCCGGGCAGGTGCCGCAGCGGGACGAGGTCGCGCAGCAGCCCGAGGTCGAGGCCGGCCTCGGCCAGTGCCGCCGTGGCGCGCTTGGTCCACGGCAGGTGCAGGGCGTGCTGCCCCGGGGAGTTCAGGACGCGGACGCTCGCGACGATCTCCCAGGCCGGGGAGAACGCGAACCGGGTGTGCGCCAGGTCCTCTGTGGAGAATGCCAGGTCGAGCACGCGCTGCCTCTCTGCCCGAAGTACGGGCAGTCTAAGTCTCTCCGATGTGGACAGTCGAGCGGGGCACCGAAAGACCTTGCGGGAACGCGAAAATCCCTTCGGGGTCATACTTCCGGGCGATGGCGCGCAGCCGCGGCAGGTTCTCCCCGTAGTACGCCTGCGCCCAGTCCGGCATCTCCGGGTCGAGGTAGTTGACGTACCCGGTCGTGCCGAACTCCGGCCCCAGCCCGTCGCGCACCGCGGCCAGCGCGCGCCGGGCCCCGGCTTCGCCGCCGTCCGCGGGCGCCGCGTCGTGCAGGAACTGGAAGCTGGCCAGTGCGCTCCGGTGCGGGAAGGCGGTTTCCCGGGCGCCGACGCGCGCGATGGCGCCGCCCGCGGAGTCGATGAGCGTGGTGACACCCGGCTCGCGGGTCACCACCTCGGTCACCGCGGCCGGGTCGGCGGCCGGCCGCGTCAGCATGCGCGAGGTGCCGGTGTAGGCCTCGCGCAGGGCCGGCCGGCCGTCACGGACGTCGAAGGAGCGCACCGCGCTCAGGTGGTCGAGCTCCCGGGTCCGCCGGGCAGTGGGCCGGGCGCCGGTCCGGCGGACGAGGTCGTCCAGCAGGCCGGCCAGCCGGGTTTCGGGGCCGAGGAACGTCCCGGCGAGCGCGGTGCGGCCGGGCGCGAACTCGATGCCGGACCACAGCTCGTCCGGCATCCCGGGCAGCCAGTCCTGCCAGGCACCGAACAACGCGGCCCGCGCGGCGGCCGGGAACTCCAGCGTGTAGGTGGCGAGGTCGGCGGCCGGGACGGTCCGGAAGGTGAACCCGGTGACGATCCCGAAGTTCCCGCCGCCCCCGCCGCGCAGCGCCCAGAACAGGTCCGGTTCCGCCGTCGCCGAAACCGTGCGCACCCGACTGTCGGCGGTGACGATCCGCGCCGCTTCGAGGTGGTCGCACGTCAGCCCGTACATCCGGTCGACCACGCCGATCCCACCGCCGAGGGCGAGCCCGGCGATGCCGACGGCCCCGCAGAGACCGGCGGGCAGCACTCGGCCGGCGGCGGCCAGCGTCGCCGCGACCGGGCCGAGCCGGGTGCCGGCGCCGAGCACGACCCGGCCGTCCGGCCGCACCTCGATGCCGGAGAACCGGCCCAGGTCCACGACGATCCCGGCGTCCACTGTGGAATAGCCGGGATAGCTGTGCCCACCGGCGCGGGCGGCGACCGGCAGGCCGTGCCTGGCCGCGAAGCCGACGGCGGCCTGGACGTCCTCGACGCACGCGGCACCGACGACAGCGGCGGGCATGCGGTCGTCGAACATCGTGAAGAACGCCCGCCGGGCCGTCGCGTAGCCCGCTTCGCCCGGCCGGAACAGCGGCCCGGCCAGCCGGCCGCGCAGCCGCTCCCAGTCGGCCGCCGCCGGGAACGCCGCGCCGGAAGCCGCTCTGTCCATGCCGCTCCCCCCTGCCTGCGCCCCGGGGCATTCGGCTGGTCCCGGAGACCTTGCCTTGCCGTGACCAGGGTAGCGGGTGTGTGATCGAGGACACATCCCGTACACCAGCCGTTCGCCGAGGAGTCGTCATGGCAGACAAGCAAGCCAAGAACGCCGACACCGGGGCCGCCGTCGCTGTGGACGACCCCGCCAAGGTCCGCAACGTCGTGCTCGTCGGTCCGGCGGGGTCCGGGAAGACCACCCTCGCCGAAGCCCTGCTCGCCGCCTCCGGCACGGTGCCGCGGGCGGGCTCGGTGGTCGACGGCACGACGGTGTGCGACCACGACCCCGCGGCGGTCCGCCAGCAGCGCTCGGTCGGCCTCTCGGTCGCGCCGGTGCTGCACCAGGGCCACAAGATCAACCTCATCGACACGCCCGGGTACGCGGACTTCGTCGGGGAGCTGCGGGCCGGGCTGCGGGCGGCCGACGCCGCGCTGTTCGTCGTCTCCGCGGCCGAGGGCGTCGACGCGGCGACGGTCGCGGTGTGGGAGGAGTGCGCCGCGGTGGGGATGCCGCGCGCGGTCGTCGTCTCCCGGCTCGACCACCACCGGGCCGACGCGATGGCCGAGATCGCCGCCTGCCAGGCCGCGTTCGGCGCCGGGGTGCTGCCGCTGTACCTGCCGGCGGCCGACGGCCTGGTCGGGCTGATCACCCAGCGGTACTTCGACTACTCCGGCGGGCACCCGCCGACGATCGGCGAACCCGACCCGGCCGACCTGGAGCGGATGGCCGAAGCGCGCAACGAGCTGATCGAAGGGATCATCGCCGAGAGCGAGGACGAGTCCCTGATGGACCGCTACCTCGCCGGCGAGGAGATCGCGGAGGCCACCCTCATCGCCGACCTGGAGACCGCGGTCGCGCGCGGGTCCTTCCACCCGGTCATCCCGGTGTGCTCGACCAGCGGGCTCGGCCTGGCCGAGGTGCTCGACGGCATCGTCCGCGCGTTCCCCTCCCCGCTGGAGCACCGGCCACCCGAAGTCACCACGCCGGACGGCGGCGAGCACGCCGCGATCACCGCCGACCCCGCGGGCCCCCTCGCCGCGGAGGTCGTCCGGACGGCCGTGGACTCCTACGTCGGCCGGGTGTCACTCGTCCGGGTGTTCTCCGGGACGTTGCGCCCCGAGCGGCCGGTGCACGTGTCCGGGCACGGGCTCGCCGAGCGCGGCCACGAGGACCACGACGCCGACGAGCGCGTCGCGCACCTGTACTCGCCGCTCGGTTCTTCCTTGCGGGAGGTGCCCTTCTGCGTCGCGGGCGACCTCTGCGCGCTGACGAAGGTCGGCTCGGCGGAGACCGGCGACACCGTCTCCTCCCCCGACGACCCGCTGCTGATGGAGCCGTGGGCGATGCCGGAGCCGCTGCTGCCGGTGGCGGTGGTCGCGAAGACCCGCAGCGACGAGGACACGTTGGCCCGCAACCTGTCGCGCTTGGTCGCGGGCGACCCGACGCTGCGGCTGGACCGCAACGCCGAGACCGGCCAGCTGGTGCTGTGGTGCATGGGCGAGGCCCACGCCGACGTCGTGCTCTCGCGGCTGCGCGCGGGCGGCGCGGACGTCGACACCGAACCGGTGAAGATCAGCCTGCGCTCGACGTTCGCCAAGCCGGCCAAGGGCCACGGGCGGCACGTGAAGCAGTCCGGCGGCCACGGCCAGTTCGCCGTCTGCGACATCGAGGTCGAGCCGCTGCCGCGCGGCGGCGGCTTCCAGTTCGTGGACAAGGTCGTCGGCGGTGCGGTGCCGCACCAGTTCATCCCGAGCGTGGAGAAGGGTGTCCGGGCCCAGCTGGCGCGCGGGCTCGCCGATGGCCACCCGGTGGTCGACGTCAAGGTGACGCTGGTCGACGGCAAGGCGCACAGCGTGGATTCGTCGGACGCGGCGTTCCAGACGGCGGGCGCGCTGGCCCTGCGGGAGGCCGCGGCGAACGGCCACATCACGATGCTGGAACCCCTGGAGGAGGTGGCCATCCGGCTGCCGGACGAGCACCTGGGCACGGTGCTGGGCGACCTGTCCTCCCGGCGCGGCCGGGTGCTGGGCACCGAGGCCGGCGACGGCGGCCGGACGGTGATCCGCGCGGAGGTCCCGGCCACCGAACTGGTCCGCTACCTCATCGACCTGCGCTCGATGACCTCGGGCACGGCGACCTTCACCCGCCGCCACGCCCGCTTCGAGCCGATGCCGGAAGGAATGGCCGTCCACTAGCCGGATCTCGCGGGATCAGAACCGGATCTCGCGTGATTGGGCCCGTAACTCGCGTGATTCGGGGCGGTCCGGCCTCAATCACGCGAGTTACGGCTTCGATCACGCGAGTTCGGTCTTCCCGCACGCGAGTTACGGGGTGAAGTCGAAGCCGCCGGGGCGGTTGTTGCGGTCGGCCAGGAGACCCGCGAGGGTGGCCAGGGCGATTTCCGGCGGGGTGCGGGAGCCGATGTTCAAGCCCACCGGGCGGTGGACGCGGGCGATGTCGGCGTCCGCGACACCGAGGCCCTGCAAGGCGGCGACGTGCGGACCGGGGTGACGCGGGTTGCCGAGCACGCCCACCCACCGCGGCTCGCCTTCGAGCGCGGCCTTGAGCACCGCGCCCAGCTCCGGCCGGTGGTGGTCGGTGACGACCACGTCGGCCGACGCGTCCAGCGGCGGCAGCACGGTGTCCGCGTCGAAGCCATCGGGCACGTCGGTGACGCGCGCGGGCTCGGGCTCGAAGAGCGCCACGTGGTACCCGAGGTCCTTCGCGAACTTCAGCAGGTACCGGGACACCGGCGAGGCGAACACCGCCACCAGGGTCCGCACTCCCGGGTCGGCCGGAGCCGTGCCGTGGGCGACATCGCAGGTCTCGCTCATGGCCCCAGTCTGGCAGCTTCAGACCTCTTCGAGGACGCTCAGCCGGAAGTGGAACGTCGACGTCCGGCCTTCGACGATCACCACGTACCCGCCCGGGCCGCGCAGCACCTTCCGCGACTTCGGCGACCACGGGTAGGCCGGCGCGTACTCGCGCGCCAGCCGCAGCGCCTCGGCCTCCGCGGTCTCCTGGTCGGCGAAGGAAAACCGCTCCGACAGCGCCCAGTGCCGCTCCGAGGTGCGCTGCTCCTCGACGACCACCCACCAGGTCATGCCGGTTCCGCCACCGTCTCGCCGAGCGTCACGCGGAAGTGGAACGTCTGCGTCCGGCCGGTCGCGATCACCAGGTACCCGTCGGCGACCCGCAGCACCTTCCGCTCCGTCACCTTCGACGGGTGCACCGGCTCGTGCGAGAACGCCAGCCGCCGCGCGACCTCGTCGGCGTGCTCGCGGTCGCCGCCCGCCGGCTTCGTCTTCGTGACGTTCCAGGCGCGCGCGTCCCCGCCGCCGCGCTGCTCCTCGACGACCACCCACCACATGTCAGACCTCCGGCTCCGCGAATTCGAAGTACTCCGGCAGCGGCGCCGTCCCGGCCAGGCGGAAGTACCGCACCTTGCGCCGCCGCCGCAGCCGCAGGGTGTCGCGGACGGCGTCGTTGTGCACGCGGCGGGCGATCACCACCCGGTGCTCGGCGTCGGTCAGCTCCTCGGCCAGCTCGGCAGGCAGGCCCGCCCGGTCGATACGACCCAAAACCAGCGTCAGCTCGTTCTCCGCCACTTCGCGCTCCGCTCGCGGCGCCGCTTCGGCACGCTCCGCCGACGTCCGCAGCCCGGGGTCGCCCAGCACCGAAGCGACCGCCCGCGCGACGACCGCGCGCCGCGCCAGTGCCGCCTCCAGCGCCGCCCAGCCGGCGTCCGTGCGGACGTGCAGCCGGTCGAGCCGGTTCGCCGTCGCCACCAGGAACAGCCCGCCCAGCACGACGATCGCCGCCAGCACGGGGAGCAGCCAGCCGAGCACGCTCACCGGGTGAGTTCCCGCTCCGGCGCCGCGACCCGCCGCGGGTCGGCCGCGACGGCCGTCTCGTAGACGCGCAGCACCTGGGTGGCCACCACCGACCAGTCGTACATCGTGACGCGCTCCCCCGCCGCCGCGGCCAGCGACGCCCGGCGCGCCGGGTCGCCGAGCAGCTCGCGCAGCCCGTCCGCGAGCGCCTCGGGGTCGCCGGTCTCGACGAGCAGCCCGGCCCGGCCGTCGTCGAGCACCCGCCGGAACGAGTCGAGCCCGCTGGCCAGCACCGGGGTTCCGGCCGCCATCGCCTCGGTGAGGATCATCCCGAAGCTCTCGCCGCCGGTGTTCGGCGCGCAGTAGACGTCGACGCTGCGCAGCGCCTGGGCCTTGACGTGGTCGTCGACCTGGCCGAGCAGCTCCAGGTGCGGGGCCAGCTCCGGCCCGGCGTCGCGGCGCAACTGCTCGGCGTCGCCGCGGCCGACCACGACCAGCCGCAGGTCCTCGAACTCCGGGAGGATCAGCCGCAGCGCCTCCAGCAGCACGCCCATGCCCTTGCGCGGCTCGCCGAACCGGCCGACGAACCCGACCGTGCCCCCGGCCCGCGGGTAGCCGGGCAGCGGCGCGGCCGAGGAGAAGAACTCGACGTCGACGCCGTTGGGGATCTCCACGGCGTCGCCGCCGGCGTGCTCGACCTGGACGCGGCGGGCCAGCGCGGAGACCGCGATCCGCGCGGTGATCTTCTCCAGCAGCGGCCGCAGCACGGGCTGGAACGCCGAGAGCGTGCGCGAGCGCGTGGTCGCGGTGTGGAACGTCGCCACGATCGGGCCGTCCGCGATCAGCAACGCCAGCAGCGACAGGCTCGGCGCGGCCGGTTCGTGCAGGTGCAGGACGTCGAAGTCGCCTTCGCGGATCCACCGGCGTACGCGGGCGTAGGACACCGGGCCGAACTGCAGCCGGGCGACCGAGCCGTTGTACGGGATGCCGAGCGCCTTGCCCGCCGGGTGGACGAACTCCGGCAGCTCCGCGTCCTCGTCCGCGGGCGCCAGCACGGACACCTGGTGGCCGCGCGCGAGGAGCGCCTTCGTCAGGTCGATCACGTGCCCCTGGACCCCGCCGGGCACGTCGAAGGAGTAGGGGCACACGATCCCGACCCGCATCGGCCGCGCGGCCACGCTCAGCTCGCTTCTTCGAGGCTTGCCTGCTCGGCGGCCTCGAGGTCGGAAGGCCAGAACTTCTGCAGCATGTGCCAGTCGGCCGGGTGCGCGGCGATGTCGCCGGCGAAGATGTCCGCCAGTGCCTGCGTGGCAGCCGGGACCTCGGCCCGCGCGGTGACCCGGATGCGCGGGTGCAGCCGGATCTGCCAGCCGTCCTCGGTGAACCAGCAGCCGGCCGGGATGAGCGCCGCACCGGTCGTCGCGGCCAGCCGGGCCGGGCCGCCGGGGAAGCGGGCCTGCTCGCCGAAGAACTTCACCGGGATGCCGCTGGTGGTCAGGTCGCGGTCGCCGACCAGGCAGACGGCCTTGTTCTCGCGCAGCCGCTTCAGCAGCACGCGCATCGCCGAACTGTCACCCGTCAGGGGGACGATCTCGAAGCCGAGCGACTCCCGGTACTCGACGAACCGGCGGTAGAGCGACTCGGGCTTGAGCCGTTCCGCGACCGTGGTGAAGCCGCCGAGGTAGTCGGCCAGCCAGACGCCGGCGACGTCCCAGTTGCCGCTGTGCGGCAGCGCCATCACCGCGCCGTTGCCCTCGGCCAGGGCCGCGTCGAGGTTCTCCACCCCGGTGATCGACGCCGCGACCTTGGCGCTGACCTCCTTGTGGTCCAGCGACGGCAGCCGGAACGTCTCGTGCCAGTAGCGGGCGTACGAGCGCATCGCGCGCCGCGTCAGCTCGTCCATTTCGACCGGGTCGGCCTGCGGCACGACGCGGGCGAGGTTCGCGCGCAGCTGCCGCACTCCCCCGCCGTCCCGGCGGACGGCCAGGTCCGCGCCGAGCGAGAAGACCGTGCCGCCGAACCCGGCGGGCAGCCAGCCGGCGAGCTTCCACCCGGCCGCGTAGCCGAAGGCGCTCAACCGCTCGCTCAGTCTGGTCATGCCGGCTGCTCCCCGGCGGCCGCGCGGGCCGCCTTGGCCACCGCGGCGGTGCGTTGCAGGAGCGTGACCACCGAAAGGACGGCGAGCACCCAGAGCGTCACGTCCACGGTGTACGGGATGCCGAAGCCGTGCAGGCCGGTGCCGACCAGCGCGATGATCAGCCGCTCGGCGCGCTCGACGAGCCCGCCGTCGACCGGCAGGCCGGAGGCGTCCGCGCGGGCCTTGACGTAGGAGATGACCTGGGCGAGCACCAGGCACAGCAGCGCCGCGGCGGCGGCCGGGCGGTTGTCGTCCACGACGAAGCACCACCAGGCGATGGCGGCGAACAGCGCGCCGTCGACCAGCCTGTCGCAGGTGGCGTCGAGCACCGCGCCGAACGGGGTGCCGTAGCCGCGGGCCCGGGCCATGGCGCCGTCGAGCAGGTCGAGCATGGCGAAGCCCCACACCGTGAAGGTGCCCCACAGCAGGTGGTCGGTCGGGAAGAAGACCAGGGCGCAGACGACCGCGCCGGCGGTGCCGAGCACGGTCATGACGTTTGGCGTCAGCCCGGCGCGGACCAGCGCCTGGCCGATCGGATCGGTGACGCGGGAAACGGAGGCACGCGCGAAGATATTGAGCATCGGTTCGTCGAGGCACCTGGCTACGAGGGTCGGGTGGGCGAATGCAGCCTATCCACCCACCTGCGCGGCTCCGACGCGCCGCCCCGGGTCAGCCCGATTTCGTGAGCTGGCCCTCGTGCTCCCTCGCCTCTTCGGCGGCCGCCGCGGCGGCGCACTTCGGCGAGAGCCGACGGCGGATCGCGGCGCTGATCTCGCCGAGCGCCGTCACCTGCTCCGGCGTCAGCGGGTCGAACAGGCTCTCCCGGACGGCTTCGACGTGCCCCGGGGCGGCCTGCTCGAGCGCGGCGAAGCCGTCGTCGGTCAGCACGGCCCAGGCGCCGCGCTTGTCGGTCGGGCACGCCTCGCGGCGCACCCAGCCGTTCGCCTCCAGCCGCGCGACGGCGTGCGAAAGGCGGCTGCGGGACGCCTGGCGCGCGTCGGCGAGCTCGCTCATCCGCAGCCGGCGGCCGGGCGCTTCGGAAAGGGCGACGAGGACTTCGTAATAGGTGTGCGGCATGCCCGAGTCGTGCTGCAGCTGGCCTTCGAGGTGCGCGCTGAGCATGCGGGTGGCCGCGTTGAACTCACGCCAGACGCGCTGTTCGTCGTCGCTGAGCCATCGGGTTCCGGACATAACCCCATCATACTCTCGGTTGAACACTCAATCAGGAGTTTTCCCCGGTCGGACCGTGGTCCGGACAACCTCCTCACCAGCCGTCGGCCAGCAGGTCCCGCGTCTCCCCGAGCAGCTGCGGGAGCACCTTCGTCTGCCCGATGATCGGCATGAAGTTCGCGTCCCCGCCCCACCGCGGCACCAGGTGCTGGTGCAGGTGCGCGGCGATGCCGGCACCGGCGATGTGGCCCTGGTTCAGGCCGATGTTGAACCCGTGGGCCCCGGACACCGCGCGGATCACCTTCATCGCGTGCTGGGTGAACTCGGCGACCTCGCGCGTCTCCTCGGCCGTGAGGTCGGTGTAGTCCGCGACGTGCCGGTACGGCACCACCATCAGGTGCCCCGGGTTGTACGGGTACAGGTTCAGCACCGCGAACACGACGTCGCCGCGGGCGACGATCAGACCGGTTTTGTCGTCCAGCGAAGGGATCCGGCAGAACGGGCAGCCGGTGTCCTCCTCGTCGTCCGGCTTGTCCTGGCCTTTGATGTAGGCCATCCGGTGCGGGGTCCAGAGCCGCTGGAAGGCGTCCTGGACCCCGATGCCCTGCTGCTCGACGAGTTCGGGACCGTCACTCACCGAACGACCGTCTCCAGCGCGTCGG
Organism: Amycolatopsis sp. NPDC004747; assembly: GCF_053601335.1. Lineage (NCBI taxonomy): Bacteria > Bacillati > Actinomycetota > Actinomycetes > Pseudonocardiales > Pseudonocardiaceae > Amycolatopsis > Amycolatopsis sp. NPDC004747. Next base: position 5,290 of record NZ_JBSGBQ010000057.1, on the reverse strand, counting down.
CCGACGGCGACGCGTTTTCGCGGCGGGCGACCCAGTCCGCGATCGCCTCGACCGCCTTGGCCACCGGCACGCCGTTGATCTGGCCGCCGTCGCGGAAGCGGAACGACACCGCGCCCGCCTCGACGTCCTTGGCGCCGGCCAGCAGCATGAACGGCACCTTCTGCGTGGTGTGCGTGCGGATCTTCTTCTGCATCCGGTCGTCGCTCGCGTCGACCTCGGCGCGGATCCCCTTGGCGCGCAGCGCCTTCTCGACCTCCTGCAGGTACTCCACCTGGTCGGCGGTGATCGGGATGCCGACCACCTGCACCGGCGAAAGCCACGCCGGGAAGGCGCCCGCGTAGTGCTCGGTCAGCACGCCGAAGAAGCGCTCGATCGAGCCGAACAGGGCGCGGTGGATCATCACCGGGCGCTGACGCGAGCCGTCGGGCGCGGTGTACTCGAGCTCGAACCGCTTGTTCTGGTTGAAGTCGAGCTGGATGGTCGACATCTGCCAGGTGCGGCCGATGGCGTCCTTGGCCTGCACCGAGATCTTCGGGCCGTAGAAGGCCGCGCCGCCCGGGTCCGGAACCAGCTCGAGGCCGGAGTCGATCGCCGCCTGCCGCAGCGTCTCGGTGGCCTCCTCCCACTCCCAGTCCTCGCCGATGAACTTGTCGGAGTCCCCGCGCGTGGACAGCTCGAGGTAGAAGTCCGAGAGACCGTAGTCGGCGAGCAGGTCGAGGACGAACTTGAGCAGCGACTTGAGCTCGCCCGGCATCTGCTCCTTGGTGCAGTAGATGTGCGAGTCGTCCATCGTCAGCCCGCGCACGCGGGTGAGGCCGTGCACCACGCCCGACTTCTCGTAGCGGTAGACGGTGCCGAACTCGAACAGCCGCAGCGGCAGCTCGCGGTAGGACCGCCCGCGCGAGCGGAAGATCAGGTTGTGCATCGGGCAGTTCATCGCCTTGAGGTAGTAGTTCTCCTCGTCGAACTGCACCGGCGGGAACATCGTGTCCGCGTAGTAGGGCAGGTGGCCGGAGGTGTGGAACAGCTCGCCCTTGCTGATGTGCGGGGTGTTCACGAACTCGTAGCCCGCCTCCTCGTGGCGGCGGCGCGAGTAGTTCTCCAGCTCGCGGCGGATGATGCCGCCCTTCGGGTGGAACACCGGCAGGCCGGAGCCGATCTCCTCGGGGAAGGAGAACAGGTCCAGCTCGGCGCCGAGCTTGCGGTGGTCGCGGCGCTCCGCCTCGGCGATGCGCTCGAGGTAGGCGTCCTGGGCCTCGGCCGACTCCCACGCCGTGCCGTAGATCCGCTGCAGCTGCGGGTTCTTTTCACTACCCCGCCAGTACGCGGCGGCGACGCGGGTGAGCGTGAACGCGGGGATGAACTTCGTCGTCGGCACGTGCGGGCCGCGGCAGAGGTCACTCCAGACACGTTCCTTGGTGCGCGGGTCGAGGTTGTCGTAGATGGTGAGTTCGCCCTCGCCCACCTCCATCACCTCGGAGGTGTCCACTTCGGACTTGAGGTCGACGAGCTCGAGCTTGAACGGCTCGTCCGCGAGCTCCTTCTTGGCCTCGTCGACGGAGTCGAACACGCGCCGGGAGAACTGCTGGGCGCCCTTCACGATCTGCTTCATGCGCTTTTCGAGCGCCTGCAGGTCCTCCGGGGTGAACGGCTTGTCGACGGCGAAGTCGTAGTAGAAGCCGTCCTTGACCGGCGGGCCGATGCCCAGCTTGGCGTCCGGGAACTGCTGCTGCACCGCTTGGGCGAGCACGTGCGCCGCCGAGTGGCGGATGACGCTGCGGCCGTCCTCGGTGTTCGCGGCGACCGGCTCGACCTCGGCGTCGGCTTCCGGGGCCCAGGCGAGGTCGCGCAGCTTGCCGTCGGCGTCGCGGACCACGACGATCGTTTCCTCGCCCTTGGTCGGCAGACCGGCTTCGCGGACCGCCGCGCCCGCCGTAGTGCCCGCCGGTACCACCACGCGGGAGGCGGCCACGGGGGAAACGGGGGGCGACTGGGACACGATCGGCTCCTCAAGCTGGAGTGACAGAGATGACGCCGTCGATGCTAGTCGGCGGCGCTCGCGCGCCTCACGCGCGTGGCGCGAACGCGGGACCGGCCGCCTCCCCGTGGGGAAGCGGCCGGTCGGCGCGAGGTCAGAGGGTTTCGACGACCTGGTCGAAGTCGAGCCGCGGCAGGCGGTCGAACCACGGGTTCTCGCCCGGCTTGCCGACGTTCACGACGACGAGCGAGCGCCACTTCTTGTCCGCGAAGAACTCGTCGTCGACGCCCTGGGCGTCGAAGCCGGTCATCGGGCCGGCGGCCAGGCCGGCGGCGCGGACGCCGATGATGAAGTAGCCGACCTGCAGCAGCGAGTTCAGCTTGGAGAACTCGACGCGGCCCTGCTCGTCGGCGAAGTTGTCCTTCACCTGGGGGGCGTGCGGGAAGACCTGCGGGATGTTCTCGTGGAAGTCGACGTCCGCGGCGAGCACCACGGTCAGCGGGGCGGCTTCGGTCTTGTCCCGGTTGCCCGGGGCCATGTGCGGCAGCAGGCGGGCCTTGGCCTCGGCGGTCCGGAGCACCAGCGCGCGCAGCGGCTGGGTGTTCATCGACGTCGGGGCCCACTTGACGAGGTCGTAGATCGCGCGGACCTGCTCCTCGGTCACCGGCTCGGAGCTGAAACTGTTGGCCGTGCGGGCCTCGCGGAACAGCAGGTTCTGGACGTCCGCGGGGACTGCGAGGGCCTCGGTCTGCTCGGCAAAGGTGGTCATGGGGCTGAGCTTCCTTCCGTTGGGTCGGTACCCCGTGCAACTAAGTTGAGCGTTGAACTATTTCGCGCTCAACCAGTTGGCTGGATCACAAGCCGCCCGGAGCGGGCCGTGACCGGGCGTTCACCCGACCGGCGACGGCAATCCCGGACCCCCGGAAACGGACACGGCCGCCGGCTCCCCGCGGCGGGAGTCGACGGCCGTGCTGCGCAGCGCGACTGGGACGGTCAGTAGGCGCCCTGTCCGCCCATCACCGCGCGGAACGTCTTCCAGAGGATGACCAGGTCCAGCGCCAGGGACCAGTCCTCGACGTAACGCAGGTCCAACCGGATGCTCTCCGCCCACGTCAGGTCGCTGCGCCCGCTGACCTGCCAGAGCCCGGTGAGGCCCGGCTTCACGAGCAGCCGGCGGCGGGCGTCGGGTGCGTACTGCTCGGTTTCCTCCGGCAGCGGCGGCCGCGGGCCGACGAGCGACATCTTCCCGGACACGACGTTGAACAGCTGCGGCACCTCGTCGAGCGAATACCGGCGCAGGAAACCACCCACACGGGTGATACGCGGGTCGTGCTTCATCTTGAAAAGCGGGCCCGCGCCTTCGTTGTCCGCCGCCAGGGTCTGCTTGATCGCGTCGGCGTTGGTGACCATCGTCCGGAACTTGAGCATGGTGAACGTCGCGCCGTCGCGGCCGACGCGGCGCTGGCGGTAGATCACCGGGCCGCGGTCGTTCAGCTTGATCGCGACCGCGATCGCCAGCAGCAGCGGCGACAGCAGGGTGAGCAGCAGCGCGGAGCCGCAGCGGTCGACGATCTCCTTCACCACCCGGCGGCCGCCGGTGAACATCGGCGCGGTGACCCGCAGCAGGGGCATGCCGAGCACGCCGGTGACGTTGAGGCGGGGCCCGGCGACCTCCATCAGCACCGGCGCCACGACCATCTCCGCCCCGGTGCCCTCCATGTCCCAGGCCAGCCGCTGCAGCCGCTTCGGCGTCCAGTACTGGTCGGCGGTGATCGCCACGACCCGGTAGCCGCCGCGGCGGACGTGCCGGGACAGCTCTTCCAGCCGCCCGACCACCGGGACGCCGTCGATCTCGCCGCTGTCGCGGTCTTCGCCGTGGCCGCTGAACGTGCAGGCGGCCTCGACGCGCCAGCCGACGTGCACTTCCGAGCGGGTGCGGGCGATCAGGTCCGCGACGGTTTCCGGGCTGCCGGCGGCCATCACCGGCAGCAGGCAGAGTCCCTTGGCGCGCTTGCGGTGCAGCACCTGGCGCAGCAGGTAGCGCTGCGGGAAGGCGACCAGCGCGATGGCCGGAACCACGATGAACACCCAGACCTGGACCTCGAGCGCGCCGAACAGCAGGCCGCCCAGCGCGACCAGCACGGCGGCGGTGATGAAGCCGCGGCCGAGGGTGCGGTACTCCTCCGCGCCTTCGCCGAGCACGCGCGGGCTCCAGGCCCGGCTGGCGGGCAGCGAAACGAACACCGCGAGGATGGTGCCGAAGGCGTGCATGTCGTGCGGGGCAACACGATCGATGACGAACGCACTGATGGCGATCACCAGCAGCGTGATGAACACGTCGCTGCCGATGACCCAGGCTCTGTACCGCGCTTCCCAGGCCGCGGGCCAAGCTTTGGCGGACGGACCTCCCGCGTCGCCGGAGTTGCCGTCCCGCTTCACGGGACGCGGGATGGCCTGGAGGTCGATGTGCGGCGGTGGCTGGCTCACCGTGTACGAAGGCCGCACCGACTCTTCCATCTGACCTCCCGGGACTGGATCCAATTGAGCCGCGGGCACGCAGCGTCACCGGAGATGACTTCGGAGAGTCACGGCATTTCGGTGGTCGCGCAGAGCCCGCGGAGGCTTCACACGGCAAGTTATCGGCGACTCTCTCGGCAGTGTTACAAGGATTTCCAGCCACATGCTGCGTGAGATCCCCGCCAGAAAATGGCCGGAAGATAACAAGATGAAGACGATGCGTGAAGGAGCGTATCCCCACGAAAATTACGTTCCGTAGCGAAAAGGGTGATACCCGCACCCGGCTGGACGAAGCTCGGCCGAACGGCCCAACGCGGCTTCCGGGCTCTACTGTGGACACTGCGGAACGAGAAGGTCCACAGTGGACCGGGCCGCCGCGCCACCGCTCCGGCGCGGGTCCGGACGGCCACCGACCGTGACGTTCGTCGCCACGCCGTCACGCGCGAAGGTTCTGTCACACGTCACGGCCGGACGGCGCGCGGTCGCGACGTGCCGAGGATCACATCCGACCTCCCGCAGGCTGGCGTTCGACAGAAACCCGCCGCAGCGGCAGACTTCGAAGGCAGGTTCGGCGAGCCCCCGCGGCAGGGGCGCGAACCACTCTCGCAAGCAGATACGCAAGATCCGAACGGATCGTTCACTCCGATTCCGGACCCTCACCCGCACAGGTGACCCACTCCGGGGGTCCGGGGGCTCGCCCCCGGCGGGGGCGGGGGGGGGGGGGCGCCCCCCGGCCCGCCCCCCGTGTCACGCGGTGGGGGGGGGGCCGGCCGCGGGCGCGCCCGCGCCCGGTGG
>NZ_JBSGBQ010000056.1:0-39510 GCF_053601335.1 Amycolatopsis sp. NPDC004747 | reverse complement strand
CCCTGGATCGGGGCGTTGAGCGCCATCCGCTCGGCCATCTCGCGGCGCTGGCGGTTGTACCACTCACGACGAGCCGCGGCAGACCTCAGAAGTCCTGCGCGATGATCTTCTCGATGTTGCGTTCCGCCAGTGCCGTGATGGTGACGAACGGGTTGACGCTGGTGTTGCCCGGGATCAGCGAACCGTCGATCGCGTACAGGCCCGGGTGGCCGGCGAGCCTGCCGTAGTTGTCGGTCGCCTTGCCGAGCACCGCGCCGCCGAGCGGGTGGTAGGTGAGATGGTCGCCCCAGGTCTTGTACACGCCGAAGAGGTCGGTCCGGTAGATCGTGCCCTCGGTGGCGTTGATCTTGTCGAAGATGGTCTTCGCCATGTCGATCGACGGCTGCTTCCACGCCGTCTGCCAGTTCAGCTCCACCGCGCGCGTCGTCGGGTTCCAGCTGAACTGCGCGCGGTTCGGGTTCTTCGTGATCGACAAGTAGAACGACGCCCACGTCTCGATCCCGGTCGGCAGCGGCGCTACCTCCGCGAACGCACCACCCGCGGCCCAGTTGTCGATGCCACCGCACGGGATGGTCGACTGGGAGGCGCCGGTCGGGTCCCAGATCTGGTTGGCGCGGCCGACCATCACGTTCCCGTTGTCGCCCCAGCCCTTCCCGATCTCGCCGTTGAGGTTCGGCAGCGCGCCGGTCGCCTTCAGCTTCACCAGCAGCTTGCTCGTGCCGACGCTCCCGGCCGCGAAGAAGACCGTGTCGGCGGTGACGGTCTTGGTCGCCGACACCGCGCCCGCGGTGGTGAGCTGCTCGATCGTCACCGTGTAGCCGCCGCCGGAGGCCGGCACCACCTGGGTCACCCGGTGCAGCGGGGAGATGGTGACCCGGCCGGTCGCGGCGATCTTCGGCAGGTAGGTCTTCTGCAGCGACTTCTTGCCGTAGTTGTTGCCGAACAGGATTTCCCCGGCCAGCGCGGACTTCGTGACCGTGCCCGCCGCCTCCTGCTCCATGTAGTCCCAGTCGTACACGTCCGGCACGAACACGAACGGGAACCCGGACCGCTGGGCCTGTTTCCGGCCGACGCGGGCGAACTGGTACCAGTCGGTGCTGTCGAACCAGGCCGGGCGAATGTTCGCGACCCCGAGGCCGGCGTTGGCGCGCGGGTAGTAGACGTTGTACATCTCGTCGGCGTTGACCGTCGGGAGGATCGCGCCGAAGTTCTCCCGCTTCGGCGTCACGGCCATGCCGCCGTTGACGAGCGAGCCGCCGCCGACCCCGCGGCCCTGGTACACGGTGATCCCGCTGAACTCTTCGGCGTCGAGGACGCCGGTGTAGCGCGGGATGTCCTTGTCGATCGGGAACCCGAGGAAGTTGGAGAACGGCTGTTTCGTCCTGGTGCGCAACCAGAACGACCGCTGGTCGGGGTTGGGCGTGGCGCAGAAGATCTTGCCGTCCGGACCCGGGGTGTCCCAGGCCATGCCCATTTCGACCATCTGCACGTCGACCCCGGCCTGGGCGAGCCGGAGGGCGGCGACGGACCCGCCGTACCCGGTGCCGATGACCAGCGCGGACACGCGGGCGCCGTCGGAGATGACGGCTTGCGCGGCCGGGGCGGCCGCGGCACGACCAGCCAGAGCGGCACCGGCCAATATAGAACCAGTTCCAGCAATGAAGAGACGACGGGAAACAGTGCCAGAAGTTGTTCTCCACATGGGTTCGTCGCTCATGCTTTGTTCCTCACCGTTGAGGTATTTAGAACAAGTTATAGCTCCGTGGTGCAGACAAGTCGACATGTACCGACGAGTAACCTGGCGGGGTTGCGGGGTGGTGCCGCTGAATGGGCCATGATGGACGACTGTGGAGTCCACCCGAGTGGACCGCTGGCTCTGGGCGGTCCGGCTGACGAAGACGCGCCCGGACGCGGCGGCGGCCTGCCGCGGCGGCCACGTGCGCGTCAACGACAAACCGGCCAAGCCGGCGACCACGGTCGTCCCGGGCGACGAAGTGCGCCTGCGCGTCGGCGGGACGACGAAGGTGCTCGACGTGGTCAGGGTGATCCAGAAGCGCGTGGGCGCCCCGGACGCGGCGACGTGCTACCTGGACCGGACCCCGAAGCCACCCCCGGAGACGGCGATCCCGGTCGCCCGCCGCGACCGGGGCGCGGGCCGGCCGACCAAGCGGGAACGGCGGGTGCTCGACGCGTTCCGGTCGCGGCAGGAGCCGTAGGCCTCGAGCGCGGGCCGCGCAGGACTAGGTCATCTCGCCGGTCGATCAACGGATCGTCGCCGCGTCCGCGGCCACACCGGAAATAGCCGGGAATCCGCGCCGAGCGGATCCGTCCGGGCGGGATTCGGGTAGTCCCCGCCCGGAGGGAAGCCATGAACACCACCCCGGACCACCTGCTGGCCGCGGCGCGGCCGCTCGTGGAGCGCTACTGCCGCGCCCGCCTGGACCCGGACTCGGCCGACGACGTCGCCCAGGACGTCTGCGTGGCCCTCATCAAAGCCCTGCCGCGGCGGCCGCCGGAACGGCCCTTCCCCGACTTCGTCTGCGGGATCGCCCGGACCAAGGTCGCGGCCGCGCGCAAGGCGGCCGCGCGGCAGGACGAACCGGTGGCCGAAGTGCCCGACGAGCCCGACTCCTCACTGGGCCCCGAGCACCAAGCCCTCCGCCGCGAACTCCGCGAGCGGATGGCCAAGCTGCTGGACGTGCTGCCGCGCCGGCAGCGGGAAATCGTCGTGCTGCGCGTGGTGGTGGGGCTGTCCGCGGAGGAGACCGCCGTCGCCGTGGGTTCGACGCCGGGCGCGGTGCGGGTCGCCCAGCACCGGGCGCTCGGGCAGCTGCGCAAGGCCGTGACCAGCTCCTGACCGGCTGCCCTTGCCCGGTGAGCGACAGCGAGAATTTCGAAGGACGCGATGTCGGGTCCGGAATCTCCGTCATCCGCGAAAGCACGGACGTCGTCGGCTCCGGCCCGCGCCTGCACCGGCACCCCTACACCGAAACGTTCGTCATCATCCGCGGGCGAGCCCGGTTCACCGTCGGCGACGAGGAGCGCGACGGCGGCGCCGGGGACGTGCTCGTCGTCCCGGCCGGCACGCCGCACAAGTTCGCGGTACTCGGCCCCGGGGTCTACGAGGCCGTGCACATCCACGAAAGCGACCACTTCATCACCGAATGGCTCGAGTGACGCCTAGAGCCTGTTTCAATGGCGTAGCCATTCGTTGATCGCGGCGATGTGGACGGTTGCCTCGTAGCGGACTGCGAGTTTGTCGAACCGTGTGGCGACGCCGCGGTTGCGTTTGAGCCGGTTGATCCCGCACTCCACGGCGTGCCGTTGCTTGTAGATCTGCGGGTCGAAGGCGGGTGGCCGGCCTCCGGCCCGGCCGCGGTTGCGGCGATGCCGGATTTGGTCGGCGGGCTGGGGAATCGTGCAGGCGATCCCGCGCCGCCGCAGGTAGGCCCGGTTGGCGCGGGAACTGTAGGCCTTGTCGGCCAGGACCCGATCCGGTCGGGTCCTGGCCCGTCCACCGCCGGCCCGGGCGATCTTGATCCCGGCCAGCACCGCCGCGAACTGGGGTGAATCACCGCGCTGACCCGCGGTCACCAGCAGCGAGAGGGGCTTGCAGCCTTGCTCGGTGGCCAGGTGCAGCTTGGTCGTCCAGCCTCCTCGCGACCGCCCCAGTGCGTGGTCGGCCGGTTCGGGCTCCCCGACACCACCAGGCGGTTCTTTCTGCAGGTCACCCTCGATACGGGCGCCTGCTGCGTGTTGGTGGGCCCGGTTGATCGTGGAATCGACGCTGACGTCCCAGGTGATCAGCCCGGCCGCATCCGCCCGGGTCTGCAACGCCGCCAGGATCACCGCCCACACACCAGCGCGCTGCCAGCGCCGGAACAGCCCATACACGGTTTGCCAGCAGCCGTATGCGGGCGGGACGTCACGCCAGGGGGAGGCCGACGCGGACCCGCCATCGGATGCCGTCCAGAAGCTGGCGCTTTGTCCATGTGGGTGGGCGGCCGGGTTTCTTGCCGACAGGCAGCAGTGGTTCCAGGATCGCCCACTGCGCGTCGGTCAGATCGGCTCGCCCCGCCGCCGCTAGGCTGGCCACGAGGTCTCCGGTGTTCTCGATCTTCTTGGTCGTTGATCGATCTACCGGAGACCTCGTCTATTCGATCTACGACACGCCGCACCGGCAACTCTGCCCAGCAATCTGCCCGGTCAGCACATCAAAACAGGCCCTAGAGCCCGCGCTCGCCGATCATGCCGCGCAGCTTCGACAGCGCGCGGAACTGCGTGATCCGGACGTTGCCGGCGGAGATGCCCAGTGCCTCCGCCGTCTCGTTCGCCGACAGGCCGGCCACGATCCGCAGGGACAGGATGTCCTGGTGCAGCGGGGGCAGCGACGCCAGCAGCCGGCCCAGGCGGGCGCCGAGGTCCAGCTCGAGGACGTGGTTCTCCGGCTCGTTGCCGCCCAGCGGGCGGTCCGGCAGCTCCGGCACCGGCTTCGACCGGTCCCTGGCCACCGAGCGGAACGCGTCGGCGACCTTGTTCGCCGCGATCGCGCGCACGAGGTACAGGAACGAGCCGCCGCGGTCCTGGTAGTTCGGCAGCACCTTCAGCACCGCCAGGCACACCTCCTGAGCGACGTCGTCGGCCGAAAGGTACGACAGGTCGCGGCCGCCGATCCGCGCCCGGCAGTAGCGCACGACCGTCGGCTTGATCAGCCGCAGCAGCGCCTGGACCGCGTCCGGGTCGCCGTCGCGCGCCGCCTCCACCACCGGGTCCAGCCGCTCCTTCGCCAGGCCGCCCTCCGGCCTCGGCGAATCCTCCAGCACGGTGTAGCCGTCGACGGCCTCCGCGATCATGGTTTCCACGCGCCCTCCTCGTGTCCGCACCGGGGGCCGATCCGTCCACTACGGACAGTGTGGTGCCTGGACGTTCCCGGTCCGACATATGGCGTAATCGAGGCGCTGACCAGCAACGTTGCACGGTGTCGGTGGTTGTCCAGGTATTGTCCGCTAACTGGTCCAGCGGATTCCGTACGCGAAGCCGGGGGCGAGGTTCCGGAACCGGACGTGCACCTCGCCGGCGTCGTCGGCGGCCAGCGTCGCGCCGCTTCGCCACCGCTCGTCCGCGGTGGCCGGGGAAACGTTTTCCTGGCGCACGATCCGCCTCGGCACGTTTTCACCGAACCGGACGTGCAGATCGAAAAGATCGCACGGGTGCCGGGGCACGCACAGGTAACGCGGTTCTCGCAGGTTCGCCCGGAATCGCAGCCCGATCTCGTGGCGCGTGCCGCGCCGCAACGGCTCCGGCAGCCGCAGCGGCAGCCCGATCCGGTCGGTCGATTCCATCGCCCGGCCGGCGAGCACACCGCCGTGGAACACGTCGACACCGAGATCGGACTCGTGCACCGAATCGCCCGATTCGCCGGTCACCGGCAACGTCAGCGCCAAGTCGAGCACGGCGATTTCGTCGGCGTCGGCGACGACTCGCCGGAATTCGAACGCCTCCGGCACCGGCTGGTCGAGGGCCAGCGTGACGCGCAGTTCTTCGGTGTGCCAGCCGCGGCCCGGATAGTACCGGGGCGCCGGCACGACCGCCGCCACGGCCAGCGCGGCGACCTGCTCGATCCCCTCGTCGATCCGGCGCCGGACCGTGCGGTCGTCGCGGTCGAGCGTGATCGCCGCCCAGCGGACCCGCTCCTGGTAGAACGGTTTGCGGGCCCGCTCGTCGAGCGCGAACGCCGCGAGCAGCGCGATCTTCAGATCGTCCGGCAACGACTCGACCAGTGGCCGCAATCGGTCGGCCAGCTTACGCCGCATCTCCACGGTTCCGTCATCTTCGAGAATGCCACAAGCGGAGCGCAATGCGGGACCGATCCGGTCCGCGAGCGGTGTCGTGAAAATTGCCCTCCCTTTGCGCAGGGCTTTGAGTTCGCCGACCACGTCCGCCGCACTGAGGCCCACCGTTACCCTCCCCTTCCACGCATGGAGGTCAATGTTCGTCAGCGCCACCATCGATGTCCAGTCGATCACGCTCCGGGCAAACGGATCGTTATCCCTCAGTTTCCTTTTCCGCCATTCGGGTAACGTCGAAACTTGTTGGCGTTGTGTTCACAAGCCCCGCATTGCGCCGCGGCGATTTTCCGGCGGAAACTCACGCGATCACCGCTGTCGAACGCGTCGAAATGACGAACGGGTGTTCGCCGCCGAGATCTCTTTCCGCCCGCGGCGCGAGCGCCAGGGCGGCGCACCACCCCCGCGGGTGAACGTGACCGGGCCGTTGCCGCGACCCCGGTTGACGGTGGCCCGCCGGGGGTATTTGTTGATCATGAGCCCGAGGATGTGGCGCCTGCTGATCTCGGGGTCGCTGCGGCTGTTCCTGATCAGCGCCGTGCCGGCCGCCGTGCACGTGTCCGTGCTCGCCGGCCTGGCGGCGACGGTGATCGCGTTCGTCGTGCCCGCCCCGCGAAGCCGGCACGACGACCGCGTCGGCCCCGGTGGCTAGCGACCCCGCCAGGCCGGCTGCCACCGGCGGAGCTTCTCGGGGTTGCGCACCGCCCAGATCCGCCGGATCGACTCGCCGGCCACCTCGAACGCGATGACGGCCACCACGACGCCGTCCCGCCACCCGACCAGGCCCGGCCGCCCGTTGACGGTCGCCTCCTCGAGCGTCAGCGCCGGGATCCGGCCGGTCAGGTCCACGGCGTAGCGCGCGACCCGCTCGCCGCCCTCGATCGGCCGCCGGATCGCGCCGGCCAGCCCGCCGCCGTCGGCGACGACGGTGGCCTCCGGGTCGAGGATGCCGACCAGCCGTTCGATGTCCCCCGCCGCCCAGGCCAGCTTGAAGGCGCGGACCACCTCGGCGCTCTCCCCGGCCGGCGCCGGGTCAGGATCCGCACCGCCGGCCCGGACCCGGCGGCGCGCGGAGGAGGCCAGCTGGCGGCACGCGGCGGCCGTCCGGCCGAGGACCGTCCCCACCTCCGCGAACGGGTAGCCGAAGACGTCGTGCAGGACGAAGGCCACCCGCTCGGCCGGGGTCGTCGTCTCCAGCACGACCAGGAACGCCATCGTGACCGACTCGTCCAGCGCGACGCGTTCGGCCGGGTCGGCGAGCGCGCCGGTGTCCCCGGGCAGCGGCTCCGGGAGCCACTCGCCGACATACCGCTCCCGCCGCACGCGGGCCGAGCCGAGCAGGTCGAGGCAGATGCGGCCGGCCACCGTGGTCAGCCACGCGCCCGGCGACCCGATCGCCTCCCGCTGCGGCCCGGGCAGGGCGTACCACCGGCCGTAGGCCTCCTGGACGACGTCCTCGGCGTCGCTCATCGAGCCCAGCAGCCGGTAGGCGAGGCCGGTCAGCTGCCGCCGTTCGGCCGTGATCGCCTCGGTCACGATGCCCGGCGCCGCACGCAGCGACCGCGCAGCACCACCGCCGCCGGGTCGGCGAGCTGGTCCGGCTCCGCCCGCGGATCCCGGTCGTAGACCACCGCGTCCGCCGGGGCGCCCGGCACCAGGCCGCCCAGCCCGAGGTACTCCCGCGCGCTCCAGGACGCCGCCGCCAGCGCTTCGTGCGGGCGGACCCCGGCGGCCACCAGCGCCCGGATCTCCGCGACGATCCCGCCGTGCGGCAGGGAATCCGTGCCGGCGAGCACCCGCACCCCGGCTTCCGCCGCGGCCGCCGTCAACGCGCCGTGCACCCGAGCCCCGCTCAGGAACCACCGCCGGGCCGGGCTGTCCGGCCGCTGTTCCCGGTGCCGCAGGCCGGCGGTGATCGTCGACAGCGTCGGGGTCAGCGCCGTGCCCTGGGCGGCCATCCGCGCCAGCAGGCCCGGGTCGAGGCACATGCCGTGTTCGAGGGAGTCGACGCCCGCCGCGACCGCGGCCGCGCCACCCTCGGGGTGCTGGCTGTGCACCGCGACCCGGCCGCCGGCCGCGTGCACCGCGTCCACGACGGCCCGCAGGACGTCCACCGGCACCGCGGAATCGCCGACGCGCCAGTCGGCGACGATCTTCGCCCACCCCGTCCGGGCGGCCTGCGCCGCCGCCAGCGCGGGCAGCTCGTCGTGCGCGGCGCGGCGGCCCCAGCCGTCGAAGAACTGGCCTTCCTGCGCCAGCCACGGTCCCGCGTGCCGGGCCCGCGGCACGTCGGGGTCCTCGCCGAACCACGGCGGCGGCTCCCCCGGCAGCCCGGGCGAGCGGATCAGCGTGACCCCGGCGTCGACGTGCTGGTGGAGCTGCTCCCGGAGCAGCTGCTCGTCCATCGGCTGCCCGGGTTCCACGGCGCCGGGGTGGGTGTGCGCGTCGACCAGGCCGGGCACCAGCCAGCCTTCGCCGACCAGGGTCGCGCCCGGCACCGGGTCGGTGGTCCAGCGGTCGCCGTCCGCGTAGAGGTCGACGTACTCGCCGCTCGGCAGCGCGTACCCCCGGATGCGCGTGATCACCAAGCCGACGGTACCCGCGCACGCAGCGCTCATGCCGGTGCGCTTGTGGATGATCACGCCCGGTGTACTGTTTGCCGGTCCTACCGGCGTGCGTGACCGCGTGAGGTGCCATGACAGTGCGGCGGTACCCAGTGGCCATCCTGCTCGTCCTCGGCACGGCGGCCCTGGTCGTGGTCAACGGCTTCGCGTTCTGGGGCGACACCTTCGCCCTGTGGGTCGACGACGCCATGCAGCTCGGCGCCGGGATCACCGGCGTCGTCTGCGGGATCGTCGTCGCGCGGCGGGTGCGCGGGCACCAGCGGTGGTGGCGGGTGCTGGTCGCGACCGGCATGGCCGCCTGGTCGTTCGGGCAGTGCTTCTGGTCGTGGTACCAGCTGGTCGACGGCCGCGGGCTGCCCTCGCCGTCACTGGCCGACGTCGGGTACCTGAGCTTCCCCGTGTTCGCGCTCGCCGCCCTGTTCGTGCTCGCGCACGCGCGGGCGCGGCCGGACCGCGAACGCTGGCAGCCCGCCCAGTGGACCGCGCACTTCGGCGTCGCGGTGGTGCTCGACGGGCTCGTCGTCACCGGCTCGCTGTTCATCCTCACCTGGACCGCCGCGCTCGGTCAGGTGGTCCGGGCCACCGGGCCGGACCACCTGACCTGGGCCGTCGCCATCGCCTACCCGCTGTCGGACCTGGTGGTCGTGGTCGTCGCCGTGCTGCTGGTCGTGTTCGACCGGGTGGACCGCCCGTACCGCGCGAACCTGCTGCTGGCCGCCGTCGGGATCGTCGCGCTGGCCGCGTCCGACAGCGTGTTCGCCTACCTGGTCAGCATCGGCGCGGAGAGCATGAAGCCGTGGTCGGACGGCGGGTTCGTGCTCGGCCCGCTGTTCATCGCCTTCGCCCTGCTGGTCACGCCGAACCCGCGCCGGCGGGACGACGGCGGCCAGCCGGTCGGCGTCGACTGGTGGCAGGTGGCGCTGCCGTACCTGCCGGTCACCGCGGTCGCGCTGCTGATCACCGTGCAGGTGGTGGCCGGCGCCGGCCCGGACGCCGTCGAGGTGTACGTCGGCGTGCTCGTGGTGTTCCTGGTGCTCGCCCGGCAGCTGCTTTCCCTGCTGGACAACCGGTTGCTGCTGCGCCGGGTGTACGAGGGCCGGCAGCAGCTGACCCACCAGGCCTACCACGACCCGCTGACCGGGCTGGCCAACCGCGCGCTGTTCGCCGACCGGCTGGACCGGGCCGTCGAGCAGGGTGCCGAGGGCGGGCACGGGCCGCTCGTGCTGATCTTCGTCGACCTCGACGACTTCAAGGAGGTCAACGACCGGTTCGGGCACGCGGGCGGGGACGTCCTGCTGCACGCGGTCGCCCAGCGGCTGCTGAGCTGCGTCCGCGCGGGCGACACGGTGGCGCGGCTGGGCGGCGACGAGTTCGCAATCCTGCTGGAAGGCGAGGTCGACGCCCCGCACGCGGTCGCCGACCGGATCCAGAGCGCGCTGCGGCGGCCGTTCGCGGTGCACGGCACGCTGGTCGGGGTCCGCGCGAGCATGGGCCTGGTGGTGCCCGACCCGGCCGAACCGGCGGTGACGGCGGACGTGCTGCTGGGCCGCGCGGACACGTCGATGTACGCGGGCAAGCGGCTCGGCAAGGACACGGCGGTCGTGTACCACCCGTCGCCGGACGGGCCGCCCGACTTCCCGTCGGCGCTGCGCCGCGCGGACGGCGGCCTCCCGGAGGGCTTCGCGCTGGTGTTCCAGCCGATCGTCCGGCTGGCCGACGAGACGCCGGTGGCGGTGGAGGCGCTGGCCCGCTGGACCGCGCGGGACGGCACCGCGGTGTCGCCGGAGACGTTCGTCCGCGCCGCCGAGGGCGCCGGGCTCGGCGCGGAGCTGGACGCGCTGGTGCTGGACCTGGCCTGCCGCGAGATCACCGCGGCAGGCATCGACCTGACGGTGCACGTCAACGTGTGCGCGAGCCGGCTCGGCGCCGCCGCGCTGGAGCAGAGCGTCGGAACCGCGCTGGACCGGTACGGCCTGCCCGCCGAACGCCTGATCGTCGAGATCACCGAGACGGTGCCGGTGCCGGACCGGTCGGCGGGCGCGGCCGCGATCCGCCGCCTGCAGGACCTGGGGGTCCGGGTGGCGCTCGACGACTTCGGCGCCGGCTACAGCTCGCTGACGGTGCTGCACGCGCTGCCGGTCGACCTGATCAAGCTGGACCGCGCGCTGACGACGGGGGTGCGCCCGGACCGCGACGCGGCGCTGTGCCGGTCGCTGGTCGGGATGTGCGCCGACTTGGACGTGGCGGTGGTCGCCGAGGGCATCGAGACGGCCGAACAGGCCGAGCTGGTCACCCGGGCCGGCTGCACCACCGCCCAGGGCTACCGCTTCGGCCACCCGGCCCCGCTGTCTTCGCTGCGGCTGTCGACGCTCTCGCCCGGTTAGCCGAGCGCCCCAATGCGGCCTTGGTTGCGTCAGACGCACCCAAGGCGGCCTTGGGGCGCTTGGGGTTGAGACTAGCTCACTCCCGGCGGCAGCACGCCGAAGATCGTCGCCGTGGACCCCGCGCCCCTGCGGTTGATCGGGCCACCCGCCAGCACCCAGGCGCCGGTCGCCGGCAGGGCCTTGAGGTTCGCCAGGATCTCCAGGCTGATCCGGTGCCGCCGGTAGACCAGCTTGGACACGGTGTACGTCTCGTCGGTACCGACGTCCGGGCTGAACGTGTCGGTGCCCGTCCCGCCGCGGCGGCCGAGGCGGCCGGTGTCGATCAGCCACCGCACCGCCGGGATCGAGAACCCCGGCTGGTGCAGCACGCCGTCCGAGCCGGTGTTCGGGAAGGCAGGCGTGCCCCACTTGGCGTCCCAGCCGGTCCACAGCACCACGACGGACTCGTCCGGGATCCGGCCGTGGCGCTTCTCCCACGCCTTGAGGTCGTCGACGGTGACCGCGTAGTCGGGGTTCGCCGCCGCCTTGGCGCGTACGTCGATCTTCACGGCCGGGCGGAACAGGTCCGCCGGGTCCATGTCGTCGGCGAGCGGCTCCCCGGTGTTGAAGTGCCCGGGCGCGCCCCAGTGCGTCCCGGTGTGCTCGCCTTCGCGGACGAACTGCAGGTAGTAGCCGTCTTCCGGGATGGTGGCGATGGTTTCCAGCTCGAAGGCCGGGTCCCCGGGGAAGACGTTGGTCGTGGCGGGGTCGTTGACGTGCGACAGGTTGACCAGGTTCAGCTGGTCCAACCGCACCGGCGGCGCGGTCACCGTGGCTTCCGAGGCTTCCGAGGCCTGGGCCGTCCGCCCGGACAGCGCGGCGCCGAACACCCCGGCCAGCCCCGCGGCCAGCACCCTGCGTCTCATCGGCATGAGGGATCACCTTTCACCGTGCGGGACGACGCCCCGGCATGACTCCGTCATATATCACCCGGGCTGGGCGCGGTCATAGAGTTGCGCGAGGATGGTCTCGTGGACAACGACATCGACGACAACGCAGACGACGGCATCCTCGACCCCGAGGACACTTTGGACGACCGCGACGAACTGGCGGAGGGTTATTCACCGCCGGAACGCGCCCAGGCGACCGAAGGCTGGGGCACCACCGCACGCGAGACGGCGGAGGGCGAGAGCTGGGCGGGCCGGCTCGCCCGCGAAGTCCCCGACCTGGCCGACGACCTCGACGACGACGGCCTCGGCGACACCGAGGACACCGACGGCGAGCTGATCGACGAAGAGGTCGGCGACGTCCGCGCGGGCCGCCTGGTCGCCACGGACGAGGGGTTCGGCGAGGACTCCGACGAAGAGCTGTACGCCTCGGACGCCGGCATCGACGGCGGTGCGGCCTCGGCGGAGGAAGCGGCCGTCCACGTGATCGACCCGTCCCGCCGCTGGTGAGCGCCGTCCGCGAGCGCGACCGTCAGCCGCCGACGGGGTCGTACTCGCGGACCGCGGCCAGGTACTCCCCGATCGCGTCCCGGTTGCGCAGCAGGCATTCCGCCCGCCTGGTCATCCGGTCGCGCTCGGCCTCCAGCGTCGCGATCATCTCGGGCGTCGCGTCCGGGAAGTAGATCGTCCGCGGCTTGTCCAGGCAGGGCAGGATCTGCTTGATGATCCGGGTCGGCAGGCCGGCGTCGAGCAGGCCGCGCACCTGGACCACCCGGTCGACGGTCGGCTCGTCGTAGTCGCGGTAGCCGTTCGGGCCGCGGCCGGCGACGATCAGGCCCTGCTCCTCGTAGTACCGCAGGAGCCGCCGGGACGTGCCCGTGCGCTCCGAAAGCTCACCGATCCGCATGTGCCCCACCTCACGTAGACCTTCACATCGGTGTGAGGGTTCGAGCATAGCGGCATGACGAACCTCAGCACCCGCGCGCTGCCGCTCACCGCCCTCCTCGCCCTGACCACCGCCGCGTTCGTCACCGTGCTCACCGAGGCGCTGCCCGCCGGCGTGCTGCCCGGGATGAGCGCCGGCCTCGGCGTCGGCGAACCCGCCGCCGGCCAGGCCGTGACGATCTACGCGCTCGGCACCGCGCTCACCGCGATCCCGCTGGCCGCCGCCACCGCGCGCTGGTCGCGCAAACGCCTCCTGCTCACCGGGGTCGCCGGGTTCGCGGTGGCGAACACCGTCACGACGCTGTCCTCGGACTACGCGTTGACCATGGTGGCGCGCTTCGTCGCCGGGGTGGCCGCGGGCGTCGTCTGGGCCCTGCTCGCCGGGTACGCGCGCCGGCTCGTCCCGGACCACCAGGGCCGGGCCATCGCGATCGTGATGGCCGGCATCCCGCTGGCCCTTTCACTCGGCATCCCGGCCGGGACGTTCCTCGGCGGCCTGCTCGGCTGGCGCTCGGCGTTCGGCGTCATGTCCGCGATCGCGGTCGTGCTGCTCGCCTGGATCGCCGCGGCGGTGCCCGACGGGCCCGGGCAGGCGGGCGGCCGGACACCGCTCCTGCGCACGCTCGCCGTCCCGGGTGTGGTGCCCGTGCTCGCCGTGACGCTCGTGTTCGTGCTGGCGCACACCGTGCTCTACACCTACGTCGCCGCCTTCCTCGGCCACGCCGGGATGGGCGGTTCGGTGGACGTCGTCCTGCTGGTGTTCGGCATCGCGTCGATGGCGGGCATCGGGGTCGTCGGCGCCCGGATCGACCGCGCGCTGCGGACGCTGACGGTGGCGAGCACCCTCCTGGTCGCGCTGGCCGCGGCGCTGCTGGCGGTGTTCGCGGGCAGCCCGGTGCCGGTCTACGTCGCGGTGGCGCTGTGGGGGCTCGGCTGGGGCGGCGTCCCGACGCTGCTGCAGACGGCGGCCGGCCACGCGGGCGGCGAAGCGGCGGACAACGCGCAGGCCATGCTGGTCACGCTGTGGAACGCCGCGATGGCCGCGGGCGGGGTGGCCGGCGGGGTCCTGCTCGACGCCGCCGGGCCGGCGTCCTTCCCGTGGACGCTGCTCGTGCTCCTGCTGCCGGTGCTCGCCGTGGTGCTCGGCGCGCGGCGGCACGGGTTCCCCGCCCGCTCCTGATGTAGTCCTAAGTGGACGAAGGGCCCGGACGCGCTCGCGCCCGGGCCCTCCAGCTTTCGGTTCAGCAGCGGCCGGCGATGGCCCGCAGCAGTTCGGCGTTCGCCGTGTCGCCGGAGAGCTCCCAGGCGAACACGCCGCCGAGCCCCTGCGACTTCGCGTAACCGGCCTTGGCCGACGCCGTCTCGGGCGTGTCGTAGCTCCACCACTGCGAGCCGCACTTCGCGTACGCCGTACCGGCGACGTGGCCGTTGGCCGGGCACTTGGTCTTGAGGACCTTGTAGTCCTCGACACCCGCTTCGTAGGTGCCCGGTGCCGGGCCGGTGGCGGTGCCGCCCGGCTGCTTCTGCGTCACGCCGTCCCAGCCGCGGCCGTAGAAGCCGAGGCCCAGCAACATCTTCGCCGGCGGGACGCCCTGGTGGCGCAGCTTCTGGACGGCCGCGTCGGCATAGAACCCGGCGGTCGGGAGGCCGGGGTAGGCGCGCAGCGGCGAGTGCGGTGCGGTCGGCCCGGTCGGGCTGGCGCCGGCCACGAAGTAGTCGTAGGTCATCACGTTGTACCAGTCGAGGTACCGGCTCGCGGCGCCGTACTCGGTGGCGTCGAGCTTGCCGTCCTTCGAGCCGTCGGCGGTGATCGCGGCGGTCACCAGCTGGCGCCCGAACTTCGCGCGCAGCGCCTTGACCAGCCCGGTGAACGCCTTGGGCCCGCTGGTGTCGCAGGTGTTGCCGCAGGCGTTCGGGTACTCCCAGTCGACGTCGATGCCGTCGAAGACGCCCGCCCAGCGCGGGTCGTTGACCAGGTTGTAGCAGGATTCCGCGAACTTGGCCGGGTCCTTCGCCGCCTCGGTGAACCCCGCCGACCAGGTCCAGCCGCCGAAGGACCACAGCACCTTCAGCTTCGGGTGCAGCTTCTTGAGCTGCAGGAGCTGGTTGAAGCTGCCGTGCAGCGCCCCGGCTTCGGTGCTGTCGGCCTGCCCGCTGACGCTCGTGGCGGCGTCGTAGGGCATGTCGTGGTCGGCCCACGGGTCGCCGACCGCGCACCCACCGCCGGTCACGTTGCCGAAGGCGTAGTTGAGGTGCGTCAGCTTCGCAGCCGAACCGGACGTTTCGATGTCCTTGACGTGGTAGCCGCGGGCGTAGACGTCCCAGTCGGCGAAGTAGGCCATCACCTTGCCCTGGCCCGGCCCGGCCTCCGCGGGCGGCGCGACGACCGAGGCACCGGCGAGCGCGAGCGCGACGACGGCAATGCGTTTTCTCATGCGGAGCACGGCATTCTCCTATCCGGCCCGGGTGGACGTGCCGAGGCTAACAGGTCCAGACCATTGCCGACCAGGGTCAAATCGGGGTCAAATCAGTACGGTCAACGGATTTCCCGATGCTCCCCCAGCCGGGCGTGGATTCACCGACGTGCAATGATCGGGCGATGACCGAGTTCGGCTGCGCGCGCTGCTCCGGCGAAGACGCCCTGACCGCGCTGGCGTTCTGCACGACCCGGCTGAACAAGACCCATCGCCTGGTCGAGCGGTCGCACTTCAGCATTTCACTGCGCCGGTGTCCGGAATGCGGCCAGTCGTTCGCCGCGATCTTCACCGAGTTCGTCGACTGGGACGGCGGCGAAGACGCCCAGTACTTCGACTTCGTCCCGCTCACCACGGCCGAGGTTTCCTCGCTGGCCGCGCAGGGCCCCCGCGTCGACCTCGCCGAGCTGGGCGCGCTCGGCAGCGTCCGCCGCCGGCTGTCGTCGAGCTGGCCGACGGGCGGCGAGAAGGAGATCGCCTGGCGGACGGACTCGCTCTCGGTGCGCGAAGGTCACTGAGCCAGCCGCAGGATCGCCGCGGCACTGCGGTCGACGTCGGCCTCCGTCGTCGCCCAGCCGGACACCGAAATCCGCAGGTACCGGCGGCCGCGCCAGGTGGTGCCGCCCAGCCAGCAGGTGCCGTCGTCCTGGATCTTCCGGATGAGGTCGTCGGTGTCGCCGCCGAAGGACACCAGGACCTGGTTGAGGACGACGTCGTTGGCGATCTCGGCACCCCCGTCGGCGAGCCTTCCGGCGAAGCGGCGGGCCAGCCGGCAACAGCGGTCGACGAGTTCGGCGACGCCCTCGCGGCCCAGCTCGCGCAGCGCCGCCCAGACGGCGAAGCCGCGGGCGCGGCGCGACGACTCCAAGGTCAGGTCGCCCATGCCGGACACCTCGCCGGCACCGGTCAGGTAGGCCGCGCGGTAGGCGATCGCCGCGGCGTGGACGTCCGGGCGGGCGCAGAAGACGAACCCGGAGTCGTACGGGACGTTGAGCCACTTGTGCCCGTCGCAGGCCCAGGAGTCGGCGAGTTCGACGCCGTCGAGCAAGGCGCGGGTCCGCGGGCCGGCCGCGGCCCAGAGCCCGAAGGCGCCGTCGACGTGGATCCAGGCGTCACCCGCGGCTTCCCGGGCGGCGCGCAGGTCGTCGCACGCGCCGGTGTTGACGTTCCCCGCCTGCAGGCAGACGATCAGCGGCCCGTTCCCGGCCGCGCACACCTTCCGCAGGTCTTCGACGTCGATCGCGCCTTGCGGGCCGGCCTTGACCGGCTCGACGGCCCGGGTGCCGAAGCCCAGCAGGCGCAGGGCGCGGTCGATGGTGGCGTGCCGCTCTTCGCTCGCGACGACCCGGACGCGCGGGGCACCGGCGAGCCCGTCGCGTTCGACGTCCCAGCCCGCTTCGGCGAGCACGTGGTGCCGGGCGGCGGCGAGGCCGGCGGTGTTCGCGGCCTGGCCGCCGGTGACGAACCCGGTGGAGGCGCCTGCCGGGATGCCGAGCAGGTCCTTGAGCCATTCGCCGGCGACCTCTTCGGCGGCGGCCGCGGCGGGGGAGAGGACGGCGTTGAAGCCGTTCTGGTCCCAGCCGGCGGCCAGCACATCAGCGGCGGTGGCGGCGGGCAGGGCGCCGCCGATGACGAAGCCGAAGAACCGCGGCCCGGCGGTGGCGACGAGCCCGGGTTCGGCGGCGCGGGCGAGCTGTTCGAGCACTTCGGACGGTGGGCTCGGTTCGTCCGGGAGCGGGCCGCCGAAGGCCTGCCGCAGGGCGGCGGGATCGACGGCCGGGGCGACGGGCCGGTCCACGAGGGTGGCCCGGTAGCCGGCGGCCAGCTCGGCGGCGCGGGTGAGGAGCGCGTGCATGTCGTCCACGACCCGACTGTAGGCCGGATCCAGCGGTCTCCCGGGAACAATCCGGGGCCATCCGGCGTAGCGTCCTGGTATGGAGACCCCGTTGAGCACCGACCGCCTCGTGATCCGGGACTGGACGCCTGCCGACGCCGAAGCCGCGTTCGCGATCTACGGCGCGGAAGACGTCACGCACTGGCTGACCCCGGCCATGGACCGCGTCGGTGACATCGGCGCGATGCGCGCGGTGCTGCACGCCTGGCAGGAGGCGCAGCCGAACCTGCCGCCGCCGCGCGGGCGGTGGGCGATCGAGCGCAAAGAGGACGGTGCGGTGATCGGCGGCCTCGGCATCCGGCTGCTGCCGCCGTTCGAAGAGGACCTGGAACTGAGCTGGCAGCTCACCCCCGGCGTCTGGGGCAAGGGCTACGCGTCCGAGGCGGCGACCGCGCTGATCGAGTGGGCCTTCACCCAGGACACCGAAGAGCTGTTCGCCGTGGCGCGGCCGAACAACACGCGGGCGATCGCCGTCGCCAAGCGGCTCGGCATGCAGTGGGTCGGCGAGACCGACAAGTACTACAACCTGCGGCTGCAGGTGTACCGGATCCGGCACACCGACCTCATCGGCTGACCGGCTCCAGCAGGAAGACGCGGATGTCCCGGTGCGCGGCCCGCACGGCGTACCGGTCGTACGCGGGCCAGTACGCCGCGACCGCGTCCCACATCTCCTGACGCTCGTCGCCGGTCAGGAGCCGCCCGGTGACGTCGATCGTGCGCCCGTGCACCGAGACCGTCGCCTTCGGCTGGGCCAGCAGGTTCGCCGACCAGGCCGGGTGTGCCTCGCCGCCCCAGTTCGACCCGATGACGACGTACCCGCCGGCGCGCTCGACGTACAGCAGCGGCACCTGGCGGGGCTCGCCGCTGCGCCGCCCGATCGTCGTGAGCAGCAGCGTCCGCAGCCCGACCGCCGCGCCGACGCCGACCCGGCCGCCGCTGATCCGCAGCAGCACCCGGTCGGCGGGCACCAGCGCCCGCCCGAGCACCGCGAACGCCCTGCTCTTGCCGAACCCCGCGAAGACACCCCGTAAACCGGCCACGGCGAGATCCTAGGTCTGGCAAGGTCTGCGGGCATGACCCGCCCCGAAACCGCCGCCGAGGTCTTCGACGCGCTCGGCACGGACTACGAGCACGCCTTCCGCGCCGCGACCGCGCACCGCGCCGCGCTCACCGACCTGCTGGCCGCCCTGCCACCGGCGGCGAAGGTGCTCGACCTGGGCGCCGGCACCGGGCGGCCCACCGCGGAACTGCTGGCCGCCGCCGGCCACGACGTCACCGGCTACGACGTCGCCCCGAAGATGGTCGCGATCGCCCGGGAGCAGGTGCCCGCCGCCCGGTTCGAGCTCGGGGACATGCGCGAACTGTCCTACCCGGACGGCACCTGGGACGCGGTCACGGCCTTCTTCTCGATGCTGCAGCTGCCCCGCGCCGATCAGGAGACCGTGATCGGGCGGATCACGGGCTGGCTGAAGCCCGGCGGCCTGCTCGTCTTCGCCACCGTGCCCGCCGATGTCGACGGCGTCGACATCGTCTTCATGGGCCACCCGGTCCGCGCGTACAGCTTCGCCGCCGGCCCGCTCAAGGAGCTGCTGGTCGCGGCGGGCCTGGAGGTCGTCCGCGAAGACGCGGCCGAGTTCGTGCCCGACCACCCGGACGCCGGCCCGGAACCGCACGTCCACCTGACGGCGCGCAAGCCGGCCTGAGCCCGTCAAGACCTCACGACGTCGATCACCCGATGGACATGAATTTTGCTCAAGTTCGTGCATGTCCCGCGCGGCGGACCCGAGCTAAAGTGAGGGATGGGCATCGAAGCTCTGGCCACGCCGGTACCTCGCGAACACCGCGAGCTCGTGCGCGAGATGCTGGCCCGGCTCCCCGAGTTCGCCGATCGCCTCGCCCGGCTGCTCGGGGCCGAGGACGAGTTCTACCGGCAGGTCGAGGACGTCGCCCCGGGCGAGCTGCGGCAGGTCTGCCGGGCCAACCTCGAACGCGCGCTGACGGCACTGGCCGAAGGGCGCGGCCTGGCCCTCGACGCCGCCCGCAAGACCGGGCTCGCCCAGGCACGGCAGGGCATCCCGCTGCCGGCCGTGCTGCGCGCGTTCCGGATCGGCGGCACCTTCGTCTACGAAGGGCTCCTCGAGCTCGCCGGCCCGGAGTTCCTCAACCCGACCCGGACCATCGAGATCAACTCCTACGTCTGGAAGGCGATCGACCTCTACTCCGACGCGCTGACCACGGCGTACGAGGAGGTCGCGGCCGAGCCGTCGCACGCGAACGCGCGGCTGCTGGACGACCTGCTGCGCGGCCGGCTCGCCGGCCAGGCCGACATGGAGGCCGCGGCGCGTGAGCTGGGCCTGCCGACCGCGGGCATGTTCGTCGCCGTGGTCACCGAACGCGTCGAGCCGGACGAGCACGACTCCGTCGACGCACTGCTGCGGGCACGGCGCTGGCGGTCGGCGTGGCGCCCCGGCGGCGAGGCGGGCCTGGTCGCGATCGACCGGATCGAGGACGTCCGCCGGCTGCGCGAAGTGCTCGGCTCCCTGCCGGTCGCGGCCGGGATGAGCAGGCCGTTCACCGGCTTCCCCGACGTCCCGGACGCCCTGCACCGGGCCCGGATCGCCCGGCGCTCGCTGCCGGCCGGGACGGCCGGTGTGGTGGTGTTCGGCGACTCGCCGGTGACCACGCTGGTCGCGGCCGCGCCCGGGATGGCCCGTGACGTCGTCCGGTCGGCGCTGACCGGCGTGCTCGCCCTGCCGGCCGCGGAGCGCAAGGTCCTGCTCGACACGCTGCTGGCGTGGTTCGCCGGCCACGGCTCGGCGAAGGAGGCTGCGGACCGGCTGTTCGTGCACCCCAACACGGTCCGCTACCGGCTGCGCCGCGTGCAGGAGCTGACCAAACGCGACCTCACCGACCCGGTGGACGTCGGCGAGCTGTACGTCGCCCTGGAGTCGGTCCGCCTGGATCCAGAGCCGGACTGATCGCTTTTCGATCACTACCGATTGACTTTCGATAGGTTGCGCGCGATAGTCGGCGCATGGTTACCGAGAAGTGGGCCGTTGCCGTGCTCCGCGTGTTCCTCGTCGTGCTGTTCGGCGTCCTCGTCGTGTTCCAGACGCTCTCGCTGCCGGGCGGGATCGCGTACCACACGCAGCAGAACCCGCACGACGCTCCGCTGCGCTGGCCGTTGACCGCCATCGCGGTCTTCCTCGTGCTGTGCGTCGAGGTGGTGCTCGTGGCGACCTGGAAGCTGCTGACCCTGGTCAAGAAGGACCGGATCTTCACCACCGCGTCCCTGAAGTGGGTCGACGCGATCGTCTGGGCGATCGGTGCCGCGTGGCTGGTGTTCGCGGGCATGCTGGTCTTCGTCGGCTTCAACGCGGACGACCCGGGGATGCCGATGCTGCTGTTCCTGGTGACGGTGGCGATCACCGTGCTCGGCCTGGTGATGGTGGTCATGCGCGCCCTGCTGCGGCAGGCGACGGCGCTGCGCTCCGACCTGGAAGCGGTCATCTGATGCCGATCGTCGTGCGCATCGACGTCGAACTGGCCAAGCGCAAGATGAGCGTCGGGGAGTTCGCCGAGAAGGTCGGGCTCACGCCGGCCAACGTGGCCGTGCTGAAGAACGGCCGCGCCAAGGCGGTCCGGTTCAGCACCCTGGAGGCGATGTGCCGGGTGCTCGGCTGCCAGCCCGGCGACCTGCTGGAGTGGGTCGAGGAGGAGCTTTAGCCCAGGTCAGCAGCGCAACAGCCCCGCCCGGGCGAGGCGGGGCAGGGTGAAGGGCAAGGCAGGCTAAGCCGCGTCCGCCTCGACCAAGCGGGCCAGGTTCAGCAGTGTCTCCTCGAACGCCGGGTCCGCCGTCAGCGCCACCACCAGCGGGCCGCCACGCCGGTCGCGGCCCACCGGCAGCGCCACCGCCGGCTCCGTCCACTGGGGACGGTCCACACCGGCCGAAACCACCACGTCCGGGCGGGCCGGGCGATGCCGGCGGCCGCCCGCGTCGAGGTCGAGCACCACGTTCCCGTGCAACGAAAGCAGGGCCGCGACGTCCGCGACCGCGTCCCGCAGCTCGCGGTCGGCGATCGAGTCCGAGTGGGCGCCGATCGCCGGGCGGGGTGGGTCGGCGTCGTGGGTGAGGCGGGGGACGATCGCCGCGAGGTCGCCCGGGGCGCACGTCAGCACCCGGATCCCGGGCACGCCCGCCAAGGGGTCGGTGATGCTGATCCCCGCGCTCGCGGCGGCCGCCACGATCCGGGCCCGCCAGCGCGCGGTCGCCGCGATGGCGACCATCGATGGGTCCTGGAGCAAAAGGGGAATTCTCCTTCACGGTCCGGCGCGGCGGCTGGGGGTCGTCCGATGGTGGAGCCGTGCCCGTTGTGCCCGGGAACAAACATGTTTGGCCGCTTGGTCCGAACGGCGGCGCCCATGCGGCCTTCCGGTGGCACCGGACGTCTGTGACCGCCGGTCACACTTTGACGCGCGACGTGGCGCAGGCCACTATCCGTGCACCTGATTACCGCCGGGTAATTTGCGTGTACCGAGTACGACCCAGGAGGACCGTTGCGACGAGCTTTGGGCCTGATCTTGCTGGCGCTGGGGGTCTTCGCGGTCGCCGGGGCGGTGCTGCTGCCGACCTACGTCTACCCGAAGCTCGCCAAGGTGCCGCTTGACCAGGATTCGACGTCGGTGCTGGAAGGCACCGCGAGTAAGGTCCTCGCCGTGACCGACAAGGGCGCCGGCCCGGTCACCGAGATCCGCGAGAACGCGAAGCTGACCGCGACCGCCCGCGTCCAGGCGAACTTCGCCCGGCCCGAGATGCGCGCGGACAGCGACTACGCGGTCTGGCTGCTCGGGGTGCAGGTCAAGGACGACAGCGACGGCACCGTGCTCAGCGCGAGCAAGCGGCAGGTCTGCTTCGACCGGCGCACCTCCGAGGGGTACGACCCGCGCGGCAGCTCCGACCCGAAGTGCGCCGGCGACAGCAGCTTCGTCACCGAGCTCCAGGACAAGGCCGACAAGGACGGCGAGAAGCCGCCGGAGAAGAACGACTACCGGCCGCAGCCCGGGCTGAACTTCAAGTTTCCCTTCGGCACCGAGCAGAAGGACTACCAGGTCTACGACGACAACACCGGCAAGGCCGTCACCGCCCGGTACACCGGCACCGAGGAGGTGAACGGGATCGAGACCTACAAGTTCGTCCAGAACATCCCGGACACCAAGCTCGAGACGAAGTCGGTGCCCGGCTCGCTGGTCGGCGTCGCCGACTCGAGCGTCGACGCGGACCTGTACTACCGCGGTGTCAACACGATGTGGGTGGAGCCGGTCACCGGCGTCGAGGTGAAGCAGCAGCAACAGCAGCACCAGGAACTGCGGCCGACCACCGGCAACCCGACGGTGGTGTTCGACGGGACGCTGGCCTACAACGGCAAGACGATCGCGCAGATGGTCGACCAGATCGACCAGAACAAGGGCAAGCTCGAGTTCCTGACGAGCACCGGCCCGCTCTGGCTCGGCATCGGCGGCGGCGTGCTGATCGTCGTGGCGGTCTACCTGCTGGCCCGCCGTCGCCCGGCCGCCCCGCCCGCCCCGCCGCAGCGGCGGCAGCGGGTTCCGGTCGGCGCGGACCGCTAACCCTTCTTGCGCAGGACCAGGACCAGATTCCAAGAGGCGATTTCACGGAGGCCGGGAATCCGCACGATCCACATCGCCCAGCTCGGGTGGTAGCGCGGATACCCGGCCACGAGATCGGCGAGCGGCGTCGTCTTCGCCCAGCGGAGCGCGGCGCCGACCGAAACCGGGAACAGGCTTTCACCGAATTTGTTCTTCGGCTGCTTCCCGAGTTTCTTCGCATAACGTTGCCGCGCGTAGTAACCGCCGAGGAAATGCCACGGCGCGGTCTCGTGGCCGCCCCACGGTGAATACCACGGCGTGAACGACGCGAAGATCGTGCCGCCCGGCTTGGTCACCCGGCACATCTCGGCGAGCATGACCCATGGCTCGGAGACGTGCTCCAGCACGTTCGACGAGTAGCAGACGTCCACGGATCCGCTGCGCACGGGCAGTTCCGTGCCGCTCGCGCGGATCATGTTCTCCCCCGGCTCGCCGCGGGCGGACAGCTCGCCGACGTCCGGGTCCAGGCCGAGGTAGCTCGCGCCGGCCGCGCGGAAGGCGTCGGAAAAATAGCCGGGACCGCCGCCGACGTCGAGGACCGTGCGCCCCGACAAGGGAGTGTGCGCCGCCAGCTGCCGGACGGAGTCGGCGGCGAGCGCGGAATAGAAGCCGTCCGGGTCGGTCTGTTCGGTGAGGAATGTCCGGAACAGGGTCACCGACCGGCGGAGCGTGGCGCGATGGGGTTGCGCCGTCGCAACGAGAACCGGATTACCTACCATTGAACCGTCGCTTTCCGGAATACGTTCATCTAGGGTGTACGCACCAGTAACCTAGCACCGTCGCTACAGTTTGGAAAAACCCGATGCAACGTCCTCGTGTGCTCCTCCTCAACTGGCGCGACACCGGCCACCCCGAAGGCGGCGGCTCGGAGCGGTACGTCGAGCGGATGGCGGAAGGCCTGGCCAGAGCGGGGTACCGGGTCGAGATCCAGTGCGCCGCCTACCGGGGTGCGACGGCGGGCGAGTGGCGTGACGGCGTCCGCTACCGGCGGCGCGGCAACAAGTTCGGCGTATACGCGCACGCGCTGCGCGCCATCCGCCGGGCCCGCGCCGATCTCGTGGTGGACGTGCAGAACGGCATGCCGTTCTTCGCCCGGCTGGTCGCCGGGTGCCCGGTGCTGGTGCTCGTGCACCACGTCCACAAGGAACAGTGGATCAGCGCGCTCGGCGAGACGCTGGGCCGCCTCGGCTGGTGGATCGAGTCGCGGCTGGCGCCGTGGCTGTTCCGCAAGTGCCCCTACGTCACGGTTTCCGAGGTCACCAAGGCGGAACTGGCGGAGCTCGGCATCCGGCGCGAACGCGTCACCGTGGTCCCGAACGGCCTCGACGCGCCCCCGCCGTGCACGTCCGAACGGGACAGTGCGCCCACCCTGGTCGCGGTGAGCAGGCTGGTGCCGCACAAGCGGATCGAGCACGCCATCGACGTCGTCGCCCGGCTCGCGCGGCGCTGGCCGTCCCTGCGGCTGGAGGTCGTCGGGCAGGGCCCGTGGGACGAGGTGCTGCGCGCCCACGCGGCTTCGCGCGGGGTCGCCGACCGGGTCGTGCTGCACGGCTGGGTCGACGAGCAGGCCAAGCACGAGATCCTCGCGCGCTCGTGGCTGCACCTGTGCCCGTCGGTCAAGGAAGGCTGGGGCATCGTCATCATGGAAGCCGCGGCGCACGGTGTGCCCTCGGTCGCCTACCGCGCCGCCGGCGGTGTTCGTGAGTCCATCGTGGAGGGCCGGACCGGCCTGCTGGCCGACGACTTCGAGGATTTCACCGCGAAGGTCGACGGCCTCCTCGCCGACGGCCTGCGGCGCGCGGAGCTGGGCTTCGCGGGTGCCGAGCGGGCCGGGAGGTACAGCTGGGACGCGAGCGTCGGCCGGTTCGAGTCACTGGTGCGGGACGTCGCCGGGCAGCCGGTCCCCCGCCCCCGCACCCTGGTCCCGTACCGCGTCCCGGAACCCGCCCAGGAGCCGCGCGGCGGCGGCCGCGTCGAAGTCCTTGCGGCGAGCCCGCACGGTGACGGTGGTGCGGTCCCCGGTCGTCGCGGCGCCGAACGCCACGCCTGAGCGGCCGCTCGCCGCCGGGTAGAACGCCAGCGACCGCACGGTGTCCCCGGTGGACACCACGCCGAGGTTCGAGACCAGGAACGTCGACCCGAGCCGGCTCGCCAGCAGCCGGGTGCCCAGCCGCGCCAACCGGCTGCTGCGGGCCGGGAAGTCCGGCTCCGGCGGCTGAGCGGCCAGCACCGCGGCCACGTCCGCGCCCCGGCCCAGCCGCAGCCGGAAGAACGCGCTGTCGTGCACCGGTTGCGGGGCGGCACCGGACCTTCGCGACGCGCCCAGCGCCGCCACGACGCGGGCCGTGCGGGCCCCGTGCGCGCGGTTCCAGCGTTCGGTGGCGTGGACGGCGGCCGCGACGAACCCCGCGGCCCCCAGCCGCAGCCTCGGCTCGTGGCAGGCCGCGAAGACGTCCCCGGCGGCTTCCTGCCCGCGGTCGGGTGCGATCCGGCCCGGTGGCGCGAAAAGCGCCTCGGCGAGCCGCTGGAGGGCCGAAAGGGCAAAGGGCTTGCCGCCCGCCCGCGCACCGATCCCCCGCGCCGCCGAGGAAACCGGGACGTCGAGCAGGATGCCGAGCAGGGAGAGCAGGCCGAGGCCGTCGAGGGCGCCGTGGTGCGCCGCGACGAGCAGAGCGGATTCGCCGGCGGCGACGCGCACCAGCGGGGCGCCGCGTTCGTAGGGCGCCGAAGCGAAGCGGTCGCGCACGGCCGCGAGGTCGCCGATCCGCTCGATTTCCGGCAGCACACCGAGGTGCGGGTGCTGCTGGATCGCGGCCGCCAGCCGGGCGCGGAGCTTCTCCGGTTCCGGTGCGGCCGCGCCGAGTTCCGCTTCGAGGAGGATGCTCCAGGAAACGGTGGGGTCGCCGTAGAGCCCGACGACGCGGTGGGCGTGGTCGGAGGCGAGCCGGGTCACGCGTCAGCGGTCCCCGTAGAGCTTGAGCGGGTGGTCGGCGGGGTTGAACTTCACCTGCGCGTTGAGCTTCTCCTGCACCGGAGCGGCGGTGTCCGGGTCGGCGGAGGTGATGAGCGCGAAGCCCCCCGCGGTCGCCGCTCCGCCGCCGATGATGACGGCGACGATCGCGCCGATGAGCGTGCCCACGTGTCACTCCTTCCGCGCAGGGGAAATCCTGCCGCGGCCCAATGTACGCATCGGTAACATGCGGCACAACACCGCGACGCACAGCAATGTCAGCGCTACTCCGTTCGCCGCCAAGACCGGCGCCCACGAGATCGCTTTCACCGGCGGCACACCCGGGGTCCGGTACAGCGTCAGCCATTCACCCGACCACACCGGGGTCGCGCCGGAGAGCAACCGCGGGTCGACGTAACCGGGTGTCCCGTGTTCGACGAGGATCCAGCCGATGCCCGCGCCGGTGAGCTCCCGCGCGGACGCCGCGGCGCGGACGTCGCCGATCCTCGGGTCCTCACCGGCGATGCGTTCGGCGCCGACCTGCAGGGTGTCGTCCATCAGCACGGGTTTCGGCAGCACCCGCGGCGCCGGGTCGAGCTGGGTGCGGTCGCCGTTCCACGCGAACCCGCGGAACGCCGAAAGCGGCAGCACCAGCACGTCTCCCGGCCGGTCGCCGAGCTTTTCGGACACTGCCTGCCAGTCCGCCGGGTACTGCGCGGTGGCCAGCCGTCCCCAGCCGCCCCACGCGAGGTCCGGCATGGACAGCAGCGGGAAGACGACCGCCGCGGTCACCAGTGCCACGCGTCCGCTCTTCAGCTTCGCCGCGGCGGCTTCCACGGCCAGCGCGAAGCCCAGTGCGAGCGGCAGGGCCCACCACGCCACCCATTTCTGGGCGTCCCGCAGCAGTCCGGCGCCGGGCACGTACCGCGTCGCGGCGGTCAGCAGCGCGTCCCCGCCCGGCAGCGTCGCCAGTGAAGCCAGGAGAACGCCCAGGACGCCCAGCGTCGTCAAGGACCGGACCGGCGCCGTCCCCCACCGCCGCGCGAGCGGCCAGAGCCCCGCGATCGCGACGGCGACGACGACGAGCGTCAGCACCGGCACCAGGGGCACACTCCGGCTGACGGGCACGGTTTCGGCGTTCCAGATGCCACCGAGCCCCAGCACGCTCAGCAGGGCGGGGCCCCAGCTTTCGGCGCGGGCGCTGAACGCGGTGACGCCGTCCGGGTCGGAGAAGGTGCCGCCGGCGTTGAGGAACGTCGGGACCAGCCAGGGCAGGTTGAGGACGACGGCGAGCGGGACCGTCTGCCAGAGCCGCCGCGAACCGGCGGCGACGACCATGACGGCGGCCGTGAGGACACCGCCCGGCGGGGTCAGCACGGCCGGGGCGCAGGCGATCACCAGCCGCGGCAGGGCGCGGGGTTCGTGTGCCCGCACGGCGAGCCCGGCGGCGGCGATCCACGGCAGGGCCGCGTAGGTCAGCAGCAGCGGCCAGTGCCCGATGAAGAGGCGTTCGGCGACGTACGGCGTCCAAGCGTAGGCCGTCGCCGCGACGAGCCGGGTGCCCTGGTGCTCGGTGGGGACGAGCCGTCCGGCGCCGAGCGCGGCGAAGAAGATCGCCAGGAGCAGGACGATTTTCTGGACGACGTCACCGGGCAGCACGGTGGTGGCGAGCGCGACGGCGGCGTCGGCGGGAACGGACCGCGGCAGCGTGCCGCCGACCCCGAAGGCGTCCGGGACGAAGTACTGCCGTGGCGCGAACACCATGTCGTAGCTCAGCACGAACCCGCGGCCGAGCAGCGGCGCGCAGACGGCGAGCGCCAGCACGGCCGACAGCGCGGGGAGGGCCGCCCGCCTGCTCAGTGCGTTCACGGCCCTTCCTTTCCGTTGCGTGCGCGGTTATCGTCCCTGGTCATTACCCGCCGGTAATGGGAGCCCGACGTTGAGCGTAGACACCGAAGTCCCGGCCCGGACCGGCAACCGGGTCGCGGCGATCCTCGTCTCGCTCGCGCTCGCGGGCAACAACGCGGCCAGTTACGTGCTGAGCCTGGCGGCCGCGCGGATCCTCGCGCCCGGCGCGTTCGGTGAGCTGAGCTCGCTGCTGGCGGTGCTGGTGATCGGCGTCGTGCCGGCGATGGGGCTGCAGACGGTGGTGGCGCTGCGGGTGGCTCGTTCGCCGTCGCTGTCCCACGGTGCGCTGTTCGCGCTCGGCCTGGTCACGAGCGCGATCGTCGCGACGACGGCGTTGACCTTGAGCCCGTTGCTGGTGCTCCTGCTGCACCTGGGTTCACTGGCCCCGGCGCTGCTGGTGACCGCGGCGCTCGGGCCGTTGACGCTGCTGGGCGTGTTCCACGGGCTCCTGCAGGGCAGCCACCGGTTCGCGGTGCTGGCGGGCCTGATCGCGCTGGAGGGCGCGGGCAAGGTCGGCGGTTCGCTGGTGGGGCTGGTGGTTTCGGGGTCGCCGACCGGGGCGCTGGCCGGGGCCGCGATCGGTTCGCTGGCGGTGGTCGTGGCCGGCTGGGGTGTCTGCGGCCGCCCGCGTCCCCGCTGGGCCGACCGCCACGGTGGCGAGGTCTTCCACACGGCCCAGGCGATGCTGGCGCTGGTCCTGCTGGTCAACCTGGACCTGGTGCTGGCCAGGCACACCCTTGCGGCGGGTGCGGCGGGCGAGTACGCGCTGGGGGCGATCGTCACGAAGATCGCGTACTGGCTGCCGCAGGCGGTCGGGGTGCTGGTGCTGCCGCGGTTCGCGGTTTCCGACCGACGGCGCCGGGTGCTGCCGGTGGCGCTCGCGGTCTGCGCCTGCCTGGACGCCGTGGTGCTGTTGACCTCGCTGGTGCTGGGGCCTTCGCTGCTGGCCGTGATCGGCGGGGCGAAGTACGCGGGGAGCACGATGCCGGTGTGGCCGTTCGCGCTGGCGGGTTCCCTGCTGGCGCTGGTCCAGATCCTGCTGTACGCCAGGCTGGCGGACGGCGACCGCCGCGTGACGGTGCTGATGTGGTCGGCGGTCGTCGTGGAGGCCCTGCTGATCACCACCTGGCTGCACGGGTCACCCACCCAGGTGGTCACCGCGGCGGCCGGCACGGCCGGCGCGTTGGCCGCGGCGGGCGCGGTGCTGGAGTTCCGCCCGCGCAAACCGGCCTGAGCAGCCCCCGTTTTCCACGCTACCCCCACCCACCGACACTTCCGGATTCCCGCGCGCCCCATCGCGTACCCAGCCGGACGACACGCGTACTCAGCCGGACGACACGCGTGCCTGAACGGACGACACGCGTACCCAGCCAGACCACTCGCGTGTCGTCCATCCAGATACGTGTGTCGTCCACCCAGGTACGTGTGTCGTCCACCCAGGTACGCGGGCCGACTCCTCGGGCAGGGCTAAGCGGTCGGCTCCGTCGGGTTTTCCTTGCGGGTGAACCAGTCCACGCACGTGGCCACCATCGCGGCCGCGGCCAGCAGCAACGCGGCCTGGGTCAGCGGGCCGTACGCCCAGTCCTGGCCGTGGCCCAGGATCCGGCCCGTCACCGACACGCCCGCCGCCAGCGCCATGCCGCCGAAGGCCAGGTACCTCGGGGCGCGCTCCGAGAACTGGCGGGCCAGCAGGCACGCGATCAGCAGCACCACCGGCAGCATCCCGCCCAGTGCCACCAGCAGCCCGATCAGCGCCACCGGTACCCACGAACCACCCGGGGAGATCGTGAACCGGCGCCGGTGGGCCGGCCACGCCACGCCCACCAGCAACAGCAGCACCGCCGCCGCGCCGATCAGCAGGCTGAGGCGGTAGTGCGCGTCCGGGGTGAACGACAGTGACACCGCCCCGCCCGCGCCCGCCGGGACGATCCACGCCTGCTGCCAGCCGTCCACCCGGGTGCGGGTCAGCTGCTGTCCGTCCAAAGTGGCCGTCCAGCCCGCGTTCGCGTTCTCCGGGACCGCCAGCACCGCCTCCGGGCCCGGCCCCACCGTCACCGACCGCGACGCCGCGTCCCACGCGCCCACCTGCACCGCGCGGTGCACCGGCGGCGCGGAACCACCCGCCGGGCGCAGCCACAGGTCCTGGACGACGAACGACTCCGACCGGTCCGTCCGCAGCTCGTGCCCGCCGGCCGGCAGCGCGATGCCGCCCTCCGAATCGCGGCACATCCCCAGTGCCAGGGGCCGGTGCTCGGTGATGTCGGACAGCTTGCCCTGCACCGACGTCCGGTAGTCGAGCCCGTCGAGGTGGACGTTCGGCCCCGAGCCGCACGGCACCGTGAACGCCGGGTCCGGTCCCGGCAGCAGGCCGTCGCCGCCGGACAGCGTCAGGCTGCCGATGCCCACCACCGCGCGCGCCGCGGGATCGTCGTCGTCGCCCGGCAGCACGATCTGCAGCTGGTCGGTGTCCAGCGGCTCGAAGGACGCGGACCCGCCCGCGTCCAGCCGCACCGACCGCGTGCCCGACCGGCCGGTCAGCTCCACCTGCCGGGGCACCTGCGCGCCGCTCGCGGCCGGCACCTCGAGGTGCAGTCCCGAAATCCGCTTGGGCGACGTCCACCCCAGGGTCAGCGCCGGCCGCAGGTCCGTGACGTCGGGGCGCCACACCGTGCCCGGGTCGCCGTCCACGGCCGCGAACCCGGCGGCCGCCGGGTCACCGCCCAGCTGGGACGTCGACGCCACGGTGACCCCCGGCAGCGACACCGGGTTGCGGCCGCCGCCCGCCGGCAGCACCGTGCCGCCGACCAGGTACGTCTGCTCGGCCGGCGTGCTGAACAGCCGGCGGATCCCGTCGGGTTCCTCGCCGTCGCGGGCCGTCGCGGCGTCGCACCGCACGACGGCACCGACCGGCAGGCACGCGTACCGCGGTTGCGGGCCGCGCGAGAACGCGAACCCGGGCGCCGGCCCGGTCGGCAGGTCCGCGGGCACTTCCAGGGCGCGCTGCGGCTCGGTGTCCGGGATCTTCAGCTCCGCGATGCCGACGTTCCCGTCCTGCCGCCCGACCACCAGCGACAGCAGCGTGACCCGCACCTTGCGGGTGACGCCGCCGGCGACGGAGTACTCGTGCAGCCCGGCTCCGCGGATCACCGGCTGGTCGACCGAGCCGTTGTCGGTGGTGATCCGGATCCGGGTGGCGGGCCAGCCCACCCGCAGGTCGTCCACCATCTCGAGGTTGACCGAGTTCACCAGCCGCGGGGTGTCCAGCTCCACCTCGAGCCACTGGCCGATCGGCCCGGTGAACGACGACGAGTGCCACGCCGTGCGCGGATCGCCGTCGATCGCCGCGAACGGCTGGTACGAGGGGTCGGAGCCACCGAAGGCGTCGGCGAACGACGCCGCCGTCGACGCCGTCACCGAGCGGATCCCCCGGTAGGCGGCCACGGTCTGGTGCTCCTGGCCCGGGAACGGCAGCAGGTCGCCCGCCGCGCGTTGCTGGCGGTAGGCCTCGCCCGCGGTCAGGGTCTGGCTGAGGTTGTCGCGCACGCCGCCGACGTTCCGCTCGGCCCGGCGCAGGCCGTCGGTCACCAGCCGCGGGCCGCCGGGCGACCCGCCGTCGCCGGTGAGCACGGTCGGCGTCGCCGGGTCGAGCTGGCCCGAGCCGAGCAGCGGCAGCAGGTTCTCCGGGCCGCCGCTGACCGTCGGCACGTCCTTTGTGGACGTCGCGGTGGCCCGCGGCACCGGCTTCTGCACCTCGTACACCTCGAGCGGCCCGAACGCGGCCGCCTTGGCGATGCCCGGCGAACCGGCCAGCCCGGCGCGCAGGGTCGCGACGGGCGGGGCCGCGGTCCGGTCGCGGTCGATGTCGTTGCGCAGCAACAGGAACCGGTACCCGGACCGCGCGAGCAGCGCGGCCAGGCCGGGATCGCCGCGGCCGTCCGCCAGCGCCGCGTCGACCGAGTCCATCAGCCGGGTGTTCCCCTCGGATCCCAGCGGCACCTGGTTGCGGACCGCCCACGGGCTCCGCGCGATCGCCTGCGCGGGCTCGTCGACCGTGCGGCCCCACTCGTATTCGCCGAACCCGGTGGCCGGCAGCAGCAGCGTGCGCGCGTCCGGGTCGGCCTTGGCGACGTACCCGAAAGCGTCGTACCAGTAGCCGGGCACCGCGTCCCAGCCCGGGCCGGACCGCAGGTTCAGCAGCCACGCCGGCGCGGCCATCACCAGCACCAGCAGCAGGCCCAGCGCGGGCCGCACGAACCGGCGCGCGGACTTCACCCGGACCGGGCTGGAGATGCCGTGCACGAACGCCAGCATCAGCGGCAGCCGCAGCACCGGCTCGAACTTGTGCACGTTGCGCAGGGGCGCGAGCGGCCCGTCGAGCAGGTGGCGGACCTGCTCGGCCAGCGGGCTGTCGAGCGAGCCGACGTAGCCGACGGTCAGCAGGGTCAGCCCGGCCACCACGCCGAGCACGAGGAACCGCCGCTCCGGCAGGCCGCGCCGGGTGAGCCCGAACAGGCCGACGCCGGCCACGAGCCCGGTGGCGAGCATCAGCACCGGGTTGTCGATCAGCGACCAGCCACCCGGCCACCACGGCGTGCCCTGCACGACGTAGGCGACCCACTGGTTGGTGCCGCGCAGCACCTCGAACAGCGACATCGGCGCGGTCGTGTTCGTCGCCGACTCGATGTAGTCCAGGAACGGCAGGCTGTATTCGCCGAGCAGCAGCAGCGGCAGGATCCACCACAGCGTGGCCCCGACGACGAAGACGAACCACCACAGCACGAGTTCGACGTGCGCCCGCGTCCAGCGGCGGGTCAGCAGCCACAGTCCCGGCAGGACCAGCGCCATCACGACCATCGCGCCGTTGACGCCGCCCATGCACAGCACCGCGACGGCCGACAGCCCGGCGGCCCGCCGCGGCGAGCCGATCGCCCCGGCCCGCACGAGCGGCACCAGGACCCACGGCAGCAGCACCGCGGGCAGCATTTCCGCGGACAGGCCGCCGATTTCGGTCAGCATGCGCGGCGCGAGCGCGTAGCCGAGCGCGCCGACCAGCCGGGTGCGCTCGGTGCCGATCTTCATGGCCCGCGCCAGCAGCAGGGCGCCGCCGAACGCCGCCGACAGCAGGATCGCACCCCACAGCCGTTGCGCGATCCACGCGGGCACGCCCACGGCCTGGCACAGCGCGAAGAACGGGCCCATCGGGAAGAGGTAGCCGTAGGCCTGGTTCTGCAGCTCCCCCGCGGTCGCCTCCGGGTTCCAGAGGTGCAGGGCGCGCCCCAGGAAGGCGATCGGGTCGACCGCGAGGTCCAGTTTGGTGTCGAACGTCGTCTTCCCCGGCATCTGCAGGAACGACAACGTGGTCAGGGCCAGCACGATCCAGGTGCCGGGCCGGCGGAAGAACGCGCCCACCGAGAACTTCCGGGCGCCGCCGGAGGGCGGGGCGTCGTCCCGGGTCCGTTCGCGGGTGGCGGTTACCATCCGGTAGATACTAGGCCGAAACCTGGCTACCATGTGCCGACGATTTTCCCCGGCCCCCGACTTCCCTGGGCAGGTGTGCCATTTCTACCGAACTCACGGCGGACGGCTTCGCCGACGCATGGACACTGGCCGAGCCGGTCAAGGGCTGGATGACGCGTGCGCAGGGTGAGGCGCTGTGGCAGGCCGCACGTCGCCTGGAAAAGGGTGACGTCATCCTGGAAATCGGCAGCCACCAGGGCCGATCCACGATCGTCCTGGGCGCGGCGGCCCGCACGGTCGGCGCCACGGTGATCGCCGTCGACCCCTTCGTCGACGGACGGCTGTTCGGCGGATCGCCGACGCGGCAGCTGTTCGAGCGCAACATCCGCCGGGCCGGGCTGGACGACGTCGTCGAGCTCGTCGCCGGTTACAGCACGAAACTGCGTCCTGACTGGAACCGGCCCATACAGCTGCTTTACATCGACGGCAAGCACGACTACTGGACCTACACCGACGACCTGCGCTGGTCGGCCCACCTGCCGCCGGGTGCGGAGATCCTGGTCCACGACTGTTTTTCCTCCATCGGCGTCACGCTCGGCACGATCGTCAAGGTCCTCTTCGGACGGCGCTACACCTATGTGGACCGCGCGACTTCGCTGGCGCGGTTCCGGCTGGCGCCACCGTCCACGGCGGACCGGCTCCGGGTGCTGGCGCAGCTGCCCTGGTTCCTGCGCAACGTCGTGCTCAAGGTGCTGCTGCGCCTGCGGTTGCGGCCGCTCGCCCGGCTGCTCGGCCACGACAGCCCGTACGACCCCTACTGAGTCACCGGCTTCCCGACCTCGACCCGCGCGACGCACACGGGCGCGCCCGGGCTCGACAGCTGCACGCCGATGTGGTCGAACAGGCCGTCCACCGGCAGGTACAGCGAGTGCAGCCCGGCCTGGAACCACACCGGCGTCCGCTCGACCAGCCCTTCGCCGCCGTCGCGGGTGAAGTAGTCGATCTTCAGCAGGTGCCTGCCGAGCAGCGGCTTGTCGAGCGGAACGCGCACCGGCGTTTCGCCGACCGTGTACCCGCAGTCCGGCACCGGCCCCGGCGCGCCGCGGGATTCCGCGGCCACCCCGGTGATCAGGTGCGGGGTACCGGTGGCGTCGAGCAGGTGCATCCGGTTCGTCGGCTGGTCGAAGTGCGTGCCGGGCACCAGGCCGGCGACCCGGGACGCCTGCGAGTCCGCGCCGAACCACTCGTGGACGACGTCGGAGGGCACGAAGTTGTCGTAGAACACGAGATCCGGGTCGTCCGCGACCGCCGCGCGCACGTTCCCGAGGTACTGCCCGGAATGGTCGAACCGCAGCGCGGGGGCGAGCCGCGAGAACCCGGCCGCCGAACTGGCGAGCAGAAGCACGCAAACGACTAGGGCGATCGGCCGTTCGCGCTTTCCTCCGGACGGCGCAGTTCCGCCGGGCGGCAGGAAGGCGAAGGCCCCGCACAGCGCGGCCACGAACGCCAGTTCGGCGAGGTACCTCGGGTCGTCACCGGCGGCCGGGCCGACTTCGCGCAGCCGGGTCGCCGCCAGCAGCCCGACGTCCACGGCGAGCAGCAGCCCGAGCAGTGCCCACGCCCGCACACCCCGGCGGCCGCCGACGCGCACGCCGGTCACCAGCAGTGCCAGCGCGGCGGCGAACAGCAGGACCACGACCGCGAACGGCGACGGCGCCCAGGTCGCGCCCGGCCCGGGCCCCGACCACGGCCCGCCGGCCAGCCCGGGCAGGAAGGTGTCGCCGAGCATCCGGCCGGTCAGGTCGGCGACGGTGCCGGCGGTCATCGGCGGGCCGCCGGGCGTCACCTGGCTCGACGTCAGCGCGAGGTAGCCCACGACGAACCCGGCGAGCAGCGCCGCGTGTCCCGCCCAGTAGGGCCACCGGTCCCGGAAGGACTGTCCGAGCAGGACGGTCACCCCGGCCAGCAGCACCGGGACCACCACGGCCTTTTCGTAGAACGCGAACCCGAAGAGCGTCCAGGCGAACGTGCCGATCCACCACCGGCCGCCTTCGCGCAGGTAGCGCACGTGCCAGTACAGGGCGCCCGCGGCCGCCAGCACCACCGGGACGATCTGGGAGCCGTAGGCCCACCACAGCGTCGGGACCAGCAGCAACGTCGACGCCGTGAACACGGTGAACGGGATCAGGATCGCCCAGCGACGGCCGAAGCAGCGCACCAGCAGGCACCAGAACAGCACCGTCGCCACGGCCCGCATCAGCAGCACCGGCAGCATCATGAGCGGGAAGTTCAGCGGCGCCCACCAGGTCATCACGGCCGCGAGGAAGAACCCGCCGGGCATCAGGTGCCCGTGGTAGTCCTGGAAGAGGTAGCCGAGGTCGAACGGCCCGGCCAGGGCGGCCCGGTAGGTCATCACGAAGTCGTCCTGGGCGAAGTTCCCGTGCAGCGCCGCCCACGTGTGCAGCGCGAACGGCACGATCCCGGCGACGAACGCGGCGAAGACCAGCGCGGACGGTCTTCGCGTCACCCGGGGCGCGGGCTTTTCGATCTGCACCAACACGGGCGTCCTCACTTCTTGCAGGCGGGCGGCTGGCACATGAGCTTGCTCAGTGCCTGGTAGAAGACGTCGGAGATCTTGCGCGGGTCCGGCGTGGTGAAGGAGTCGCCGCCGGTCGCGGCCGAGATCTGCTTGAGCTCGCCGGAATCGATGTCCGGGCCGATGCCGATCCCGATCACGGGCAGCGGTTTCCGCGGGTCCTGCAGCCGGCCGAGCTCGGCGAGCAGCCCGGGCAGGCCGATCGAGTCGTCGTCTTCGTTGCGGCCGTCGGTGAGCACGACGACGACGTTGATCCGGCCGAGCTGCCAGCTCTGCCGGGCGTTCTGGTACGCGGCGAGGATCGAGTCGTACAGCCCGGTCGCGCCGCCGGGCTTGGGCTTGACCGCCTGCAGCGTCGCCACCCCGCCCGCGGCCAGCTGCTCGGCGATCGACCGCATCGGCAGCAGTTCCCGGTAGTCCTTGGCGCCGTCCAGCTTGGTCGAGAACAGCCAGAGGCCGATCTCGGTCGTCGGCTTGAACAGCCCGAGCCCCTGCGTCGCGGCTTCGAGCGTCAGCGACATCCGGCTGCGGCCGGTGCCGGGCACGACGGCGGCCATCGAGCCGGACACGTCGAGCAGCACCTGCACGCGGGCGCTGAGGTTGGCCCCGGCCCAGGCCTGGAGCACGCCGTACATCGCTTCGGGCGCGGGCGGCCCGGCCGGGCGCCGCGCGGCGTCGGTGCGGGTGTCGCGCGGCCGGTCGCCGAGCAGCTGCCCCGACGGCGTCCGGAACCCGCCGTCCGCGAACGCCTTGGTGGCGGTCTGGTCGAGCAGCAGGCGCAGGAACCGTTCGGCCGCCGACCGCGAGGCTTCCGAAGCCCGCGGCAGCACGACGTACGGGTAGTCGAAGCTCGGGACACCCGCGGCGGGATAGGCGGCGACGAGCTTCTTCGCCAGCACCGACTGCTCCGACGCCGGCCACGCGGTGTACGGCTGCTTCACCGCCGAGAGCTTGCGGATCTCCTCGGTGAAGGCCGCCGCCGGGTCCGGCGCGTCCTTGGTCAGCTGCTGCAGGCCGATCAGCGCGCCGATGGCGGCCGGGTCCCGGCCCGGGTCGGGCAGCCCGACCGGGCTGCCGGCGAGGACGTCGGCCCAGGACGGCGACTTCGCCGGCCAGCCGGCCTGCTTCGCGACGTCGTCGGTCAGGGCCAGCACCACCGGTGAGCTCGCCACCGGCTGGCCGGACTCGGGGAGGTTCCACGCGCCGCCGTCACGGGCCTGCAGCAGCCAGGTGCTCGACTCCGGGACCCAGACGTCCGGGCCGTTCGCGCCGTTGGCCTCCAGCGCGGTCGCGGTGGCCGTCGACGGGCTCGCGGTGACCTCGACGGCGTAGCAGTCCCGCTCCGGGACGGTCTTGGCGAGCTCGGCCAGCACCGGCGCGATGTCCGGCGCGGCCGTGAGGTGCACCGGGGTGGTGGTGTCGCAGCCGCCGCCGGCCAGCCGGTTCTTCAGGTAGTCGACCCCGGCCCAGGCGAGCAGCGCGACCACCAGCAGCGCGCTCAGTACGACGACCCGCGCGTCGATGCGCCGGGCCCGCGCCGGGTGTGCCGCCAATGCACGTCCTTCCCTCGTGAGGTGCTGGCAGCTTGCCAGCCGGGTGAGCGGGAAGCCAGTACCGGAAACGGAACGTCACCATCGGTGCGTGAGCCGGCCGTGAAGGAATGGCGGAGTGCCACCGGTTCGGTGAGCCCCTCACGGGGGCGGCAGGGCGCGGCACAGCGCGTCGAGGGCCGCGGGGTAGGCGTGTTCGGGCGGCGTCGCGTAGCCGACCACCAAGCCGTCCATTGTGGACATCGTGCTGTCCGGGTGGCGGAAGGCGGCCAGGCCGTCCAGTGCCAGTCCCTGCCAGGCCGCGGCCTTCAACGCGGCTTTTTCGGTGCCCGGCGGGAGTCTCAGCACGGCGTGCAGGCCGGCGGCGATGCCGGTGGGCGTCACGTGCGGGGCCCGCTCGGCCAGCGCCGTGACCAGCTGGTCGCGCCGGCGGCGGTAGTGCCGGCGCATCCGGCGGATGTGCCGGTCGTACGCGCCCGACGTCAGGAATTCGGCCAGGGTGAGCTGGTCGAGCACGCTCGCCCACGCTTCGCGCTCGCCCTTCGCGGCGAGCACTCGGTCCACGAGGTGTCCGGGCAGCACCAGCCAGCCCAGGCGCAGCGCGGGCGAAAGGCTCTTGCTCACCGAACCGACGTAGCCGACGTGCTCGGGGTCGAGGCCCTGGACCGCGCCGACCGGCTTGCGGTCGTAGCGGAATTCGCCGTCGTAGTCGTCTTCGAGCAGGATGCCGCCGGTGGCCCGGACGTGCCCGACGACCGCCGCGCGGCGGTCGTGGTGCAGCGGGCCGCCGGTCGGGAACTGGTGGGCGGGTGTCAGGAGCACGGCCGGGACGTCGAGGTCTTCGACGCGGGCGCCGTGTTCGTCGAGGGCCAGCGGGATCGTCCGCACGCCGGCGGCGGCGAAGATCGAGCGGTGGAAGGCGAGGCCGTAGGACTCGACGGCGAGCGGTCCGCGCAGCACGGCCGGGAACAGCAGCCGCAGGGCGTGGGCGAACCCCGAACACACGACGATCCGGTCCGGGGACGTCCGCACGCCCCGGGCGCGGGCGAGGTACTGGGCGAGCGCTTCCCGCAGCTCCGGGCGGCCGCGGGGATCGCCGGGGCCGAAGGCGTCGTGCGGCGCCACGTTCAGCGCGCGACGGGCGGC
The DNA here is from genome assembly GCF_053601335.1 of Amycolatopsis sp. NPDC004747. Taxonomy (NCBI): domain Bacteria; kingdom Bacillati; phylum Actinomycetota; class Actinomycetes; order Pseudonocardiales; family Pseudonocardiaceae; genus Amycolatopsis; species Amycolatopsis sp. NPDC004747. Next base: position 1,143 of record NZ_JBSGBQ010000056.1, on the reverse strand, counting down.
GGCGAGCCACTCGGTGCGCGGGAACGCGGTCGCGTCGGGCCGGCCCTGCCGAAGGTTGTACACCGGTTTCGGCGCCCCCGGCGGCTTTTTCGGGGTCCGCACCGGCTTCAGCGGCTCGGCGCGCTCGGCGACGCGGGTGCCGGAGCCCTGGACGGCGGTGAGCCACCCTTCGGCGACCAGCTCGGCGTAGGCGTCGGCGACGGTGTTGCGGGCCAGGCCCAGATCGGCGGCCAGCGACCGGTAGGGCGGCAGCCGGGTGCCGGGAGCGAGCCGCCCGGCGCGCACGGCGTCCCGCAGCGCGGCGATGAGTGCCGCGCGCTTGCCGCCGGGCGCCGGCTCCAAGTGCAGGTCGACGCCGAGCCGCTCCCCCGAATTGACCCACTCTTTTGCCACGGGAATGCACCCTACACACGGGTCAACCCGGCCGTAGGTTTCCGGTCATGACGAACTCCCGCCTCAACTTCGCCAAGACCGCCCCGAAGGCCTTCAAGGCCCTGATCGGCTTCGACGCCGCCGCCCGCGCCGGGCTCGACCCGGCACTGGTCGAGCTGGTGCAGATCCGCGCGTCGCAGCTCAACCGCTGCGCGTACTGCCTGCACATGCACACCACCGACGCCCGCAAGGCGGGCGAAAGCGAGGAGCGGCTGCACATGGTCGCGGTGTGGCACGAGGCCGGGCACTTCTTCAGCGAGAAGGAGCGGGCGGCGCTGGCGCTGACCGAAGCCGTCACGCGGATCTCGGGCGGTGTCCCCGACGACGTCTACACCCGGGCGCTCGAGCAGTTCGGCGAGGAGGAACTGAGCCAGCTGCTCGCCTTGATCTTCGCCATCAACACGTGGAACCGCATCGCGATCGCGACGGCGAAGGTGCCGGGCACCGACGAGCGGGCGGCCCGGTGAGCGGCCCTTGTCCGCGCTAGACGAGTGATGCGTACGTCCGGTTGGTGAACGATCCTGTTCACCTCTGAAGCGCGATGGCTGTGGTTGCTCGGCTGTTTCCGTTCTGCCGCGGCAGAGAGGACACTTCTGCCGCGGCTTGGAAGGAACGAATGTCCTCGCCGGACGGGCAATGCCGCTAAGTTAGGGGTGTCCAGGCGGGGCTGGGCTGTGACACGCGCTGCGCGTATCCGTTGTCTGAGTGGAT
>NZ_JBSGBQ010000055.1:0-41910 GCF_053601335.1 Amycolatopsis sp. NPDC004747 | reverse complement strand
CGCCCGGTCCCATTCCGAACCCGGAAGCTAAGCCTGACAGCGCCGATGGTACTGCAACCGAAGGGTTGTGGGAGAGTAGGACACCGCCGAACTTAACCAAGGGAAGGCCCCGGTCGAGAACCTCACGGTTCTCCCGGGGCCTTTTCGCATGCCCGAAACCCTGCTTCCGCCTCTGATCACACGAGATCCGGCCCCAGTCACGCGGATCCCGCCCCGGGTCACGCGGGTCCCGCCGAGCCGGCCGCCGTGATGCCTCCCCAATCACGCGAGATGCCCCGCCAGACACGCATGATGCCCCTCGGATCACCCGTGAGCCTCCCGTCGCACGCCGTCACCGGAGCCGGGGGACTGTCCCTGACGCGGGCCGGACTCGAATGATCAGACCCACATCTCGCGTGATTGGAGGCGGAACTCGCGTGATGGGAAGGGCATCTTGGGTGATTGGAGGGGCATCTCGTGTGTCTGGCGGGGCATCACGCGTGCCGGGACCGTCGGGTGGCGTGGCTGGAGGGGTGGGTGGGCATGAAGAAGGGGGTCAGGAGCGGAGCTCCTGACCCCCTTCGAGGTGTGGCGGGTTACTTGATGGCGGAGCCGGCCTGCCAGTCGGCCCAGGACTTGGACCAGTCGCCGTACAGATCCCAGACCGGGAGCTGGGGGCCTCCGGAATTGGTGACCTCCACGACGTCGCCCAGGCCCATGTTCTGGAAGAACCACTGGGCGTTCGCGTCGTTCAGGTTGATGCACCCGTGCGACACGTTCGAACTACCCTGCTGGCCCACGCTGTTCGGGTTCTCGTGGACGAATTCGCCGTCGTTGGAAATGCGCTCCGACCACTTCTCGTTCGAGCGGTACGCCTTCGGGTCCGGCGGGCAGACGCCGTACGTGCAGGAATCCATCGTGTAGTTGGCCTGCTTGTCCGAAATCACGTGCGCGCCCAGGTGGGTCGGCGTGGCGTCCTTGCCCATCGAAATCGGCATCGACTTCACCATCTCGCCGTTGTGGAAGATCTGCATCTGCTCGCTGTTCCCATCCGCCTTGGCGATCCAGGAATCGTGCACCTTGTACGTTTCCGTGCGGTCTTCCGCGCCGAACACGCCGCCGCCGAAATCGACGCCGTAGATCTTCGCCGTCACCTTCAGCGTTGTTCCGGCCTTCCAGTACTCCTTCGGCCGGTAGTGGACGTTCGAGTCGTCGATCCAGTACCAGCCGCCGTCCTGCTTCGGGGTCGACTCCACCGTCAGCGCCTTCTCGACCGCCGCCTTGTTCTTGACCGCGACCTTGCCGAAGCTGAACACGATCGGCTGGCCGACGCCGACACCCGTGCTCGCCACCGCGGACGGCGCCGGGATCAGGTTGGCGTTCGCCTGCTTCTTCGGCGACAGCGTCGTGATCTGGTTGTCCTGCTCGACCGGCTTCCCGTTGCTGCCCTGGGCGTGCGCGACGATTTTGTACGTCGACCCGTAGCCGAGCGGCTCGCTCGACGTCCAGCTCGACCCGTCGGGCGCCAGCTTGCCCGCGACCGTCTTTCCCTTGGCCGCGTTGGTCACCGTGACGTCGAGCAGTTTCCCGTTGGCCGCCTTGACGACGATCGGCGTCGCCGGGTTCACCGATGTGCCGCCCGCGGGATCGAACGTCACCGCGACCGACGTGTCGGACGCCGAGGGGGATCCCGACGCCGGCGCCCCACCGGCGGGCGACCCACCGTCGTCACCGGACGAGCAGGCGGAAAGCAGCAGTGCTCCGGCGAGGATTCCGGCCACCGAAAGTAAAATCTTCTTGGGGAGCATATTGTCTCTTTTTGGGAATCGGGATCGGCGGGCATTCGTCATCAAAAGTACGCGATATCGATGACGTTCTTACCAGCGGATCGGTGCATCGGCGTGACGTGGATCACGTGATGACGAGCCCGGGTGCGCCGTAAAGCCCCGGCCCCGACACCGTGAGCGCGCCGAGGTACTCGCGCGCCGCCGTGTACGCCTCTTCCGCCAGTGCTTCCGTGTGCCCGAAATCCAAGGGGTTCACTCGTACGGGAGCCGGACCGGGCAGATAAACCACCGGTACCGACGCCGCGGCCAGCGGTGCCTCCAGCACGGCCTGGTTCCGCATGCTGATCATCGCGGTGAACATCATCACCTCGGCGAACGTCCGCGGCGCGCCCGGCAGCTTCCCGGGGAACGCGCAGTCGAGCACCACCAGCGACTTCGCACCCATGGCCAGCGCCTGCCGCATCGGCACGTTCGCGACGAGCCCGCCGTCGTACAGCAGCTGCCCGTCGTGCTCCACCGGCGGGAAGATGCCGGGGATCGCGCAGCTCGCCAGCAGCGGCTCGAGCAGGCGCCCGGACCGGATCAGCAGCGGCTCGGCCGTGTCGACCTGCGTGGTGACGACGCCGAGCGGCAGCGCCAGGTCCTCGAAGCGGGTCGAAGCGCCGAGGTGGTCGGCGATGATGCCGGCCAGCCCGGTGTTGGGGAACAGGTGCGTCTTGCTCTGCGTCAGCGTCCGGACGCGGCTCAGCACGCCGCCGGGGAACGCCTCGGCGCGCGTCATGTGCGCCCAGATTTCGTGCAGCCGCGCGAGCGCGTCCTCACCCGAGCGGGCCAGCACGGCCGCGTTGAGCGAACCGACCGACGTCCCGGTCACGACGTCCGGCGCCAGCCCGGCCTCGGTCAGGGCGCGCAGCATGCCCACCTGCATGGCGCCGAGGCTGCCGCCCCCGCCGAGCACGAACCCGATCGGCCGGGGAAGATCCGCGAGACTCATACGCCGAATGTAGTACTCAGGGCACGCGTTCGGGCTCCGGCTCCGGCGTGGCCAGTACCTTGCGCTTCTTCAACCGCAGCAAGAAGAACACCGCGACGGCGGCGAGCACGGCGACCACGATCAGGCCGCCGGTGTTCAGGGCGCCTTCGATGCGCTTGGCGGCCTCGCCGAGGGCCGCGCCGATGCCGATGTGGACCAGCGACCAGCAGAACGCGCCCGCCGCGGCCGCCGGCAGGAACTTGCGGAACGGCAGGCCGGACGTCCCGGCCGCGGCCGGGGTCAGCGTCCGGATCACCGGCAGGAACCGGGCGAAGAACACGGCCCAGGCGCCCCGGCGCTCGAGCACGCCGGTGGCCTTGTCCCAGGCCTCCAGGCCGTACTTGCGGATCAGCTTCGTCTCACGCAGGCGCGGCCCGAACCGGCGGCCGATGACGTAGCCGAGCGCGTCGCCCGCCGTCGCGCAGACGGTGACGACCAGCCACAGGGACAGGAACCTCGGCACGGTGTTCGCCGTCGTCGCGGCGATGAGCAGCCCCGATTCGCCGGGGGCCAGGAAGCCCAGCCCGATCGTGCACTCGGCGAACACCAGGCCGCCGGTCGCGGCGACGAGCCCCGGTTCCGGGAGGCCTTGCAACCAGCTGAGGAGGTCCGAAACCAGGGCCATGCCGCCACTTTACCGATCCTTTAAGGATGGTGGGGTGACGTGCGTCACCGCGCGAGGAGCGACGCGGCTTCCTGAGCTGCGGGTCCTTCGGCGGCGAGGTGCTGCAGGTTCTCGGGCAGCTCCTCGCCGCGGTGCGCCTTGGTCTGGGCGTAAAGCCGTCCCGCGCGATACGACGAGCGCACCAGCGGCCCGGCCATGACACCGGCGAAGCCCATCGCCTCCGCCGCCTTCGAATGCTCGACGAACTCCTCCGGCTTCACCCACCGATCCACCGGGTGGTGCCGCGGCGACGGACGCAGGTACTGCGTGATCGTCAAGATCTCACACCCCGCATCGACCAGGTCCTGCATTGCGGGGGCGACCTCTTCCGGAGTTTCGCCCATACCCAGGATCAGATTCGACTTCGTCACCAAACCGGCCTCACGCGCCGCCGTGATGACGTCCAAAGAGCGCGCATACCGGAACCCAGGGCGGATCCGCTTGAAGATCCGCGGAACAGTTTCCACGTTGTGCGCCAGCACCTCCGGCCGCGACCCGAACACCTCAGCCAGCTGAGCCGGATCCGCGTTGAAATCCGGGATCAGCAACTCCACCCCGGTACCCGGGTTCAACGCGTGGATCTGCCGCACGGTTTCGGCGTACAGCCACGCGCCGCCATCATCCAAGTCATCGCGAGCGACGCCCGTGACCGTCGAGTACCGCAGCCCCATCGCCTGAACCGACTCCGCGACCTTCCGCGGCTCAGTCCGATCCAAAGCAGCGGGCTTACCCGTGTCGATCTGACAGAAATCACACCGACGCGTGCACTGATCGCCGCCGATCAGGAACGTCGCTTCACGGTCTTCCCAGCACTCGTAGATGTTGGGACAACCAGCCTCCTCGCACACCGTGTGGAGGCCTTCGCGACGAACCAGACCCTTGAGCTCGGTGAACTCCGGCCCCATCCGCACCCGCGTCTTGATCCACGACGGCTTCTTCTCGATCGGCGTCTCACTGTTGCGAACCTCGAGACGCAGCAGCTTCCGGCCTTCTGGCGCAGCACTCACACCCTCAACCGTACGCCCGTCCGGGCTACGCGGGATCCGGGGTGACGCCGGTCAGCTTCGCGGTGACGTCCCACAACGCGGCCCCCAGCGACTCGCTGCGCGCGGCGGTCAGGGGACGTCCCTTGACCGGATAGCCGCGCGTGCCGCCGAGGCCGCCGGGGACGATGTAGTCGCCGCCTTCGACGCCGTCCGCCGTGGCCGCGTACAGCTGCGGCAGCGCGCCCTGGCGGACGTTCTGCGCGAAGAGGGCCTCACCGATCTTGTGGCCGCCGGCGATCACCGAGCGGACGATGGGGTTGCGGTACGAGCGCGCCATGCCGCTACCCAGGCCGGTCGCGGTGTAGCCGGGGTGGGCGGCGACGCCGATGACGTCGTCGCCCGCCGCGCGCAGCCGCCGGTCGAGTTCCATGGCGAACACCTGGTTGGCCAGCTTCGACTGCCCGTACGCGGTCGCCGGGTTGTAGCGGCGGTGCTCGAAGTTGGGGTCTTCGACGTCGATGCGGGCGCCGACGGCGGCGATGCTCGACAGCGCGACGACGCGGGCGTGCCGTCCGCCGCGCAAAGCGGGCAGCAGCAGCCAGGTCAGCGCCGCGTGCCCGAGGTGGTTGGTGCCGAACTGCAGCTCGAAGCCGTCGGCCGTGCGGCCGCGGGCGGTCGCCATCACGCCGGCGTTGTTGACCAGCACGTCGAGGGCGTCGCCGGTGCGCTCCCGCACCGACACGGCCGCCGCGCGCACCGACGCGAGCTCGCTCAGGTCCAATGGGACGAGCTCGGGTTCGGCGCCCGCGGCGGCCGTTTTCACGAGGTCGAGTGCCTTCGCGCCGCGCTCGGCGGAGCGGCAGGCGAGGAGCACGCGGGCCCCCTTGCCCGCGAGCACCTGTGACGTGCGCAGCCCGAGCCCGGAGTTCGCTCCGGTGACCAGGACGGTCCGGCCGCTCTGATCGGCGATGTCGGCTTCGGTCCAGCGCTGTGTCATGGGTGACACTTAACTCCATCCATGCCCCCGCCGCCGCCCTCAACGGAGGCGCTGCGCGCCGCTGGTTGAATTGTTACGCACTCGGCGCGAGCAGTCGCCTCAGGTGTCCGATCATCGGACGGCGACGCGTGGTCTCCGAGCGGTTCGCGCGCAGCAGCGCCTCGAACGCGTGCCCCACCTTGACGATCTCGGCGGCGGGCTCGCGCGGGTCGGCCAGCCCGGCCGTGACGGCGAGCATCCGCAGCTCGCCTTCGTGCATCCGGCGCAGCGACGCGTGCCGCTCGTAGGCGCCGTCGAGGACCGCACGCAGCTCGGCGTGCTCGTCGACGGCGGCGCGCCAGGCGCGGGTGACCGCGTCGACGTGGTCACCGAGGCCGTCGGCGTCGTCCGGGTCGATGACCTCGGAGCGCAGCCGGCCGCTCAGCGTGCGCGTCCACTGGTACTGCAGGGCGGTGAGGACGTTTTCCTCGGTGCCGAAGTGCTCTTCGGCACCGGGCACCTCCTCGAGCGGCAGCGGCTCGCCCGGGTTCCGGGCGGCCAGGCGGACGGTCGCTTCGAGGATTTCCTGACGTCGGTAGAAGTCGGTCCAGCTCATCTGTGGCTCCCCTTCCGTGGCCCGGGTCATACCGCGGGTCTGCGGCATACTCCCGGTACGGACCTGACGCGCCGAACATACCATGAGTATGGAGAGCCGTTCCCGGCGTAAAGTTGTGAAGGTGGCGACAATGAGGTCCAGACGACTCGACTACTCCGAGTCGACGCGGTCCGCGCTGGTCGACAGCGCGGTCGAACTGTTCACCAAACGCGGATACGCGGGTACCTCGCTCGACGAGATCGCCAAACGCGCTCGGGTGACCAAGGGAGCGCTGTACCACCACTTCAGCGGTAAGCAGGCGCTGTTCGAAGCCGCGTTCGACCAGGTCGAAAGCCTCGTCTACGACCGGCTCGACAAGATCATGACCGGCGAGGGCACGCCGTGGGAGCGGGCGCTGGCCGGGCTGAACGCGTTCTTCCGCGCCTGCCTCGACCCCTCCTACCAGCGGATCGCCATCCACGAGGCGCCGGTCGTGATGGGCTGGGAGCGCTGGCGCGAGGCCGAGGAGCGGTGCAGCTTCGGGCTCGTGCGGTCCGGCCTGCAGTCGCTGATCGACGCCGGCGAGGTCGAGCCGGTGCCGGTCGAGGTCACCGCGCGGCTGCTGTTCGGCGCGCTGTCCAGCGCGGCGACCGAAATCGCCGGTTCGCCGGACCCGAAGAAGGTCGGCGCCGAAATCGAGGACGTCATCGTCCGCATGCTGGTACGGCTGCGGCGCACGGAGCCCGACGTCTCTATAGGCTGATCTTCGTGGACTTGAGGATCTTCACCGAGCCCCAGCAGGGGGCCAGCTACGACGACCTGCTGCGCGTGGCCAAGGCGACCGAAGCCGCCGGGTACGACGCGTTCTTCCGCAGCGACCACTACCTGAAGATGGGCTCGGCCGACGGCCTGCCCGGCCCGACCGACGCGTGGATCACCCTCGCCGGCCTGGCCAGGGAGACCAGCCGCATCCGGCTGGGCACGCTGGTCACCGCGGCGACCTTCCGCCACCCCGGGCCGCTGGCCATCTCCGTGGCGCAGGTCGACCAGATGTCCGGCGGCCGGGTCGAATTCGGCATCGGCGCCGGCTGGTACGACGCCGAACACGAGGCGTACGGCCTGACGCTGCCGCCGCTGAAGGAGCGGTTCGACCGCTACGCCGAGCAGCTCGAGGTCATCACCGGGCTGTGGAAGACGCCGGCGGGCTCGACGTATTCGTTCGACGGGCAGTACTACCGGCTGTCCGAGTCGCCGGCCCTGCCGAAGCCGGCGCAGTCCCCGGCCCCGCCGGTGATCATCGGGGGCGGGGGCAAGAAGCGCACGCCGGCACTGGCCGCGCGGTTCGCGGACGAGTTCAACCTGCCCTTCACCGACGCCGAGACGGCGGCCGCCCAGTTCGCCCGCGTCGAGGCCGCGGCGACGGAGATCGGGCGGGACCCGAAGGAGATCCTCCGCTCGGTGGCGCTGGTGATCGGGGTCGGGCGCTCCGACGCGGAAGTCGCGCAACGGGCGTCGGTCATCGGGCGGGACGTCGACGAGCTGCGGGCCAACGGCCTGGCGGGGTCGCCGGCGGAGGTCGTCGACCGGATCGGGCAGTGGCGGGAGAAGACCGGGATCACGCGGGTCTACCTGCAGCTGCTGGACCTCACCGACCTGGACCAGATCGATCTGGTCGCCGCCGAGGTGGCGCCGCAGCTGGACTGAGCAGCCCCCGGTTTCCACGCTAGCGGAAGGGGCCGACGGTTTCGGCCGCCGAAGCAGGGCCGGCCTCCTGTTGTCCACAGGAGGCCGGCCGTTTCGGTTCTGGAGGCGAGTGCTCTCAGTTCTGGAGGGCGAAGGTGACGCCGGGGGCCTGCGGGGCCTCCGTGCGCGGGAGCCAGCGGTCCTCGCTCACCGGGAGCTCCCCTTCGAGGGCCGCCAGGACCGCGTCGCGGGCCAGGGGGAGGACCGCCTCGACCGTGACGTCCCGCTGCAGCTCGTACGACAGCGACGTCACGCCCGCGTCGCGGATGCCGCACGGGACGATGGTGTCGAACGCGGCCAGGTCGGCGTTGCAGTTCAGCTCGAAGCCGTGCATCGTCACGCCCCGCTGGACGCGGATGCCGATCGCCGCGATCTTGCGCTCGATGCCGCGGTCGTCGGCCGGGATCCACACGCCGCTGCGGCCCTCCACCCGGCCGCTCGCCACGCCGAGCTGGTCGCACACGTGGATCAGCGCCTCCTCCAGGCGCCGCACGTAGTGGACCACGTCGATCGGGTCGCCGAGCTTGACGATCGGGTAGCCGACCAGCTGGCCCGGGCCGTGCCAGGTGATCTTGCCGCCGCGGTCGACGTCGATCACCGGCGTGCCGTCCGTGGGGCGGTCGGCCTCCTCGGTGCGCTTGCCCGCCGTGTACACCGACGGGTGCTGCAGCAGGAGCATCGTGTCCGGCGCCGTGCCGTCCGCCCGGGCCGTCAGGAAACTCCGCTGGAGCTCCCAGGCTTCGGTGTAGTCGATCGTGCCGAGTTCGCGGACGTCGACGGGCTCGGTGCCGGCGCGGCAGGAAGTGCGGGAAGAACTCACTCGTCGAGGCTACGCCCGTCACCCGGGGGAAGCAGCCGCAAGGCGCACGCTGAGAGCAGCCCGACACCGGACACCGCGAGCACTGCGCCGATCGTGTCGGTGACCCAGTGCACCCCGAGCACCACCCGGCAGGCCGCGGACAGCACCACCGCGACCGCGACGGCCACCGCGACGCGCCGGACGAGCCGCGGCCACAGCCACGCGCACAGCAGGAGCAGGACGAACCCGGTGCTCGCCACCGACACCACGTGCCCGCTCGGGTAGCTCAGGTCCGGGTAGTCGCGCGGCCGCTCCCGCAGGAAGACCGGCTTGAACACCAGGCTGGTCAGCCGGCACAACAGCAGCACGACGGCCAGCCGGACACACAGGCCGAGGTGCGCACGCCGCCGCAGCGCCAGCGCCAGCAGCGCCGTTCCGAGGACGTAGGGGAGCACGGGGCCGAGGACGTCGCTCCCGGCCTGCGCGACCCGCCCGGGCGGCTCCGCGTAGACGCCGTGCAGCGCGTTCGAGACCGTGACGTCGAGGGCCAGCGGCTGCCGGGCCACGCTCAGCCCGAGCAGCACGAACGCGGCCGACAGCACCCCGCCCACGACGAGCCAGCGCTGCCGCGGAACGCTCATGCCGCGGCGAGCGCGCTGTCCAGGGTCCGGTGCCGGAACTCGTACCCGGACCGCTCCAGGACGGCCGGCACGGCCCGCTGCCCGAACAAGGCCATCTCCTCGCCGGCCTGGCCGAGCACGGCCTTGAGCGCGAACCCGGGCACCCACCACGGCGCGGGCCGGTGCAGCGCGCGGCCAACGGCCCGGGTGAACTCGGCGTTGGTGACCGGCTCGGGACCGGTCAGGTTCACCGGCCCGGAGACGTCGTCGTGGGTCAGGACGTGGACGATGGCGCCGACCTCGTCCGCCAGGGAAATCCACGGCATGTACTGGCTCCCGTCGCCGAGGCGGCCGCCCAGGCACAGCGCGAAGAGCGGCCGCAGCGTGCCGTACAGGCCGCCCTTGGCCGAAAGCACCAGCCCGGTCCGGATCTTGACGACCCGCGCGTCCCCGGCGGCCGCCGTCGCCGCTTCCCACGCTTCGCACAGCTCGGCGAGGAACCCCCGGCCACGCGGCGCCGACTCGTCCACAGTGGACGCGCCGGCGTTTCCGTAGAACCCGACGGCGGAGGCGTTGACGAGCACGCCGACGCCGTGTTCGGCCACGGCTTCGGCGAGCACCTCGGTGGGCTCGACCCGGCTGTCGGTGAGCTGCTGCTTGCGCATCGCGCTCCACCGGCCGGGGAACAGCCGCTGGCCGCCCAGGTTCACCACGGCGTCGACGCCTTCGAAGGCACCGCTCGCGATGGTGCCCGACGGCGGGTCCCAGCGGAATTCGCCGCCTTCCCGGGCTTCGCGCCGCACCAGCCGGCGGACTTCGTGGCCCTCGCGCCGCAGGCGTTCGCCCAGCGCCGACCCGATCAAGCCGCTCGCTCCGGCGATCAGTACTCGCATGCCTCGATCGTTGCGCATTCGCTCCGCTCCCGCACGTCCAGGTCCCGGGCGAACGCGGGGAGGCCGGAGAGGATCGCCGGGCCGAACTGCCGGAGCGGGACGCCGGGGAAGCCCGTGCCGGAGAACCAGGTCATCGCGCCCGCTCCCGGATGCGGCGAAGGCCGCCACGGGAATCCCGTGGCGGCCTTCGCCGGAGGTTGCTCAGAGACCGAGTTCGCTCTCGAAGTTGCCCTCTTCCAGGCGCTGCTTGATCGTCGTCAGGAAGCGGCCCGCGTCGGCCCCGTCCACCAGGCGGTGGTCGTAGGTCAGCGGCAGGTACGCCATCGACCGGACGGCGATCGTGTCGTTGCCGTCGGCGTCCGCGATCACCACCGGGCGCTTGACGACCGCGCCGGTGCCGAGGATGCCCGACTGCGGCTGCACGATGATCGGCGTGTCGAACAGCGCGCCGACGCTGCCGATGTTCGTGATCGAGAACGTGCCGCCCGACAGCTCGTCCGGCTTGATCTGGCCCGCGCGCGCCCGGCCCGCCAGGTCGGCGATCCGGTGCGCGAGACCGGCCAGGCTCAGCTCGCCCGCGTCGTGGATCACGACCGAGAGCAGCCCGCGCTCGGTGTCCACCGCGATGCCCAGGTGCACGGCGCCGTGGTAGGTGATCTCCTTCGTGTCCTCGTTGTAGGACGCGTTGACGTTCGGGTGCTGCTTGAGCGCCTCGACCGTGGCCTTCGCGAAGAACGGCAGGAACGTCAGGTTGACGCCCTCGCGCTCCTTGAAGCCCGCCTTCGCCCGCTGGCGCAGCTTGGCGATCTTCGTGACGTCGACCTCCTGGACCTGCGTGAGCTGCGCGGCGATCTGCAGCGACTCGCGGGTCTTGGTGGCCGTGATCTGGCGGATCCGGCTGGCCTTCTGGACCGTGCCGCGCAGCGCGGCGAGCTCCGGCGACACCGCGGCCGCGGGACGCGCGGCGGGCGCCGACGGGGCGGCGGCGGCCTTCTGCTTCTCCTCGGCCGCGGCCAGGACGTCCTGCTTGCGGATCCGGCCGCCGACGCCGCTGCCGGTCAGCGACACGAGGTCGATGCCGTGCTCGGACGCGAGCTTGCGGACCAGCGGCGTGACGTACGGGCCGTCCGCCGAGCCGTCCTTCGCCGCGGCGGCCGGGGCCGACTGTGTGGCGGCCGAGGCCGGGGCGGCCTGCGGCTTCGGTTCCGGCTTGGGCTCGGGCTTCGGTTCGGGCTTCGACTCCTGGACCGGCTCGGGCTTCGGCTCCGGCTTGGGTTCCGGCTTCGGCTCGGGCTCGGGCTCCGGCTTGGCCTCGGCCTTCGGCGCCGCTCCGGCGTCGCCGATCACGGCCAGGACGCCGCCGACCTCGACGGTCTCGTCCTCGCCCGCGCGGATCTCCAGCACCGTGCCGGCCACCGGGGAGGGCACCTCGGTGTCGACCTTGTCGGTGGAGATCTCGAGCAGCGGCTCGTCGACCTCGACCGAGTCGCCGACCGCCTTCAGCCAGCGGGTGACGGTGCCCTCGGTGACGCTCTCGCCCAGCTCGGGCAGCTTCACCTCGGTGCCTTCGCCGCCCGACGCCGGCGCGGTGTCCGGCTTGCTCGGCGCGCTGTCCTCGGCCGGCGGCGCGGACTCCTCCTGCTGCGGCTCGGGCTGCGCGGGCGCCTCTTCCCGCGCCGGGGCGGAGGAGGACTCGGGCGCGCCGCCGGACCCGTCGTCGATGACGGCGAGCTCGCCGCCGACCTCGACGGTCTCGTCTTCCTGGGCGCTGATCTTCACGACCGTGCCCGCCACCGGGGAGGGCACCTCGGTGTCGACCTTGTCGGTCGAGATCTCGAGCAACGGCTCGTCGACCTCGACGGTGTCGCCCTCCTGCTTAAGCCACCGGGTGACGGTGCCTTCGGTGACGCTCTCCCCGAGCTCCGGCAATGTGACGGAGTAGGCCATCGTTCGCTGACTCCTCTTCCAAGTTCTGCGTGGTCTGGATTCTGCTGGTGGGACGTCAGCTGTGCACGTGCAGCGGCTTCCCCGCGAGGGCGAGGAACGCTTCACCGAGGGCCTCGGTCTGGGTGGGGTGCGCGTGGATCAGCGGGGCGACGTCCTCGGGGAACGCCTCCCAGCTGTAGATCAGCTGCGCTTCGCCGATCAGCTCGCCGACGCGGTCGCCGACCATGTGCACGCCGACGACCGGGCCGTCCGGCGCCTTGACCAGCTTGACCCCGCCGGAAGTCTTGAGGATCTGGCTCTTGCCGTTGCCGCCCAGGTCGTAGGTGAACGTCGTGACGCCGGACCCGTACTTGTCCTTCGCCTGCGACTCGGTCAGCCCGACCGACGCGACCTCCGGGTGCGAGTAGGTGACCCGCGGGATGCCGCTCTCGTCGATCACGCGCGGGTTCTGCCCGGCGATCTCCTCGGCGACGAAGATGCCCTGCTGGAAGCCGCGGTGCGCGAGCTGCAGGCCGGGGACGATGTCGCCGACGGCGTAGACTCCTCGCAGGTTGGTGCGCAGCCGCTCGTCGGTGAGGACGAAGCCGCGCTCGATCTTGACGCCGGCCTCCTCGTAGCCGTGGCCGGCCGAGTTCGGCCCGCGGCCGACGGCGACCAGCAGCAGGTCGGCCTCGATGGTCTCGCCGGACTCCAGCGAGACGCTCACGCCGTTGTCGTCCTGCTTCGCGCCGGTGAACTTCACGCCGGTCTTGAAGGCGATCTTGCGGCGGCGGAAGGCGCGCTCGAGCTGCTTCGACGCGAACTCGTCCTCGTTCGGGACCAGCCGCGGCAGGGCTTCGACGATGGTGACGTCGACGCCGAAGGAGGCCCACACGCTGGCGAACTCGACGCCGATGACGCCGCCGCCGAGCACCACGACCTTCTTCGGGACGTAGTCGAGGGCGAGGGCCTGCTCGCTGGCGATGATGCGGCCGCCGAGCTCCAGGCCGGGCAGCGTGCGCGAGTACGAGCCGGTGGCGAGGATGACGTTCTTGCCGGTGTAGCGGGTGCCGTCCACCTCGACGGTCGTGCCGCCGACGAACGTGCCGCTGCCCTCGACGAGGTTCACCTTGTGCGCCTTGGCCAGGCCCTGCAGGCCCTTGTACAGGCGGGCGACGATCCCGTCCTTGTACTTGTTGACCCCGGCGATGTCGATGCCCTCGAAGGCGGCCTTGACGCCGACCGCTTCGGCTTCACGGGTCTCGTCGGCGACCTCGGCGGCGTGCAGCAGGGCCTTGGTCGGGATGCAGCCCCGGTGGAGGCACGTCCCGCCCAGCTTGTCCTTCTCGATCAGCGTGACGGAAAGGCCCAGCTCGGCCGCGCGGAACGCCGCGGCGTAGCCGCCCGATCCGCCTCCCAGGATCACGAGGTCGGCGGAGGTGTCGGTCACTTCATTAACTCCTCGGCAAGCAGTGGGGTGTTGCTCTGTCGTCGCGCCCGCGCCCGGTATAACCGCGCGCGCGACACCGCCATCTTGTCACTACGCCGGACGGGGCTGCGAGCTAGCCGGGTGTGCGACGCCGACCACACGCGGAGTCCGGGATAATGAGTGGGGTAGGTCTCGGGAGGAGAGGTGGTCGAGGTGGGGCTCTTCGACTCGCTGCGGAGGCGGGCCAAGGGTGGGCAGCGGGCCGGTACGCTGCGGAAAGCCAGCTCAGAGGACACCCGTCACCTCGACGAGTGGGCCGCCACCCGAAGGGGTGTCGAGGCCTTCGTGGAGCCGAAGACCAACGTCACCGAGACCACTGTGGTGTTGATCGCCCATGACGGAGAGTGGACGCGGCGGCGCATCGGCAGCCTGGAGGCCGCGCAGCAGTTCGGCCACCGCCGCTCGATCCCGGTGTACGAGGTCGCCCGCGTGGGCTACCCGAAGCGGATGCGCGAGTACACCGAGCGGAAGAAGCGCGGCCAGGTCTAGAGCTCGATCCGGCCGACGACCTCGCCGTTGAACGTCTGGCCGGTCGGGCGGAAGCCGAGCTTGAGGTAGAACTCCTCGGGGCCGCCCTCGGCGGGCAGCCACAGGACGGTCGCCGAGGTGTGGCCGCGTCTTCGGGCTTCTTCCAGGACGGTTTCGACGGCGAACCGGCCGTGGCCGCGGCCCTGCACACCGGCGCCGACGTTCAGGCGCCAGATCCCGCAGCGGAAGAAGTCCAGCTCGGCGTCCGGGTTGAAGCCGCCCATCACGAACGCGACGGGTTCGCCGTCGTCGAGGATCAGGCGTGGCCAGGCGATGTCCGGTTGCGTGTACGCCTCGGCCAGCGAGACGGCGACGGGCGCGACGAAGTCCTTCTGGTGGGGTTCGACGGCCAGCTGGCACGCGGCGGCGACGTTCTCGGGGGTGATCTTCTCCACGGTGAGGGTGGTCACCCGGTCCAAGCTAGCCTGCCTGGGCGAGCAGGGCGGCGTGGTTGACCAGCGCCGCGCGGAACGACGGGTGGACGGTCGTGCCGAGAACCGGGTCGACCTCGACAACGTGCCCGGCCGAGAGCAGCAGCACCGCGGGTTCGCTGAGGACCACCACGCCGTTCTCGGCGCGGAGGTCGGCCGTGCCGAGCAGGCGCGGGAAGACCACGTCGGCCGGGAGGCCGTCGCAGGTGCGGAGGAAGTCGCGGTGGTCGGCGGGCAGCTCGACGCCCAGGCGCAGCTCGGCCGAGCGGATCGCCGCTTCGGACGCCGGGGGCGGGAGGGTGGTCCGGCCGCGCAGGATCGGGGCGGCCTGCGGTTTCGCTGCCGCTTCGCCGTGGCGGGAGGCGGGGTTTGGTGCGGTGCCGTCGTGCAGGGCCATGGTGGCCTGCGGTTTCGCTGCCGCCCCGCTCTGGCGGGAGGCGGGTTCCGGTGCGGTGCCGCCGCGCAGGCGCACGATCTCGCTGATCAGCTCGGGCCAGGAGCCGAGCGTGAGCGGGTACCGCTCGTGCAGCGCCGCGACCAGCGCGCCCGCGCAGGCCGGCGCCCAGTCGCCCAGCCCGAGCGGGTCGGCGCCCGCCACCAGCGCCGGCGCCAGCGCTCGGGTCGCCGCCAGTGTCGCCACGTCCGGGTGCGGCCCCGCCGACACCGCCCACGCGCCCAGATCCCCCTCGGCGAGAGCCGTGCGGACCCGGTCCGGGCGGGTCGGTGCCACGTGCTTGACCACCTCCGCGACCGGACCCGGCGGGAGGACACCTTCGACGTCCGAGACCGGACGGCGCAACAAAGCCGCGTGGGCGCGCTCTTCGTGATCCAGGTCGAGCGGTGCCAAGCCCTCGGCCCAGTCCGGCCGCGCGCCGCGGGCCTCGAAGAGCATCGCCCACGCGCGGGTGCGCACCGGGTCCGCGGCCAGCGCGGTCACCGGCCGCTCGGTCCGGGCCTGCCACTGCGTGACCAGCCGGTCGGCCTCGTCGAGTGCGCCGGCGGTCGCGAGCAGCAAGGCCGCGTACCCCACCTGGTCGTCGACGCGCGCTTCGGGCGCCGTCAGGATGTCGCGGACCGCCGCTTCGAGGTAGTCCTGCACCCCACCGACCCTAGCCGAGCGCCTGCTTCGCGCCCGGGTGCAGCGGGACCGGGTCGGTCCGCGTCGCCAGCTGCTTCGAGATCTCCTTCGCCGCCGGGTGCACCTTCGCCAGCTCCGCCTGCTTGTCGAAGATCAGCTTCGTGATCGCGCACGCGTTGCCCGCCGGGAAGTCCTCGCGCACCAGCAGCAGGTTCGGCACCACGACCGTCGGCACGTCCGCGGGCTGCCCGTACGCCGCCGCGGGGATCACGGCCTGGTCGTAGACCGGGTTCACCTTCTTCAGCGCGGGCAGCAGCGGCGTGATGTCGAGGAACTTGACCTTGTCCTTCAACGCCGTGGTGATGTCGGTGATCTGCGCGGTCGGCAGCCCGCCGGACCAGACGAGCCCGTCGAGCGTCCCGGCCTTCATGCCGTCCGCGGTCTTGGCCAGATCGAGCCGCTGGGCCTGGACGTCGGTGTCCGGCTTGAGCCCGGCCGCCTGCAGGAGGCGGTTCGCGATCACCTCGGTGCCCGACTTCGGAGAGCCGGTCGAGATGCGCTTGCCCTTCATGTCGGCCACGCTGCCGATCCCGGCGTCCGTGCGCACCAGGACCTGCGTCGAGTTCGGGTAGATCCGGGACAGGGCGCGGACCTTCTGCGGCTTGCCGTCGAAGGACCCCTTGCCGTTGACGGCGTCCGCCGCGGTGTCGGCCAGGGAGAACGCGACGTCGTAGTTGCCGGCCACCAGCTGCTGGATGTTCTGCACCGACGCCCCGGTTTCCGCGGCCGTCGCGCGCAGCTTCGTGTTGTTGCTGATCAGCTGGGCCAGCCCGCCGCCCAGCACGTAGTAGACGCCGCCGCTGTTGCCGGTGGCGATCGTGATCCGGCCTTCGCCCGCTTCGCAGGACTGCGGCCCGCCGCCGGGGGCGGCCTGGTCGGTCTGCTGCTTCCCGCCGCAGCCGGTGACGGCCAGAGCGAGCACCGCGGCGACGGCGACTGCGCGTTTCATGCTGTCCTCCTCTTGATCACGGCGTGGGTGGCCAGTGCGGCGGCGCCGCAGGCGGCACCGATCGCGATCGGTACCGGCTCCAGGTAGAGCAGGCAAAGGGCGGCAGGCACGAACAGCAGCCGCACCGGCAGGGTGACCGGCCCGAAGAGCCAGCCGCCGGTGACCACCGCCAGCGCGGCGACGGCGAGCGCGGACACCGCCGTCACCCACAGCACGGTGAGCACGTCGGACTCCAGCAGCAGCGCGGCGCCGTTGTCGGTCAGCACGAAGGCGATCGGCACCAGGAACGCCGGGAGCGTGTACTTCCAGCACTGCCACATGGTGCCGAGCACCGAGCCGCCGGTGATCGCCGCCGACGCCACCGCGGCGAGCGCGGTCGGCGGCGTCACCTCCGACAGCACCGCGTAGTAGAAGATGAACATCGCGCGCTCGGCGTCGGCCACCCCGAGCGTCTCCAGTGCCGGGCCGATCACCACCCAGGCGATGATGAAGCTGGCGGTGACCGGCACCGCGAGGCCCAGCACGCCGACGGCGACCGCCGAGAACAGCACGGTCAGGACGAGGATCAGCGTGCCGTTGCCGGTGAGCGCGCCGGCCAGTTCCACCAGCGCGTCGGCGAGTTCGAGGCCCAGCCCGGTCTTGGTGATGGTCGAGGTGATCACCCCGGCCGCCGCGCACACCGCGATCACCGGCAGCGCGCCGCGGACGCCGGCCGACAGCGCGTCGACCATGTCCTTCGCCCACCCGCGCAGGTCGTGGCGGCGGGCGATCAGCGCGAACAGCGCGGCGACCCCGGTGGCGTAGACGACCGCGGCGAACGGCGGGATGTCCAGGGCGAGGAACACGACGATGATCGCCAGCGACAGGAAGTGGTAACCACCGCGCCGCAACAGTTTCCCGGGAGCGTCGTGCGGCACGTCGACGGCTTCGGCCTTGAAGCGCCGTGCGTCCGCCTCCATCGCGAACACGATGCCGAGGTAGTAGAGCAGCGTCGGGACGGTCGCCCAGATCAGCACCTTCAGGTACGACGTCTGCAGGTATTCCGCGATGATGAACGCGGCCGCGCCCAGCGTCGGCGGCGAGAGGATGGCGCCGATGCCGGACGCGGCGAGCAGCCCGCCCGCGTTTTCCTTGGGGTAGCGGGCTTTCTCGAGGATCGGCCAGGTGATCGAGCCGAGGCTGACGGCGGTCGCGGTGCCCGAACCCGAGACCGTGCCGAGCAGGAAGCCCGACAGGACGGTGGTCCGGCCCGGCGCCGTCCGCGACCTGCGGAAGGCGGCGAAGGAGATGTCCACGAAGAACTGCCCGGCGCCGGAGGCGTTGAGCACCGCGCCGTAGAGGGTGAACAGCACGATGTAGCTCGCCGCGACGTCCAGCGGCGTGCCGTAGAAGCCGCTGGCGTCGTTGAAGAGCGCGTTGACGATCTGGCCGAAGTCGATGCCCGCGTGGGCGATGCCCCAGTTCTGCGGGAGGAAACCCCCGTAGTAGGCGTAGGCCAGGAACAGCAGGCAGACGATCGGCAGCACCAGCCCGGTGGTGCGGCGGGTCGCTTCGAGGACCAGCACCAGCAGCAGCGCACCGGCCACGACGTCCAGCGGCGACAGGATGCCTTGGCGGTTCAGGAAATCGTCGTAGCCGACGAGGACCGGGTACAGCCCGGCGGCCACCGCGAGAACGGCCAGCGCCCAGTCGGTCCGGCCTGGGTCGTCCCGGCCGCGCAGCCGCGGGCGGTAGCAGAGGAAGACCAGCGGCAACGTGACGCCGAGGAACAGCACGAGGTAGAACTGGTTGCCCTTGGCGAAGGGGAAGAACACCTGCTTGAGCACCAGGATCGCGACGGCCAGCGCCACGAAGTGGACGACCCGGTCCGGGACGCGGGAGAGCGTGCGCGCCGGGCGCTCTTCGTCGTGCTCGGCGGCGATCGCGGTGGCGGTGTCCCCTTCGACCGGTTGGGTCATCACTGCCCCCTTCGCGATGGTGCCACGGTACGGCGTCGGGCCGCCCATCGAAAGGGATCTTCCGGCCGAAAACGCTCCGAAGGGCCTCCGCCGGTGGCGGAGGCCCTTCGGAGGACGAACGCGGTCAGCCGTTGGCGGCGATGTCCGCCAGCACCGCGGCGAGCGAGCGCACCGGGACGCCGGTGCCGCCCTTGCCGGTGTAGCCCCACGGGGCGCCCGAGTTGAACGACGGGCCCGCGATGTCGATGTGGACCCAGTCGAGGCCGTCGGCGACGAACTCGCGCAGGAAGATCCCGGCCGCGAGCATGCCGCCCCAGCGGTGGCCGGCCACGTTGGCCAGGTCGGCCAGGCGGGAGTCGAGGTCGGCGCGCAGCTCCTCCGGCAGCGGCATGGGCCAGCCGTTTTCGCCGGTGGCCTGCATGATCGCGGCGACGCGGTCGCGGAAGTCGTCCGAGCCCATCACGCCGGCGGTGCGGTTGCCGAGCGCGACGACCTGCGCGCCGGTCAGCGTCGAGGTCTCGATCAGGTAGTCCGGGTTCTCCTCGGCCGCCCGCACCATGGCGTCCACCAGCACGAGCCGTCCTTCGGCGTCGGTGTTGAGCACCTCGACGGTCTTGCCGCCGTACATGGTCAGCACGTCACCCGGGCGGTACGACGTCCCGGACGGCAGGTTCTCCGCCAGCGGGATGTGCGCGACGACCTCGAGCGGGTACTTCAGCTTCGCGGCCAGGACGACCGCGACGAGCACGCCGGCCGCGCCGGACATGTCCGAGGTCATGTGGTCCATGTTCGCGGCGGGCTTGAGCGAAATGCCGCCCGAGTCGAACGTGATGCCCTTGCCGACCAGCGCGACCTTCTTGACCGCCTTAGCGGGCTTATAGCCGATGCGCACCAGGCGCGGCTGGCGGGACGAGCCGCCGCCGACGCCGAGGATGCCGCCGAAGCCCTTGCGCTTGAGGGCCTTCTCGTCCAGCACCTCGAACTCGAGACCGTTGTCCTCGGCCAGCTTCTTCGCGCGCTCGGCGAAGGAGGCCGGGTAGAGGTCGTTCGGCGGGGTGTTGATCAGGTCGCGGGCGGCGACGACGGCCTCGGCGATGAGGCCGGCCGCCTTCAGCGTCGCCTTGTGCTCGCGGGCGGTGCCTTCGGCCGGGCTCGTGAAGTCCGCCTTGGCCAGCGGGGCGTCGCCCTTCTCCGAACGGTAGGCGGTGAAGACGTAGGAGCCGAGGACGAGGCCCTCGACGGCGGCCTGCAGGTCGAGCTCGGACAGCGTGACCAGCGCGCGGTCGGTGCCGGCCAGCGCGCGGCCGGCGGCGCCCGCGGCGCGGCGGACCTGCTCGGGGGTGACGGTGCCGTCCGCCTTGCCCAGGCCGACGGCGAGCACCACGCCCGCCGGGAGCTTGCCCAGCGTCGGGACCTTCACGACCTCTTCGGCCTTGCCGCTCGCCCCGAGCGTGGCCAGCAGTCCGGCGAGCCGGCCGTCGAAGGCGGCGTCCACGGCGGCGGCGCCGGGAGCGAGCACGGGACCGTCCTCGCCGGCCAGGGTGCCGATGACGACAACGTCGGCGCGCGTCTTGGCCAGTGCCTCCCCGGTGTTGTCGGACAGGGCGAGCTTAGGCACGGTCACTTCTGGCTCCTCGCGCGTTCTCGTGTTGCACCGGGCACCGGCCCGGTCGGGATCGTGAGCCATGCTAATGACGACTTGACCACGGACGAACAGAGGGCGAGGGAGGGCCGCGTGCGGCTGGGCGGTGGGCTGCTGGTGGCGCTGGCGGCGGCAGCGGCGGGCGCGGGCTGGTGGCTGCTCGCCGGCCTGGTGGCGGCCGCGATCGCCGCGGGCGTGACGGCGCGGGTGCCGGAACCGGGGGATGCCCTGGTCGACCGCGTGGTGATCGCTGTCGCGCGACTGTCCGAAGTGGCCGTCTACGCGATCGCGTTCGGGTGCTACGTCTTCCCGGAACACCGGGCGGCGGCCGCCGCGGCGTTCGTCGTCGTGGTGGCCGGCGCCGGGTTCGCCGGGCTGGAGGTCCCGACGATCGTCGTACGGATCACCGGCGCGCTGCTGCTCCTCGCCGGGCTCGCGCTGGTCGCGGTGTGCGTCGCGGTGCCGCCGGTGGCGACCGTCGGCGGCGGCCTGGCGCCCCCGGACTTCGCGGGCGTGCTCGTCGCCGCGGTGGTCTTCCTCCCGTTCCTGCGCGCCTGGCGACGCGAGAACGCGGGCCGGCGGGTGCTGCTGCTCGGTGCGGTCGCCGTGCTGGTGGCCTTCGCCGCGCTCTACCAGCTCGGCCCGGTCCGGCTGGGGCTGTCCGCGACCTCGCTGCGGGACCTGCTGTCCGCCGCCGACGCGGACGCCCTGCAGCCGCTGCTCACGGTCGTCGCGGTGCTCGCGACCGTCGTTCCCGCGCTGGTCGCCGGCCGTGACGTCCGGGTGCGGACGGGGGTGCCCGGGATCGTGGCGTGCCTCGCCGCCGTCGTGGCCGCGTACCTGCTGCCGGTGCTGCCCGTGCTCGTCGTCGCCGGGCTGGCGACCGTGTTCGAGCTGCTACTGGGCGTACGCGCGCGCAGGTACAGTGAGACCCGTGAGTGATCGACGCTGGCGGCCGGGGGAGACCGTGGCCGAACGGTTCCACCGCCCGGACGGCTCGATCGGCCAGGTGCACCCGCTGCGCGTCCTCGAAGACGACGGCCGGGTGCTGCTCGCCTGGCTCCCGGCGGGCACGCCGATCATCGGCAGCAGGCTCGCCGACGGCCGCCTGATGCGGGACGCCCCGCTGGAGCAGCGGTTCCGCATCCCGCGGGTGCCGGTGCCGGACTTCTGGCACGGCGCGTCGACCCTGCGCCGGATCGCCGAGGACGAGTGGTCCTCGGTCTGGTGGTTCTTCGACCTCGAAGGCCGGTTCAAGAACTGGTACGTCAACCTGGAGATCCCGCTGGGCCGCACGCCGGGCGCGGTCGACCGGATCGACGGCGTGCTCGACGTCGTCGTCGAGCGCGACGGCAGCTGGCGCTGGGACGACGAGGACGAGGCCGAGGCCGCCATCGAGGTCGGCCGCCTGACGCTCGAGCAGTTCGACCGGCTGCGCGCGGAAGGCGAGCGGATCGGCGCGCTGGCCGAACGCGGCGCGTACCCGTTCGACGGCACGGACACCGACTTCCGCCCGGATCCGGGCTGGCCGGCGCCGCAGCTGCCGGCCGGCCTCAGCCCGCGGTCAGGAGAAGGATCAGCGCCAGCACGGCGTTGACGATCGCGAGGATCACGACCGACTTGGTCGGCAGCACCGCCGGGAACGCCTTGCCGTGGATCTTCCGCCACCACACGACGCCGAAGACACCGCCGACCAGGCCGAGGAAGCCGCCGAACCCGCTGTCCAGCACGGCCCAGCCGACCATGCCGAGCAGGCCGACGCCGAAGGTGAGCAGCGTCGCGGCGACAAAGGTCTTGATGTCGGCGCCGGTGGTCTTGGGCCGGGGGACCGGCTCAGTGGAGTGGTAGGTCACAGCGTCATCCTAGAGCCGTCGCGGCCGGAGCGCGGGGAACCCGGAACAGATGGACATCCGACTAACGCGCGTCCGAGCAAGCGGTATCGTCTAGCCATGACGACCACGACACAGTTCGCCCATGTCCCGCACCCGAGTCCTGCGAGCGCGGACCGTGTCGCGGAGGTACTCGAGACGCCCGGGTTCGGGCTGCACTTCACCGACCACATGGTCACCGTCAAGTGGTCGAAGGCCGAAGGCTGGCACGATGCCCAGGTCGGCCCGTACGCGCCCTTCACCCTCGACCCGGCGACGTCGGTGCTGCACTACGGCCAGGCCATCTTCGAGGGTCTCAAGGCCTACCGCCAGCCGGACGGCACGATCGCGTCGTTTCGCCCGGACGCCAACGCCGCGCGCTTCCGCCAGTCGGCCGAGCGGCTCGCCATGCCGCAGCTGCCCGAGGAGGTCTTCGTCGAGTCGCTGCGGGAGCTCATCGCCGTCGACGGCCGGTGGGTGCCCACCCGGCAGGGTGATTCGCTGTACCTGCGGCCGTTCATGATCTCGACGTCCACCGGGCTCGGCGTCAACAGCCCGGCCGCCGACTACGTGTACACGGTGATCGCGTCCCCGGCCGGTTCGTACTTCGCGGGCGGCGTGAAGCCGGTCAGCGTCTGGCTGTCGACGGAGTACGTCCGGGCGGCGCCCGGCGGCACCGGCGCGGCCAAGTGCGCCGGCAACTACGCGGCGTCGTTCGTGGCGCAGGCGCAGGCCGTCGAGAAGGGCTGCGACCAGGTGGTGTGGCTCGACGCGGTCGAGCGGCGCTGGGTCGAGGAGATGGGCGGGATGAACCTGTTCTTCGTCTTCGGCTCGGGCGAGAACGCCCGCCTGGTGACCCCGGAGCTGACGGGGTCGCTGCTGCCCGGCGTCACCCGCAAGTCGCTGCTGCAGCTGGCTTCCCGGCTCGGGTACAAGATCGAGGAGCGCCGGATTTCCACCGAGGAGTGGGAGAAGGCGTCGGCCTCGGGTGAGCTGACGGAGACGTTCGCCTGCGGCACGGCGGCGGTGATCACCCCGGTCGGCCACGTCAAGCACGCGGGCGGCGAGTTCACCATCGCCGACGGCCGGCCGGGCGCGCTGACGATGAAGCTGCGCGAAGAGCTGACCGGCATCCAGGAGGGCACCCGCCCCGACCCGGACCACTGGATGGTCAAGCTCGGCTGACGCGTCGTGGAAGCGGCCCCCGGTTCCGCCGGGGGCCGCTTCCGCCGTTCAGGAAGCCGGAGCGGCGATCACCGGACCGGACACGCCGGCCTGCTCGTGCGTCGCGGTCTCGGCAAGCACCCGGGCGGCCATCATCAACAGCGGCAGCGCGGTGACCGCCCCGGTCCCCTCGCCGAGCCGCACGTCCAGCTCCAGCAACGGCCCCAGGTCCAGGTGCTCCAGCGCGAGGGCGTGCGCCGGCTCGGCGGTCCGCTGCCCGGCCACCCACCACCGGCGAGCCCCCGGCGCGAGGTCCTCCGCGACGAGCGCCGCGGCGCACGCGACCAGCCCGTCCAGCACCACCGGCGTCCGCCGGACCGCGGCCTGGGCGAGGAACCCGGCCATCGCGGCGATGTCCGCGCCGGCCGCGGTGCGCAGCAGGTCGACCGGGTCGGCCAGCACGGCGCGAGCCCGGCGCAGGGCGTCGCGCACGGCGACGGCCTTCCGCATCCAGGCGTCGTCGTCGATGCCGGAGCCGCGGCCGACGACGGCGACCGGCTCGCTGCCGGTCAGCGCCGCCACCAGCACCGACGCCGGCGTGCTGTTCCCGATCCCGAGGTCGCCGGGGATGAGCAGGTCCGCCCCGCCGTCGACCTCGGCGTCGGCGATCGCGATCCCGGCCCGGATCGCCTTCCGCACCTCGTCGGCGGTCAGCGCGTCCTCGACGTCGATGGAGCCGGAGCCGCGGCGGACCTTGAACTCGCCGATCGAACGGGTCGCCGGAGCTTCGGTGTCCACGGCGAGGTCGACCACGCGCACGCTCGCGCCCGCGGCGGCGGCCAGCACGTTGATCGCGGCGCCGCCGGTCAGCATGGTGCCCAGCAGCTGCGCGGTGACCTCGGCGGGGTAGGCGGAGACGCCCTTGGCGGCAATGCCGTGGTCCCCGGCGAAGACGACGACCCGCGGCCGGGTGAACGGCCGCGGCGGCGACTGTCCCTGGCAGGCCGCGATCCAGACGCCCAGCTCTTCGAGCCGCCCGAGCGAACCGGCGGGCTTGACGAGCTTGTCGTGCAGCGCGATGGCGGCGGACCGGGCGTGGTCGTCGGGCGGGGTGATCTCGGGGAACTCGATGTTTTCCGGCTCCACACCAGGCCCTTTCTTCAGCACGGCATCGCTGCGGCCAACCTACCGGGAAGGGCGGGCCGGTAGTCTCGCGGCTCGTGGAGACGACGGCGGCCGCGGTGGTGCTGGCCAGTGGCGCGGGCACCCGCGTCGGCGCGAAGCTGAACAAGGTCTACCTGCCGCTGGCCGGCCGGCGGGTGGTGGCCTGGTCGCTCGACGCCTTCCGGAACGTTCCCGGCATCGGCGTGCTGGTGCTGGTGATCCGGCCGCAGGACCGCGAACTGGCCGAGGAGGTGGCCGGCGACGGCGTCGAGGTCGTGCACGGCGGCGACACACGCCAGGCCTCCGAGCTGAACGCGTTGCGCCACCTCGCGCCCCGAATCAAGGGCGGCCGGGTCGACGCCGTGCTGCTGCACGACGCGGCCCGGCCGCTGGTCCACCCCGAACTGGTCGGTGCGGTGCTGGCCCGGACACGCGAGGACGGGGGGGCTGTGCCGGGCCTGGCCGCGGACGACGTCGTCGAGGTGGATGCCGGGCACCTGGTCGCCCAGGTGCCCGGCGCGATCCGCGTCCAGACGCCTCAGGGCTTCCGGGCCGGACCGCTGCTCGAGGCCTATGAGAAGGCCGAGCGCGAAGGCTTCGTGGGTACGGACACTTCGTCGTGCATGGAGCGCTTCTCCTCCCTGCCGATCCGCTGGGTCCCGGGGGCTCCCGAGAACCTCAAGATCACCTACCCCCACGACCTCGTCGTCGCGGAGCGGCTGCTCGCCCGGTGACCGCTAGGCGCACGCGGGCGGGCCGCCACCGTCGTCTCCTTCCCGGTGCGTCCCGGTCGGCCGGATCGTGACGTCGTGGCGCAGTTCCGGCGGGATCCGGCAGTCCGGCTGTGGCCGGAGTGCCTGCAGCGGGGCGCCCGGGGTGCCGGGCTCCGCCAGGGTGAGCACCGCGCGCAGCGTCCACACCGGGGTGGCGTGGTACTGCCAGGTGACGACCCGCGGGCTGAACACGTCCGTGCCCGGGAAGGTCGGCACGCGGTAGGCGCTGGCCCGGTGCTCGTCGCGGAGGATGATGACGTCCACGCAGGTGGGCCAGCGGTGCACGGCCGCGTAGATCTCCGGCGCCTCACGGCCGCCGAACAGGTGCAGCACCCATTTGCGGCGCCGGAGCTCCTCGAGGAGTTCCTCGAGGCCCTGGCCGCTCGAACCGGAGTGTGCTGTGGGCGGGGACACACTTTCGAGGGTAACTTGCGTACTAGAGCACAGTCCAGTGCGTGTACTAGTACACCTGGGTGGTTCTGAACAGGCCTTTGTGGGACACCCCCCGGCGTGCTAGAACACTTGTGCGTGATTTCCGGCGTGAGGAGCCACCTTGCCCACCCTCGATCGCCCTGAGCCGCCGTACCTGCAGATCGCGGGCCGGATCCGTGACGACATCCTGTCCGGCCGGCTGCAGGAGGGCGACGCGGTGCCGTCCGCCCGCGAGATCGCGCGCACCTGGGCCGTCGCCATGGCGACGGCCACGAAGGTGCTGGCCACGCTCCGCTCGCAGGGGCTCGTGCGGCCGGTGCGCGGCGTCGGCACGGTCGTCGACCGCGGCGGCCTGCACCGCACGGCCCGCGATCGCACCGCCGCCACGGTGCGGACGGGCCGGATCTACCCGCCCGGCCACTACGCGGTGATCCGCTCGGCCGGCCTCGAGCCGGCGTCGGAACGCGCCGCGGCCGCACTCGGCCTGGAGGAGGGTGCCCCGGTGATCCGGCGGCGGCGGACCACGTACGGTCCCGATTCGCGGCCGCTGTCGACGTCGACGTCGTGGTTCGACGGCGCGCTGTCGGCGAAGGCGCCGGCGCTGCTGGTGGCGGAGCGGATCGTCGAGGGCACCGCGGCCCACGCGGCCGCCCGGCTGGGCACGAGGATCGCGACGACGCAGGAACGGCACGCGGCGGGCCGCGCGGGCGAGGAGGAGGCGGCCGAGCTGGGGCTGCCCGCCGGGTCGCCGGTGCTGCTCGGCCGGAGCACCTTCCTGGCGGCCGACGGGACGGTCGTCGAGTACGGTGAGTCCGCCGCCTTGCCCGACCACTGGGTTTTCTACGAGTACACGACTGAGGACGGCGAATGAAGCACATCCACGCGGGCAAGGTCCGTGACCTGTACGAACTCGACGGCGGGGACATCCTGCTGGTCGCGTCCGACCGCGTCTCGGTCTACGACGTCTCGCTGCCGACGCCGATCCCGGACAAGGGCAAGCTGCTCAACCAGCTGTCGGCCTGGTGGTTCGACCGGATGGCCGACGTCGTCCCGAACCACGTCGTGTCGACCACCGACGTGCCGGCGGAGTTCGCCGGGCGGGCGATGCGCTGCAAGCCGCTGAAGATGGTCCAGGTCGAGTGCATCGCGCGGGGCTACCTGGCGGGCCTGGGCCTGCGCGAGTACCAGCGCGACGGCAAGATCTCCGGCGTCGCGCTGCCGCCGGGCCTGGTCGAGGGCGACAAGCTGCCGGAGCCGATCTTCACGCCGACGACGAAGATCTCCGACACCGGCCACGACGAGTTCATGACCTTCGACGAGGTGATGAACGAGATCGGCGAAGACACCGCGAAGCGGCTTCGCGAGCTGACGCTGGAGATCTACACGAAGGGCGCGGAGCACGCCGCGGCCCAGGGCGTCATCATCGCCGACACGAAGCTGGAGTTCGGCTTCGACACCGAGGGCACGCTGACCCTCGGCGACGAGGTCCTGACGTCGGACTCGTCGCGGTTCTGGCCGGCCGACGAATGGGAGCCGGGCCGCCCGCAGCACGCGTTCGACAAGCAGTTCGTCCGCGACTGGTCGCGGACGACGGGCTGGGACCAGACCCCGCCCGGGCCG
Organism: Amycolatopsis sp. NPDC004747; assembly: GCF_053601335.1. Classification (NCBI taxonomy): domain Bacteria; kingdom Bacillati; phylum Actinomycetota; class Actinomycetes; order Pseudonocardiales; family Pseudonocardiaceae; genus Amycolatopsis; species Amycolatopsis sp. NPDC004747. The sequence continues at coordinate 14,753 of NZ_JBSGBQ010000055.1, read as the reverse complement.
GAGATCCCGGCGGACATCGTCGAGCAGACGAGGCAGCGCTACACCGAGGTCTACGAGCGGATCACGGGGAAGACCTGGGTCCGTGGGTGAGTACGACCCGTACAAGCTGATCGACGAAGTCGAAACGCTGCTGGTTTCGCACGGCCTCACGCCTTCGCGCGTGCCCGGGCGCGGCGGCGACCGGCTGGCCGGCGCCGGCCGCCTGCTGCGCGGGTTCGGCCTGGAGCCCCGGATGGCCCCCGAGGACGCGTTCGACCTCGGGGTGCCGTTCCAGGGCCGGATCAACCAGGCCGGAACCTTCGAAGACTAGGGGCTCTTGGTCAGGCTCGCGTCGCGCTCGACGACGTCACCGAGGACGTCGTCGATGGCCTTGAGCAGGTCGGCGTCGAGCTTCTGGCCGGCGGCCTTGACGTTCTCGTGCACCTGCTCCGGCCGTGAAGCCCCGATGATCGCCGAGGCGACGTTCGGGTTCTGCAGCACCCACGCCACGGCCAGCTGGGCGAGGCTGAGGCCGGCCTGCTCGGCGAGCGGTTCGAGCTGGGCGACGCGCTTGAGGACGTCTTCGTCGAGGAAGCGGGCGACCATGTCGGCGCCGCCCTTTTCGTCGGTGGCCCGCGAGCCTTCGGGGTAGGCCTGGCCGGGCTTGTACTTGCCGGTGAGCACGCCCTGCGCGATCGGCGACCAGACGATCTGGCTCAGGCCTTCGCGCTCGGAGGTGGGGATGACCTGCTCTTCGATGACGCGCCAGAGCATGTTGTACTGCGGCTGGTTCGACACGAGCGGGATGTGCAGCTCGCGGGCGAGGGCGGCACCGCGGGAGATCTGCTCGGCGGTCCATTCGGAGACGCCGACGTAGAGCACCTTGCCCTGCCGGACGAGGTCGGCGAAGGCGACCATGGTTTCTTCGAGCGGGGTGTGCCGGTCGAACCGGTGCGCCTGGTAGAGGTCGACGTAGTCGGTGCCGAGCCGCTTCAGGGACGCGTGCGCCGACTCCATGACGTGCTTGCGGGACAGGCCGCGGTCGTTGGGGCCCTTGGGGCCGGTGGGCCAGAAGACCTTGGTGAAGATCTCGAGGCTTTCCCGCCGCTGCCCCTTGAGCCCCCGCCCGAGCACGGCTTCGGCGGCGGTGTTCGCGTAGGCGTCGGCGGTGTCGAAGGTCGTGATGCCGGCGTCGAGGGCGGCGTTGATGCAGGCGTGGGCCCGGTCTTCCTCGACCTGGGAACCGTGGGTGAGCCAGTTCCCGTACGAGATCTCACTGACGTTGAGGCCACTGCGGCCGAGACGACGAAACTCCATGGGCCCGAGCTTAGGCGGTAATCGTTTGCTTTGCTAACGACCTGGGGTGACTCCGGCCACGCCCGCCTGGTTGCGGACAGCAAGAAGCCGGGTCGAGCAGCGCTGGGCCCGGCTTCTCGGAAACCGCTCAGTTCGGGATCGGGTCCCCGGGCTTCAGCCGCGGCTTCGGCATCCGCAGCCGCCGGATCTGGGAGGCCCGCACGAACGCGTACCAGCCGATCGACCGGCCGTTCACCGCTTCCTTCGGGAACTTCTCCCGGACCAGCTTCGCGATCTTCCGGCCGTTCACGAAGCCCTCGATCGCCATCACCAGCAGCATCGCCGTGCACAGCAGCGTGATGTACGACTGGACCTGGGGCAGCGGCACCAGCAGCGCCAGGAACACCACGATGGCCAGCGGCATGAACAGGCCGAGCAGGTTGCGCCGGCTGTCGACCAGGTCGCGGACGTACCGCTTGACCGGCCCCTTGTCGCGCGGGAGCAGGGCGCTGTCGTCGCCGCGCATCATCGCGTCGCGGCGGGCCTTGGCGGCCGCGCGGCGGTCTTCCTTGGTCTGCGGGTTCGCCTTGCGCAGCTCCTTGTTGCGCTTCATCGCCTCACGCATGGTGGTGGGCGGCGGCGCCACCGGGCCACGCTTCTTCGCCTCCGCGTCGCGGCGCTTCGGCGTAGCCTTGCCCTTACCGGGCGTGTACGCCTTGCCGGCGACGTCGACGGCTTCCGTCGTCTCCGGCTCTTCGGCGGCGGTGTCTGTGGTGCTTCGGCGCAGGAACCTCACCTCACCAGGGTATTGCAGGCGTCACGCCGCCGTTCACCAGGTCGATCCATGTGCGACCATGGTGGGGGAACAGAACGGACGTCCTGCGTGTTGAACACGTCAGCACGAGGAGTATCCGCAGCGAGTTCGACTTTAGAGGGAGTGCCATGACGACCGCTGAGCACGCCGGCGCGACGCAGGCCGAGACCGCCGAGGAGACGCACGGCGTCTCGGTGACCGACGCCGCGGTTGCCAAGGCGAAGGCCTTGCTCGAGCAGGAGGGCCGCGACGACATGCACCTGCGCATCGCCGTCCAGCCCGGTGGCTGCGCGGGCCTGCGCTACCAGCTGTTCTTCGACGAGCGCACGCTCGACGGCGACCTGTTCCGGGAGTTCGACGGCCTCAAGGTCGCCGTGGACCGGATGAGCGCGCCGTACGTGTCCGACGCCGTCATCGACTTCGTGGACACGATCGAGAAGTCCGGCTTCACGATCGACAACCCGAACGCCACCGGCTCCTGCGCCTGCGGCGACTCGTTCCACTGAGCCGACCGCCGGAAGAGCCACCGCGAGAAGGCCCCGTCGCCCGGAAGGGCGGCGGGGCCTTCTCCGTTGCTGCGGAGCTACACGTACGCGTCGAGCTCGGCCACCTGGGCGTGGCACGCTTCGTCGACCTGCCACGGCTTGGCCGTGACGCGGGGCAGCGGCAGGCGCTCGGCCTGGAGCGTTGCCGGGATGAGCGCGCAGTCGGCGATCAGCTCGGACAGGGTCTCGGGTTCGGTGACGGCGTTCACGATTCGTAACGCTATTGATCCGCTCTCGACTGGAGAAGGAGTACCAGCCGGTAGTGTCGGCTGGGCACGCGCGAACTACCCGGATGGGTCATGACCCGGAGGTAACTTCGCGCTTTTTGCCGTGAGGTCGAACACGACGAAGGAGCAGCCGGTGGCAGACAGGGCCAGGATCGCGGTGTCCGGCAGTATCGCGACCGACCACCTCATGCATTTCCCGGGCAGGTTCGCCGAGCAGCTGGTCGCCGAGCAGCTGCACCGGGTCTCGCTGAGCTTCCTCGCCGACGACCTGGTGGTCCGGCGCGGCGGCATCGGCGCCAACATCGCCTTCGGCCTCGGGGTGCTGGGCTTCCAGCCGGTCCTCGTGGGCGCCGTCGGTGCCGACTTCGCCGACTACCGCTCCTGGCTGGAGCGGCACGGCGTGGACACCTCGGGCGTGCACGTGTCCGAGGTCGCGCACACCGCGCGGTTCGTCTGCACCACCGACGAAGACCTCTGCCAGATCGCCACGTTCTACGCCGGCGCGATGGCCGAGTCCCGCAACATCGAGCTGCAGCCGATCGCCGAGCGCGCCGGCGGGCTGAGCCTGGTGCTGATCAGCCCGGACGACCCGGAGGGCATGATCCGCCACGCCGAGGAGTGCCGTCAGCGCGGGTACGCCTTCGCGGTCGACCCGTCGCAGCAGCTGGCCCGGATGACCGGTGAGCAGGCCCGTGCGTTCGTCGCGGGCGCGAAGTACCTGTTCAGCAACGACTACGAGTGGGAGCTGCTGCTCCAGAAGACCGGCTGGACCGAGGCCGACGTCCTCGACCAGGTCGGCCTGCGGATCACGACGCTGGGGGAGAAGGGCGTCGAGATCGTCGGCAAGGAAGGCGTCGCCCTGCAGATCGGCGCGGTCCCCGAGCGGGCGAAGGCCGACCCGACGGGTGTCGGCGACGGCTTCCGCGCGGGCTTCCTGGCCGGCCTCGACGGCGGTCTCGGCGTCGAGCGCGCGGCCCAGCTCGGCTCGCTGATCGCGGTGCTGGTCCTGGAGACGGTCGGCACGCAGGAGTGGACGTTCGACCGCACCGAAGCCCTGGCCCGCATCGGCGAGGCGTTCGGCCCGGACGCGGCCGAGGAGATCTCGGCGGTCCTGCCCGCGGCCTGACCCCCGGCACGGAGGAAGGCCCCGCACCGGTCCGGTGCGGGGCCTTCGTCACGTTCGCTCAGAGCTTGACCGGGTACACCGGCTCCGGGATCTCGGGCTTGATCCGGTGCTCGACGAAGATCCCGTGCCACAGCATGAACACGATCAGCGCCCACAGCTGGCGGCTGCGGTCCAGCTGGCCCGCCTTGTGCTCCTCGAGCAGCGCCAGGATCGCCTTCTTGTCCAGCAGCTCCTCGGTCTTCGAGTCCGAGATGATGCCCTTCGCCCAGTCGTACATCTCGTTGCGCAGCCACAGCCGGATCGGGACCGGGAAGCCGAGCTTGCGGCGGTTCAGCACGTGCGCCGGGATGATCTTGGCCAGGGCCTGGCGCAGCGCGTACTTCGTCGTCCCGTGGGCGAGCTTCTGGTCCAGCGGGATCGACGCCGCGACCTTGAACACCTCGGCGTCGAGGAACGGCACCCGCAGCTCCAGCGAGTTCGCCATCGTCACCTTGTCGGCCTTGACCAGGATGTCGCCGCGCAGCCACGTGTAGAGGTCGACGTGCTGCATGCGGGCCACCGGGTCCCAGCCGCGCGAGACGTCGTACCAGGGCGCCGTGACGTCCTTGAAGCCCACGCCTTCCTGGTAGGTCTTCAGCACGTTGCGCAGCTGGTCGTCGCGGAAGTTGCGGGCGTTGCCGTAGTAGCGGTCCTCCAGCGGCAGCGCGCCGCGGCGGAGCAGGTCCTTGCCGCGGGTGCCCTCGGGGATCTTCGTCGAGACCTTGCCGATCAGCTTGCGCATGCCGCCCGGGATCTTCTCGAACGGCGCCAGCGAGATCGGCTCGTTGTAGATCGTGTACCCGCCGAACAGCTCGTCCGCGCCTTCGCCCGAAAGCACCGCCTTGACGTGCTTGCGGGCTTCGCGGGCGATGAACCACAGCGGGACCAGCGCCGGGTCGGCCACCGGGTCGTCGAGGTACCAGACGATGAGCGGCAGCACCTCCATCATCTCGTCCGCCGATACCGTCCGGACCACGTGCTTCACGCCGATCGCCGCGGCCGACTCGGCGGCGACGTCGACCTCGGAGTAGCCCTCGCGCTCGAACCCGGTGGTGAACGCGATCAGGTTCGGGTTGTGCTCCTTGGCCAGCGTCGCGGTGGCCGTGGAGTCGATGCCGCCGGAGAGGAACGCACCGACCGTGACGTCCGGGTCGGAGATCATGTGCTTGCCGACCGAGTCGCGCATCACGTCGGCGATGCGCTGGTACAGCTCCTCGGCCTCGGCGGGCGAGTTGACCGGCTTCGCGCTGAACTGCGGGTGGAAGTAGCGGGTGAACTTCACCTCACCGCCGGGCACCACCTCGAACGACGTCCCGGACTCCACGCGGCGGATCGCCGTGTGCAGCGACTCGGGCTCGGGCACGTACTGCAGCACCAGGTAGTGCTGGAGCGCCTTGCGGTCCAGCTCCTGGGCGACGCCGAGGACGTCCGACAGCTCCAGCAGGCTCTTCTTCTCGCTGGAGAACGCCACGCCCTCGGGGCCGGCCGAGTAGAACAGCGGCTTGATGCCGAACGGGTCGCGCGCGCCGAAGACCCGCTTCTCCTGCGAGTCCCAGATCATGAAGGCGAACATGCCGCGCAGGCGCTTCACCCAGTCCGCGCCGAGGTAGTGGAAACCGGCGACGATGGCCTCGCCGTCACCCTCGGTCTCGAACTTCGCGCCGTGCTGCTCGGCGAGCTCCGCCCGCAGCTCCAGGTAGTTGTAGATCTCGCCGTTGAAGTTCATGGTGTAGCGGCCCGGCGCCTCGGGCGGGCCCCAGACCAGCGGCTGGTGCGCGTGCTCGACGTCGATGAAGGCGAGCCGGTTGAAGCCGTAGACGACCTCGGCGTCGGCCCAGGTGTCCTGCTCGTCGGGGCCGCGGTGGCGCTGGCAGCGCATGGCCGCGCCGACGGCGTCACGCGCGTTCGCCGCGCCGGTCTCGGTCGCGCAGATCAGTCCAAGCAGGCCGCACACGGGTACTCACACACCTTCAGGGTCTTCACCGGGCTGGGGGAAGGCCCCAGTATGCCGGGGCGGTCGTGGCGAGTACCACGCGCGTCGTTGGTTACCCCTTGGTCAGCGGGATGGGCCAACTCGGCTAGAGTCCGGCTGTCACAAAGATCGGTCGTAGGAGGCTCTGGGTGAAAGGGCGAGGCGCAGTGGGACAACCCGAGCGCACCCTGGGGAAGCGCACCGTGCAGGTCGCCGCGCTGGCCGTGCTGGTCGCGCTGACCGCGACGGGCTGCTCCGGCGACGAGATCCTGCGGTTCGGCTGGCCGGTCGGCGTCACGAAGCAGGCCGACGAAATGCGGACCCTCTGGACCTGGACCGTGGTCGCGGCGCTGGTCGTCGGCGTCATCGTGTGGGCCCTGATCTTCTGGACCGCGACGTTCCACCGCAAGAAGAAGACGGCCGACGGCGAGCCGGAGGAGCTGCCCCGGCAGTTCCAGTACAACATCCCGCTCGAGCTGTTCACCGTCGTCGTCCCGACGATCATGGTCTGCGTGCTGTTCTTCTTCACCGCGACGACCGAGTCGCGGGTGCTCGACAAGATCCCGAACCCGGACGTCAAGGTCCAGGTCGTGGCCTTCCAGTGGAACTGGGAGTTCAAGTACGAGGACGAGTCCGCGAAGAAGGCGGACGGGCAGCAGGTCAGCACCGTCGGCTCGTCCGGCGAGATCCCGCTCCTGGTGCTCCCGGTCGGCAAGACCATCCAGTACGACCTGGTCTCCACCGACGTCATCCACTCCTTCTGGGTGCCGGAGTTCCACTTCAAGCGGGACGTCATGCCGAACCCGGAGAAGAACAACCAGGACAGCTCCTTCCAGAACAAGATCGACCGCGAAGGCTCCTTCGTCGGCCGGTGCGCGGAGCTGTGCGGCACCTACCACTCGGTGATGAACTTCGAGGTCCGCGCGCTGTCGGCCGACAAGTACGACCAGTACATCGCGCTGCGCAAGCAGACGAACCCGTCGACCGGCCAGGGCTACACGGCGGCCGAGGCGCTGGCGAAGATGAACTGCGGCGAGCTGTGCACCCCGCACGCGGTCACCACCCAGCCGTTCAACACCGACCGCACGGCACGCACCGCGTCCAACTGACGCCCAGCGGACAACAGGAGTAGGAAAAGACCATGAAGGTCGAAGCCCGCATCTTCTTCATCGTGGCGATCTTCGCCGTGTTCATGGCGGCCGTGTACTGGGTGTGGACCGCGCTGGCCGCGACCCACGGCCCCGAGCCGGTGGGCATCGTCGCGCTGTTCCTCACCGGCGGTCTCGCGTTCCTGGCCGGCAGCTACATGCAGTTCGTCGCCCGCCGCATCGAGCCGCGTCCGGAAGACCGCGAGGACGCCGAGATCAGCGACGGCGCGGGCGAGCTGGGCTTCTTCAGCCCGGGCAGCTACTGGCCGATCGGCATGGCGGCCACCGCGGCGCTCGGTGCCGTGGCGCTGGCGTTCTTCCACATCTGGCTGCTGGTCATCGCGCTGGTCGCGCTGCTCATCACCATCGGCGGTCTGGTGTTCGAGTACCACACGGGCCCGTCGCACGACTGAACCCCGGTTCGGACCGGCCGTCGCACCTCGGTGTGGCGGCCGGTTTGCGTTTCAGCCTCGAAAAGCCGTCCGGTACGACGACGGGCTCGTGCCCCGCAGGCGGCTGAACTGGTGCCGCAGCGCGGCCGCCGACGCGTAGCCGCACGCCGCCGCGATGTCCTCCACCGACAGCCCGCCCTCCTCCAGCAGGGCCTGGGCGCGGTCCAGCCGCCGCTCGGTCAGCCAGCGGTGCGGGGTGGTGCCCGTCGCCGCCGAGAAGCGGCGCAGGAACGTCCGCTCGCCCAGGCCGCTGCGGCGGGCCAGCTCCGCCACCGTGAACGGCTGGTCCAGCCGCCGCTCCACCCACTCCAGCGCCTCCGCGACCACGGCGTCGTCGCCCGCCGCCGTCGCCGGGACCGGTGCCTGCACGAACTGCGCCTGGCCGCCCGCGCGGTGCGGGGCCGCCACCATCCGCCGGGCCAGCGCGGTGGCCGCCGCGACCCCGCGCAGCCGGCGGACCAGGTGCAGGCACAGGTCGACGGCCGCCACGGTGCCCGCGCTGGTCAAGATGCCGCCGTCGTCGGCGTACAGCGCCTGAGGGTCCACCTCCGCGGCCGGGAACCGCTGCCGGAACTCCGCCTCGTACACCCAGTGGACCGTGCAGCGGCGGCCGTCGAGCAGCCCCGCGTACCCCAGGGAGAACACCCCGGCGCAGAACCCCGCCACCCACGCGCCCCGCCCGGCCGCGTCGCGCAGGACGTCCAGGACCGGTGCCGGCGGCGGCGCGGTCCGGGGCGCGCACGTCGGCACGATCAGCAGGTCCGCCGACGCCGCGAAGTCCATGTCCCGCAGGCGGGACAGCCCGAACCCGGACCAGCTCTCGACCTCCGCCCCACCCGGCGAGCAGACGGCGAAGTCCCAGCCTTCGATGCCGTCGGCGCTGCGGTCGGTGCCGAACACCTCGCACGCGACACCCAGCTCGAACGGCGAAACGCGGTCGGCGAGCACCACGGCGACCCGGTTGACGTCCATGGCGGCCAGTGTGTCACAAGGTTTGCGGTCGTTGTCATCTCTGACACTGGTTGGCCGCGCCGATCGCGACGAACCTGGTCGGCATGACGAATTCGGAAACCCGCCCGCTGCTCCAGTGGTCCGCGGCGATGGCGATGTCCGGCACGATCGGCGCCGTCGTCCTCGAGAGCGGCGCGGCCGCCCCCGCCGTGGCCTTCGCCCGCTGCTTCGTCGGCGGTGCGCTGCTCGTGCTCTGGTGCCTGTCCCGCGGTTGGCTGCAGGCCTGGCGGCCGTCGCGCCGCGACCTCGGCCTCGCCGTGCTGGGCGGGCTGTTCCTGGTCGGCAACTGGGTGCTGCTGTTCGCTTCGTACGCGCTGTCGTCGATCTCGGTCAGCACGGTGGTCTACCACACCCAGCCGCTGATCCTGGTCGGCCTGGCGGCGGCCTTCCTCGGCGAGAAGGTCGCCAAGAGCCACCTGGCCCGGGCCGGGATCGCCTTCGGCGGTGTGGCCCTGATCTCGCTGTCGGCCCACGGCGAGGACGGCAAGCCGGTGCAGCTCGCGGGCATCGCGCTGGCCCTGGGTGCGGCGGTGTTGTACGCCGGGGCGTCCTTCGTGGCGAAGCAGCTGAAGCACATCCGCCCGCACCTGCTGGCCGCGGTGCAGACGACGGTGGGCGCGCTGGTGCTGGCGCCCGCGCTGCTGCTCACGCCGCTGCCGTCGACGACCTCGGGGCTGCTCTGGCTGGTGCTGCTGGGGACCGTCCACACGGCCCTGATGTACGTGCTGATGTACGCGAGCATCGGCAAGCTGCCGACGACGACGGTGGCGTTGCTGTCCTACGTCTACCCGGTGGTCGCGGTCCTGGTCGACATCGCCTTCTACGGCCACCGCCCGAGCTGGCTCGAAGGGCTCGGCATGCTGGCGGTCCTGGCGGCCGCGCTGGCACCGCAGCGCAGCCGCAAGCCCGCCGCCGCACCGGCGAAGCCGGCCGGCCCGGCCCCGCGGTCACCGGCCCCGGCAACCAGCCCCGAACCGGCCTGCCGTTCGTGACCGGGCCCGGATCCCGCGTGATCAGGCCCGTGACCCGCGTGATCAGGGACGTAACCCACGTGATCGGGGCCGGAACCCACGAGTTGCGGCTTCGATCACGCGAGTTGCGGCCGCAGGCACGCGGGGCCGGGTCAGCTGAACGCGATCCAGCGGTCCAGCAGCGTGGCCGCGGCGCCCGAGTCGATCGCCTCGGCCGCGCGAGCCAGACCGGCCCGGAGGTCTTCCTCCAAGGACTCCGAGAAGCCCGTGAAGGCCGCCAGAGCCGCCGCGGCGTTCAGCAGGACGGCGTCGCGGACCGGGCCCGGCTTGCCGCCCACCAGGTCGCGGACCACCTCGGCGTTCGCCGCAGCGTCGCCGCCGCGCAGGTCCTCCGCCGTCGCGCGGGGGATGCCCACCGACGCCGGGTCGAAGCTGCGCTCGGTGACCGTGCCTGCGGAAACCACCCACACGGTCGACGTCGTCGTGGTGGTGATCTCGTCGAGGCCGTCGTCGCCGCGGACCACCAGGGCGCGGGTGCCGCGGCGGGCGAACGTCTCCGCCAGCACCCGCGTCTTGTCCGCGTACGCGCAGCCGATCAGCGCCGCGCCAGGCTGGGCCGGGTTGGTCAGCGGGCCGAGCAGGTTGAACGTCGTCGGGATGCCGAGCTCGCTGCGCACCGGGCCCGCGTGCCGCAGCGCCGGGTGGAACGCCGAGGCCAGGAAGAACCCGATGCCGACCTCGGTGAGGCTGCGCCGGACGTCTTCCGGCGGCAGGCTGATGGTGACGCCGAGCGCCTCCAGGACGTCCGCCGCGCCGGACTTCGACGACGCGCTGCGGTTGCCGTGCTTGGCCACCGGCGCGCCCGCCGCCGCCGTGACGATCGTCGCCATCGTCGAGATGTTCACCGAGTTGGAGCCGTCGCCGCCGGTGCCGACGATGTCGACCGCCGGGCGGTCCAGCTCGACCCGCCGGGCGTGCGCCAGCATCGTGGCCACCATGCCGGCGATCTCCTCGGGCGTTTCGCCCTTGGCGCGCAGCGCCACCGCGAACCCGGCGATCCGGGCCGGGCTCGCCGCGCCGCTCATGATCTGGTCCATCGCCCACGCCGTGTCCTCCGCGGAGAGGTCGGCGCCCGCGACGAGCTGCTTGAGCAGGGGTGGCCAGGTGCGGGGGACCGGGGCGGTCACCGGGCTCAGCCGTTCACGACGGGGACCCGCCGCGCGCGCAGCACGTCGGCGACGGTCTCCGCGGCGGTCAGCGGGTCCAGCGGGTGCACCAGCACGGCGTCCGCTTGCGACCAGGTGGCCAGCCACCGGTCGTCCTTGCGCCGCACGGCGACCACGATCGGGGGACAGTCGGCGATTTCGCTCTTCAGCTGCCGGCACAGGCCGATGCCGCCGGTCGGCTGCGCTTCGCCGTCCAGGATGGCCAGGTCGACGTTCCCCGCGTCCACCTCGGACAGCACGTCGGCGATGCCGGCCGCCTCGACGTAGTCCACGCGCGCCAGGTCGGCGGCGGGCCGCCGGCCGACCGCGTTCACGATCGCTTCGCGCACCTCCGCCTTGTGGCTGAACACCAGGACCCGCATGGACTGCTCGGCCATTGAGCTGCCTCCCTCTCGTCACCGCGCCACTCGCGCCCCGATCGTATCGGCCGAGACCGACATCACGCGGTGGGCTCCGGCTGTTGCGCGTCCCAGCCCAGCGCGTCGCCGCCCAATCGTTGCGCGAGACCCGCCATCCGGGACCGTTCCTGCGCGCAGTGCAGGGCGTCGAGCAGCTGGACGCGGACCGCGAGCACCCGCGTCAGAGCGCCGTCCGAAGCGGGTTCTCGCAGCTCATAGCCGTCCTGGGCGAGGATCGAGGCCGCCTCGGCGAGCCGGTCCGGCGGCAGCAGCAGGTGGTGCCGCAGAACGGCCGGTGCCGTGCTGACCCAGGCGGGTGAACCGGCGAGGACGGCCGAGTCCGCGACGACCGGGTCGAAGGCCTCGGCGACGATCTTCAGGCCGGGCGCGTCGACGCTCAGACCGGGCGTTTCCCGCTTCTTGACCAGGTCAAGCAGGCGGTCGAGTAAACCCATGAGTAGCTCTCACCTTCCCGGGCATCCGGTGTGATCGGTTACGCAGACGGCTCGCCGTGGACCCACCCGGCGGAGCGGTGGTGCGAGAGGACATAATGCGACGCGTGACAACGGCAGCTCCCACCATCAGTCAGCGGGTCCACTCGCTGAACCGGCCGAACATGGTCAGTGTCGGCACCATCGTGTGGCTTTCCAGCGAGCTGATGTTCTTCGCCGGACTGTTCGCGATGTTCTTCACCGTCAAGGCGCAGAACTCGTCCGGCCAGTGGCCGCCGCCGCTGCACGGCGAGGAGTTCAAGCTCAACGTGGCGTACGCGATCCCGTTCACGGTGATCCTCGTGCTGTCCTCGCTGACCTGCCAGTTCGGTGTGTTCGCGGCCGAGCGCGGCGACGTCTACGGGCTGCGCCGCTGGTACATCATCACGTTGATCATGGGCGCCATCTTCGTCGGCGGCCAGGCCAACGAGTACCACAACCTGGTCGAAGAGGGGATGACGATCCCGTCCGGCCCGTTCGGCACGGTCTTCTACCTCGCCACCGGGTTCCACGGCCTGCACGTCATCGGCGGGCTCATCGCCTTCGTGTACCTGCTCATCCGCACGAAACTGAGCAAGTTCACGCCCGCCCAGGCCACGTCGGCGATCGTCGTGTCCTACTACTGGCACTTCGTCGACATCGTGTGGGTCGGCCTCTTCGGTGTGATCTACCTCCTTCCGTAGGTCCGCCTCAGCCGCCACCACCTTCACCATCGGCCTGAACTGACAGCAAGGGTTGCCGCAAGATGACCACCAGCACGAAATCCTCGGAGCGCCGCTACCGCGCGCGGTCGAAGCTGCGGAGGCGGTTCGCCGGCCTGCTCGCGCTCGGCATCGCGCTGGTGGGCGTCGGCTTCCTCTACTCCGCGTTCGCCCCGGAGCCGCAGACCGCGCAGGCCCAGGGCACGCCGGCGCAGCTGCGTCTCGGCGAGCAGGTCTACAACAACACCTGCATCGCCTGCCACGGCGCGAACCTCGAGGGCGTGCAGGACCGCGGCCCGAGCCTGATCGGCATCGGCGACGCCGCGGTGTACTTCCAGACTTCTTCGGGCCGCATGCCGGCCGCGCGCCAGGAGGCGCAGGCCGCGCGGAAGCCGCCGAAGCTGACCGAGGCCGAGATCGACGCGGTCGGCGCCTACATCCAGGCGCACGGCGGCGGCGTCCAGCGTCCCGCCGAGAAGGGCGAGGCCCTGCGCGGCGACGACCCGGCCCGCGGTGGCGAGCTGTTCCGCCTCAACTGCGCTTCGTGCCACAACTTCACCGGCCGCGGTGGTGCGCTGTCCGCCGGCAAGTACGCGCCGAACCTGGACCCGGCCAGCGAAGAGCAGATCTACACGGCCATGCTCACCGGCCCGCAGAACATGCCGAAGTTCTCCGACCGGCAGCTGTCGCCGGAGGAGAAGAAGGACATCGTCGCCTACGTGAAGTCGGTGTCGGACGGCAACAATGACCCGGGTGGTAACGGCCTCGGCGGGGTCGGCCCCGCTTCGGAGGGCGTCATCGCCTTTATCGTCGGGATCGCCGCGCTGATCGGCGTGACGTTGTGGATTGGATCGAAGGCATGAGTGCCGAGGGGCCGAAGCCGCCGTCGGAGGCGGAACTGGCTGAGATGGACCGGGACCAGCTGGTCAAGCTGGGCGGGCAGCTCGACGGCGTCGAGATCGTCGAGTACCCGACCCCGTGGCCCGTGGAGGGCACCCGCGCGGAGAAGCGGGCCGAGCGCCTGGTCGCGTTCTGGTTCGGCCTGTCCGCGCTGGCCGGGATCGGGTTCGTCGTTTCGCTGATCTGGTGGCCGTGGCAGTACGAGGCGCCGGACAACGAGAGCGGCCACTTCTGGTACAGCCTGTACACCCCGATGCTGGGGCTCACGCTCGGTCTGGCCATCCTCGGCCTGGGCATCGGCGTGATCCTGTACACGAAGAAGTTCGTGCCCGCCGAGGTCGCGGTGCAGCAGCGCAGCGACAACCAGGGCGAAGGGTCGGCCGAGGTCGACCGCCAGACGATCCTCGCGCACCTGGCCGACGCCGGGAACCGCAGCACCATCGCCCGCCGGTCGCTGATCAAGCGCTCGGCGATCGCCGGTGCCGGTGCGCTGGGCCTCGCCGCCGCGGCGCTGCCGGTCGCGTCCTTCATCAAGAACCCGTGGAAGGACAGCGAGTCCCGTGACTCGCTGTGGCACACCGGCTGGCAGCCGAACTTCCCCGGCGAGAAGGTCTACATGCGCCGCGCGACCGGCAAGCCGGTCGAGGTGGAGCACGACAAGCCGACCGAGATCTCGCTGGTCAAGGCCGAGGACCTCGACGCGGGCGCGATGGAGACGGTGTTCCCGTTCCGCGAGTCCGAGCGCAACGACGCCGAAGCGCTGGCCAAGGCGCTGACCCGGGTCGACAACCCGGTCATGCTGATCCGCCTGCGCCCGACCGACGCCGCCAAGGTGGTCAAGCGGGCCGGCCAGGAGGACTTCAACTTCGGCGACTACTACGCGTACACGAAGATCTGCAGCCACGTCGGCTGCCCGACCTCCCTGTACGAGCAGCGGACCAACCGCATCCTGTGCCCGTGCCACCAGTCGCAGTTCGACGCCCTCCACTACGCCAAGCCGATCTTCGGCCCGGCGACCCGGCCGCTGGCCCAGCTACCGATCACGGTGGACGAAGAGGGATACTTGATCGCGCGAGGCGACTTCATCGAGGCCATCGGTCCGGCCTTTTGGGAGCGTAAGTCATGAGTTCACTCACCACGCCGACCAAGGGGTCGAGCCCGGTCGAGAAGGCGCTGGGCGACGCGGCGAACAATGCCGACCAGCGGTATCACCTGGCCAAGGGCCTGCGGCACCAGATGAACAAGGTGTTCCCGACGCACTGGTCGTTCCTGCTGGGCGAGATCGCGCTCTACAGCTTCATCATCCTGCTGCTGACCGGTGTGTACCTGACGCTGTTCTTCGACCCCTCGATGCAGGAGGTGGTCTACCACGGCAGCTTCAAGAACATGCAGGGCCTGGAGATGTCGCAGGCGTTCCGCACGACGCTGGACATCTCCTTCGACGTCCGCGGTGGGCT
>NZ_JBSGBQ010000054.1:0-42285 GCF_053601335.1 Amycolatopsis sp. NPDC004747 | reverse complement strand
CCATCACACCACGACATACACCGAACTGGCACGCATAAAGCTCCTCGACCCCGCCCACTAACTTAGCGGCATTGCCCGTCCGGCGAGGACATTCTCTTCTTCCAAGCCGCGGCAGAGACATTCTTTCTTCCAAAGCCGCGGCAGCAGCGTCCCCCGCCCAGCCGCGGCAAAGCGAGGTCCGCAACGACGAAGCACCCTCGCCAACCGGACTTACACATCACTCGTCCAGCAGTCGTCGGCGCGAGCCGCCGGCACCGCGCCGTCCCGCTCGTGGATGTCCGCCAGCACCTTCGCCACCACCCGCTCGGCCTCGGTGACGCACGCGGCCAAGCCGACACCGCGGTACGCGGCCCCGGTCACCCGGATTCCCGGCAGGCCGCGCAATCCAGCGTCGATCCGATTGAGCCGGTCCTGGTGGCCGATGGTGTACTGGGGCAGCGCCGCCGGCCAGCGCTGGACGTGCCCGCGCTCGGGTCCCGCGGTCATGCCCATCGCTTCGGCCAGTTCCCGGTGGACCCGCGCGACGAGCGCGTCGTCGTCGAGGGCACGCCACCGGGCGTCGCCGTGCCGGCCGACCAGGCAACGGAGGAGCACGACCGACGGGTCGGCGAGGTGCGGCCATTTCGCCGGCAACCAGGTGCAGCCCACGACCAGCCGTCCTTCACCGGCGGGAGTGAGGAAACCGGTGCCGTCGAGAGGACGCCGCAGCGCGGCACGCGGGTAGGCCAGGGTCACGCTCGCGACGTCGGCGTAGGGGATCTCGCCGAGGGCGAGCGCCGCTTCCTGGCTCAAGGGCGCGAGCAGGTCCGCGGCCGCGAACGCCGGCACCGCGAGCACGACGGCGTCGGCCTCTTCGGGGCCGCGCCCGGCGAACCGCAGCCGGTAGCCGCCGGGGCCGCGGTCGATTCCGCGCACCCGGCTGCCGAGCCGGACATCGGCGTCGGAGAGGCCGGCCGCCAGCGCGTCCACCAGCCGGCCCAGGCCACCGTCGACGGTCATGAAGGCCGGCCCCGGGACCGGGCTGCCGGTGCGCCGCAGCCCCAGGTAGAGGCTGCGGGACCGGCGGGCCAGTGCGGCGACGTCGGGGGTCGCGCTGCGCGCGCTCAGCCGGTCGGGCCGTCCGGCGTACACCCCGCCGACCAGCGGACCGACCAGCCGGTCCAGCAACTGCGCGCCGAACCGGGCACCCACGACTTCGGCGACGGAAGGGTCGCCGGGCAGGCGCGTGGCCGGGAGCACGAGGTCCAGCCCCGCGCGGGCCAGCCCGGTCGGGGACAGCAGGCGGGAGCGCACCAGCGGCAGCATCCGGCGGGGGATGCCGAAGGCCGCGCCGGCGGGCAAGGCCCGCAGGGCGTTCCGGGTCCACAGGTAGGACCGCGCGGTGGCGGGGGCCGTGAGCGCGGCCGTCAGGCCGAGTTCGTCGACCAGCGCCCGCATCCGGGGCGCCCGGACCAGGAAGCCGTCCGGTCCGGTGTCCACCGGCAGGCCCTCGACGTCGTGGGTGCGGATCTTCCCACCGAGGCGGTCGTCGGCCTCGACGAGGAAGACCTCGGGCGGATCGGGACGCCGTCGCAGGAAGTAGGCCGTGGCGAGCCCGGAGATCCCGCCGCCGACGACCGCGATGCGCGGGGTGCCGGTCATGCCGCGGTGCGGATCGACATCGCCGTCGCGCCCCCGATGAGGACGAGCAGCCACGCGCCTTCGCCGTGTTCGCCTCCCGCCTGCGGCCGGATGGCCGTCGGGGCGGGTCTCGTTGCCGTCACGGGCACTCCTGTCTCCTATCGGTTGTCGACGGCGCTGTCGGCCTGGCCGACGGCCGCGCGCCCGGCTTCGAGCCGGGCGACGGGCACCCGGAACGGCGAGCAGGACACGTAGTCGAGGCCTGCCTCGTGGAAGAACGCGATCGACGCCGGGTCGCCGCCGTGTTCGCCGCACACACCCATGACCAGGCCCGGGCGGGTGGCCCGGCCCGCTTCCACGGCGTCGCAGACGAGCCGGCCGACGCCGTCCCGGTCGATCGTTTCGAACGGGGACACGCCGAAGATGCCGGCGGCGAGGTAGGCGGGGAAGAACGACGCCTCGACGTCGTCCCGCGAAAATCCCCACACCGTCTGGGTCAGGTCGTTGGTGCCGAAGGAGAAGAACTCCGCCGACCCGGCGATCCGGCCCGCGGTCACCGCGGCCCGGGGCAGCTCGATCATCGTGCCGATCTCGTACGGGAATCCCGTCCCGGCGGTGACTTCGTCGAGGATCCGCCGCGCGCGGCCGGCCATGATGTCCAGCTCACGCACGTCGGCGACCAGCGGGATCATGATCTCCACCCGCGGGGCACCGCCTGCGCGCACCCGGGTCGCGGCGGCTTCGGCGATGGCGCGCACCTGCATCTCGTAGAGACCGGGCACGACCAGCCCGAGCCGGACTCCGCGGGTGCCCAGCATCGGGTTCTGCTCGTGCAGCCGGTCCACCGCGCGCAGCAGGTCCTCCGGCGCACCCGGCCGGCCGAGCGCGTTGGCCACCGCCACTTCGGCGGTCAGCGCCGTGCGGTCGGGCAGGAACTCGTGCAGGGGCGGGTCCAGCAGCCGGATGGTGACCGGCAGCCCGTCCATCTCCTCGAGAATCCGCACGAAGTCCGCTCGCTGCAACGGGAGCAGCGCCGCGAGTGCGGACTCGCGTTCGGCTTCGGTCCCGGCGAGGATCAGCCGTTCGACCAGCACCCGCCGATCGCCGAGGAACATGTGCTCCGTGCGGCACAGCCCGACCCCGGTCGCCCCGAGGCGGCGGGCCCGGCGCGTGTCCTGCGGAGTGTCGGCGTTCGCCCGCACCTCCAGCCGCCGCCGGGCGTCGGCGTGCGTGATGATCCGGTCGACCGCCTGCAACAGCGCATCGGCTCCGGGCTCGCGGCGGCCTTCGAAGTAGTCGACGACCGGCGACGGCACCACGGCCAGCTCACCGAGGTACACCTCGCCCGCGGTCCCGTCGATGGAGATCACGTCGCCCTCGGCGACGACCGTGCCGTCCGCGGTCGTGAACCGGCGGTTCGCCACGTCGACGGCCAGGGATTCGGCCCCGCAGACGCAGGTCCGGCCCAGCCCGCGCGCAACGACGGCGGCGTGCGACGTCTTGCCGCCGCGGCTGGTGAGCACGCCGCGGGCGTGGATCAACCCGTCGAGGTCGTCGGGATTGGTTTCCCGCCGCACCAGGATGACGGCGGCGCCTTCCTCCGCCCGGCGGACCGCGGTGGCGGAGTCGAACACGGCCTCGCCGACCGCCGCGCCCGGGGACGCCGCAACGCCGGTGGCGACCGGCGCCGTGGCGGTGTCGGCGAAGCGGGGGAACATCAGCTGCGCCAGCTGCGCACCGGTGACCCGCCGCAGCGCCTCGTCGGCGTCGATCACGCCTTCCTCGCGCAAGGCCTCGGCGATGCGGAACGCGGCGGCCGCGGTCCGCTTGCCGACCCGCGTCTGCAGCATCCACAGCCGGCCGCGCTCGATGGTGAACTCGATGTCGCACAGGTCGCGGTAGTGCTCCTCCAGCGTCCGCATGATCCCCAGCAGCTGCTCGTACGCCCGGGGCTGCAGATCGGCGAGCCGGTGCAGCGGCAGGGTGTTGCGGATGCCGGCCACGACGTCCTCGCCTTGGGCGTCGGCCAGGTAGTCGCCGTAGACACCGGGTGCCCCGGTGGCCGGGTCGCGGGTGAACGCCACGCCCGTGCCGGAGTCCTCACCCAGGTTGCCGAACACCATCGCGCACACGTTCACCGCGGTACCCAGGTCCTCGGGGATGTGCTCGGCGCGGCGGTAGACGTGGGCCCGGTCGGTGTTCCACGACTCGAACACCGAGTTGATCGCGAGGTTCAGCTGCTCGCGCGGGTCCTGCGGGAACTCCCGGCCGGCCTGTTCGCGGACGATGTCCTTGAACGTGGCGGTCAGCGCCCGCAGATCGGCCGCGTCCAGGCCGAGGTCACCGGTGACGCCCTTGGTCTGCTTCGCCGCCCGCAACGCACCGGCGAAGTGGGCGGCGTCGACGCCCAGCACGGTCGTGCCGAACATCTGCACCAGCCGCCGGTAGGAGTCCCACGCCAGCCGCTCGTCCCCCGACCACGCGGCGAGCCCGGTCACCGATTCGTCGGTCAGCCCGATGTCGAGAACGGTGTCCATCATCCCCGGCATCGAGAACCGCGCTCCGGACCGGACCGAAACCAGCAGCGGCTCGTCCACCTGGCCGAGCTTCCGGCCCATCGCGCGCTCCAGCGCGTGCAGGTGCTCCGCCACCTCCTCGGCCAGCCCCTCGGGTGGTGCGCCGGCGGCCAGGTACGCCCGGCACGCCTCGGTGGTGATCGTGAACCCCGGCGGCACCGGCAGGCCCATCACCGTCATCTCGGCGAGGTTGGCGCCCTTGCCCCCGAGCAGATCCACCATGGCCCGGTTGCCCTCGGCGAAGTCGTACACGTACTTGCGCATCGTCATCTCCACGTCGGTGTCCGAAGTAGACTGTGCCTTTCGGCGGCCGCCGGGCCGTGAGGTCGGTCCTCGGCCTGCTCCATCCCACCGGTTCGCAAACCGTGCCGGACACTGCACAACGGTCCACCGCCGGGTGCCGTAGGTCCTCGTTCGGAGGGGCTGTTGGTCCTCGCCGGGAACGCCGCCTCGCCCGCGTTCCCGGCGAGGAGCGTCAGTGCGCGCCGGCAGCGGGCGCGCCGGTCCGGCCGGGGTCGGCCGGTACGTCCCGGTGCCGGATGGACTCCCCGCCCTTGTGCCGGTACAGCCGGCCGAACCTGCTCTCCAGCGCGCTTTCGAGCTTGCGGATGGCCCCGTGGCAGGCGTCGGTCACCGAGCCGGCGTGGTGGGTCACCGAGACAACCCCGTGCCCGGCCAGCCGGGCTTCGAGCACGCACCGCCGGTCCGGGCCGGCGGCGTGAGCGGCGGTTTCGTCGCCGAGGTGGGCTTCCAGCCGGGTGATCCGCTCGGAAGACCGGGAGAACGCGGTCTCGAGCTCCTGCTCGACGCGTCGCACCAGGGCGTCACTGCCGTGCACGTTCTTGTCGGTGCTGATGTGGATCTGCATGCGCTGATCATCTTCACCCCGCGCGGGTCCACCCAGAACCACAGGTCCCCGGCCCGAAGGACCAAAGGCTCCACCGCGCCGAGCGGCTCGACCCGGGCCTCACCGCTGGTGACCTTGTGCTCTTTCGGGGCCCGGTCCGCCCGGGAGATCCTCGAGCCGAGCTTTCCGATCCGCAACGTGCCGCGCCGCGGCATGGGGGGAGACATGACTTCAACCATCACGCCGGTCGGCCTGCTGGACTCCGACCAGGTCAAGTCCGTGATCGGTGCCGCGGTGCTGGCGCCGTCCACGCACAACACGCAGCCCTGGCGGTTCCGCTGCACGCCCGTGGGTCTCGAGCTGCACGCGGACACCGAGCGCGCGCTTCCGGTCGTCGACGCCGATCAGCGTGAGCTGCTGCTGTCCTGCGGGGCCGCGTTGTTCAACCTGCGCACCGCGATCCACGCCCTCGGCGCGCACCCGGCCACGACTCTGCTGCCCCGCCGGGACCAACCGGACCTGCTGGCCGTCGTGCGGCCCTTCGCCGCCCGACGGCCCGATCCGCGGTTGGTCGAGCTGGCCGACGCGATCCCCCGCCGGCACACCAACCGCACGCCGTTCGAGAAGGCCGCCGTCCCCGCGTCCGTGGTGGCCAGGCTGCGCCACGCCGCCGAGATCGAGCAGGCCTGGTTGCCGCGGCTGGACGCCGTCCAGCTGGACCGGCTGCGTGAACTGGTCAACAAGAGCCACCAGGACCAGCTCACCGACCCGGCGTTCGTCGCCGAATGGCGGTACTGGACCGGGCGTGGGCGGGGCAGCCGCGACGGCGTCCCCGACTACGCCGCCGGGGCGATGCCCGCCGACGACGGCGGCTGGATCCTGCGCGACTTCGGGACCGCGCCCTCGGCCCGGCGCGGCCGGATCGACGAATCCGACCCGCTGGTGGTGGTCATCGGGTCCTTCGACGACACCCGGCTCGACCAGCTCCGCGCCGGTCAAGCCATGCAGCGGGTGCTGCTGACCGCGACCGCCGCCGGGCTCGACGCGTCGTTCATCTCCCAGCCGGTCGAGGTCAGCTCCGTCCGTGACGAGCTGCGCGACCTGCTCGGGGGTGGGCTGTGGCCGCAGATCGTGCTGCGACTGGGCCGCGGCAAGCCGGTGGCGTGGACGCCGCGACGGTCCGTGGCCGACGTCCTGCTGGAGCCGGACCGGCTCAGCGCCTGATCACCGCGCACGAACATCCGCACACGACTTTCGCCGGGGGGACTCAAGATGGTGGCAGCAGGCGGGCGGCCGAGCGTGGTGGTCCGCGGGACCGGCGCCCGCACCGAGCCGCGGGGCGACGGGCCCGCGGTCGTCGGCGTGGACAGCTCGCCTCCCAGCACGGCGGCGATCCCGTTCGCCTTCCGCACCGCCGCCTCGCGCGGTGTGCCGCTGGTCGCGGTGCACCGCCGGCCGGACCGGCCGCTGGGCGGGTTCGGAGAGATCGGCGTGGCCGGCTCCCGCGGCCGGGCTGGCTTCCGCGGTCTGCGCCTGGGTTCGACCGGCCGCGCCCGCATCCACCAAGCCGCCTGCCCGGTGGCCGTCGTCCCGCCACCCCGGCCGTGACCGGCCGGGAACGCGGCGCCGTAGAAGGCCCTCTGCTGGTCGGTGACCCCCCTGCGCCACCGACGGTTCCGCAGCCGTGGCGGTGGGAACCAGCCGACGTCTCGGCGCGGCTCGGCGTGGACCCCGCACGCGGTCTGGACACGGCTGAGGCGGCACGCCGGCTCGCGGACGCGGGACCGAACCGGCTGGCCGAGCCCGCGCCCCGGCCGTGGTGGCAGGCGCTGGCCGCCCAGGTGGCCAATCCGCTGAACGTGGTGCTGGTGCTCGCCGCCGTGCTGGCCGGCGTCGTCGAGCGTTCGTTCCGGGAAGCGCTGGTGATCGGCGTGGTCCTGGGTCTCAACGGCGTGCTGGGCTTCTTCCAGGAACGCCGGGCCGACCAGGCCGTGGCCGCCCTGCGGGAGATGTTGAGCCCGTCGGCGCGGGTGCGCCGGGCCGGGGAGGTGGTCGACTTGCCGGCCGCGGACGTGGTGCCGGGTGACGTCGTGCTGGTCGAAGCGGGCGACCGGATCCCCGCCGACGGGCGGGTGCTCGCCCAGGTCACCCTGGAGACCGACGAGTCCGGCCTGACCGGCGAATCGGTCCCCGTGGCCAAGACCGGCGAAGCCCTTCCCGGCGACGTCGGCCTGCCCGACCGCGCCTGCATGGCCCACATGACCAGCGTCGTCACCCGCGGCCGCGGCGAGGTACTGGTCACGGCCACGGGCATGGCCACCGAAATCGGCAAGGTCGCCGGCCTGCTGCAGCGCACCGAAGCCGTCCGCACGCCGTTGCAGCGGCAGCTGGACAAGCTCGGGGTGCGGCTGGCCTACCTCGCCGGGATCGCGGTCGTCCTGGTCGCGGTGGTGCAGTTCGTCACCGGCAGCGGCCTGGGTGAGGTGATCACCCTCGCCGTCGCGCTGGGGGTGGCGGCCATCCCGGAGGGCCTGCCCGCCGTCGTCACGGTCACCCTCGCGCTGGGCATGCGCCGCATGGCCCGCCGCCGGGCCATCGTCAAACGCCTCACCGCCGTGGAAACCCTCGGCTCGACCACCGTGATCTGCACCGACAAGACCGGCACGCTCACCCTCAACCAGATGACCGCCCGCACGCTGTGGCACGCCGGCCGCCGCTACCGCGTCAGCGGCGAGGGCTACCGTCCCGCCGGGACGATCACCGCCGAAGACGGCGCCCCGCTGCCCGATCTGCGTGACGTGCTGGTGCCCGCCGCCTTGTGCAACGACTCCGTCGTGCACGACGGCACGCTCGTCGGCGACCCCACCGAGGGTGCCCTGGTCACCCTCGCCGGCAAAGCCGGCGTGGACGTCACCGCGCTGCGCCGGGCCACCCCGCGCGTCGCCGAGATCCCGTTCGACTCCGGCCGCAAGTACATGGCCACCTTCCACCGCCACGGACCGGGCGTGCGGGTGTGCGTCAAGGGCGCCCCGGACGTCCTGCTCCGCCGCGCCACCCACGTCCGCTGCACCGGCGGCGACCGCCCGCTGGACGCGCGGCGGTTGCGCGAGATCTCCGCGGTGCTGGAGGAGCTCGCCGGCCGCGGCGAACGCGTGCTGGCCATCGCCGTCGCCCACCGGCCCGGCATCGACACCGACGGCACCGGGACCCCGCGGCTGCCGGACGAGCTCGTCCTCGTCGGCCTGGTCGGCATCCTCGACCCGCCCCGCCCGGAAGCCGCCGACGCGGTCGCCGAGTGCCACACCGCCGGCATCGACGTCAAGATGATCACCGGCGACCACCTCGCCACCGCGACCTCGATCGCCCGCGCCCTCGGCATCGCCGGCCGCGGTATCACCGGTGAGGACATCGACCGGCTCGACGACGGCGCCCTCGAACAGGAGGCTCCCGGCGTCGGCGTGTTCGCCCGCGTCGCCCCCGAACACAAGATCCGCATCGTGCAGACGCTGCAACGCCGCCACGAGACCGTCGCCATGACCGGCGACGGCGTCAACGACGCGCCCGCCCTCAAAGGCGCCGACATCGGCGTGGCCATGGGCATCACCGGCTCCGACGTGTCCAAAGAGGCCGCTTCGATGGTCCTCACCGACGACAACTTCGCCACCATCGTCGGCGCCGTCCGCCAGGGCCGCACCATCTACGACAACATCGTCAAGTTCGTCCGCTTCCAGATCAGCACCAACCTCGCCGCGATCCTCACCATGGTCGCCGGATCGGTGGTCTTCCTGTCCGAACCCGCGGTGCTCACCCCGCTGATGCTGTTGTGGGTCAACGTCATCGCCGACGGACCACCGGCACTGGCCCTCGGTCTCGAACCCGCCCGCCGCGCCGTCATGCACGAACCACCCCGGCCCCCGGGCGCGCACATCCTCACCGGACGCCGCCTCGCCCGCATCGCCGGCACCGGCCTGCTCATGACCGCCGGAACGCTGTACGCCTACCGCCTCGGCCTCGACCGCGGCACCGCCACCGCGCAAACGCTGGCCTTCACGACCTTCGTGCTCTACCAGGTGTTCAACCTCCTCAACGTCCGCGACGAGAACGCCACGGTGTTCGGCCCGCTGCTGCTGCGGAACTGGCGCCTCTGGGCCGCCGTCGCCGCCGTGCTGGTCCTGCAGATCTGCGCGGTCCACGTTCCCGCCGCCCAGGCCCTGGTCGGCACGACCGCGCTCACCGCCACCGACTGGGGCATCGCCACCGCACTGGCCGCCACCGTGCTCGCGTTCGAAGAGCTCCGCAAAGCGTTACGCCGCCGGGTCTGATCAGCCACGGCAACGCCCGCGGACTGCCCGGCGAAATCCGGCCCGCTCGAACCGCACCCCGCGGCCGGAACGAGGAACGGGCCTTTTGGCCGATTGCGGCGGGTCCTGGCGGGTGGTTGCCTGGCAGAACAGCAAACTGTTGATGCGCGGGGGTCCTTCAGCCGTGACTGACGCCGTGACGGAGGAACCGGGCGAACACCCTCCGCAGGAGTCGTCTGATCAAGTCTCGGCTTCGGACGCTCGTTCCCCGGGGTCTGGAACGCCAGGACCGCTCAGTCCGCGTTTCGTCGTCGCGGCCACGGTCGCGTTGGTCTGGACGGTCGTGCTCCTCGGGTTGATCGCCGCCAAGATCGACGTCGCGGCGGCCATCGCCGGATCCATCGTCAGTCTCGTCACCGCCCTCACCGGGATCGTCGGAGTCTTCCAGCCTCCGCGGTTCCCGCGGATCGGACCAGGAGTCACCCGGGGCGTCGTCATCGCCATCCTCGCCGTGGATTCCGCGGGCAGCGCGGGATGGGGTGCCTGGTCCTACTACCAGGCCAATCGAGTCGTCGACGTGCTTTCCCGCATCCACCTCGCCAACAGCACCGGCGTGCTACCCGATGGGCAGGCGGCGCTTGACGTCGACATCGCAGTCAGGAGAACCGAGATCGACCTGGTGCTCCAGGCCGCCGACACCAACAGCGGTGCCGGAAGCTGCGTCCCGAACACCAGGTTCTCGCTGACCCCGAGGTCGGCGGGGAATCGCGGCCAGGCGATCACCGCGGCTCCCGGCGCGCCCGTCCACCTCGACCTGCCGGACGGGACCGAGCACCTGCACCTCGACATCACCGTCATGAACACTCGAGACGACAGGAATTGCGCGGTGGACCTGTTCGTCACCAGCGCGACGCTGCGGAACGGGTGACGGCAGCCTTGGAGGACTCATGAGGGTGGCGCGGATCGTGCGGCGGCTTGCCGTCGGTGGCTCGCTCCTGGTGCTGGCCGGCTGCACTTCCCCGCCACCGCCCCCGTCCATCCTCACGGCGCCGCTCGCCGTCGGCGTCGGCGACCGCGCGCCGGGTTTCTCGCTGGGCGACACCAATCCCGCAGGCTTCGACATCGACCTGATGAACGCGATCGGGGCGAGACTGCACACCCCGGTCGCGAACACCCCGCTCACCTCCACGGACCGAGCGGGCAAGCTCAAGAGCGGCACGGCGACGATCGTCATCGCGACGTACTCGATCACAACGCAACGCAACCAGGACGGCATCGACTTCGCCGGCCCGTACATGATCACCCCCCAGGCGCTGCTCGTCCGCGGGAACGACACACGCATCACCGGCAAGGACAGCCTGGCCGGGAAAAGCGTCTGCACCGTCAGCACGACCACCAATGCCGCGGTGCCGATCCCCGGCGCGAACATGGCGACCCGCGACCCCAGCACCCAAGAGTGCGTCGACCTGCTTGAGCGGGGCGGAACCGACGCGGTGTTCAGCGACACCCTGATCCTTTATGGCTTCACCCACGCGGCGCCCGGCAAGTTCAAGGTCGTCCTGTCGGGTGTGTTCGGCGAGCTTCAGTACTACGGTGTCGGATTGCTCGGGCAGCACCACGAGGACTGCCTCAAGCTGAACTCCGTGATCAGCGACTACCTGCGTACACAGTGGCGGCACGATTTCGTGGACACGCTGCCGGACGCGGCGGATGCCTACCGCGGCGGCACCGGCGGAGATTTCGAGGGGCTGTTCAAACCCAAGGACAGTGACATGGCGACGCTGTCGTGCAAGCTGTGAGCGCCCCGATCCCGGCACAGTTCCCCGAGGAGCTCAAGGCGCTGCTTCGAGCTCCTGACGGGTGGCGCCGAAGAGGCGGGCGGTGGTCCGGACGGCGTCGGCTTCGCCTTGGACGCGAAGACGTCCTGCCGAGACGGCGGCCGCTGCCTCGGCCGGGCTGCGGCCGAGCCGGGCCAGTGTGGCGGCGTCGTCGAAGGTGAGGACGACGTCGGGGTTCTCGGCGTGGCCGGGATGGGTGTCGAGGGCCATGTCATGGATGCCGGCGTGCAGAACGCCGGTCCCGATCCGGAACTCGACGGTGAGGGTGACGTCCCGGGCCGCTTCCGGGTGGAACATCGCCCGCAGCGACGGGGTGATCCAGTGGATCTGGAAGTCGTCGTCCTCGCGTTGTTCGTCGAGCAGCCGCAGGCCCCAGCGGGCGAGTTCGGTCACCGCCGGGCGTAGCTCCCGCCCGAGCGGGGTCAGCTCGTAGACCTTCGACGCGGCCGGCGGGGGAAGCGTCCGCCGGGTGATCACCCCGGCCTGCTCGAGGGTCCTCAGCCGGGCGGCGAGCATGTCGGTCGAGACGCCGGTCAGGCCGGCCTGCAGGTCGACGTAGCGCTTGGGACCGTCGAGCAACTCGCGGACGACGAGCAGGGACCAGCGCTCGCCCACCACGTCCAGGGTCCTGGCCACGGCGCAGTACTGGTTGTACGAACGTGCCGCCACGCGGCGACTATACCTCCAAGAGGACACTTGGTAAATCAAAGTTAATACTTGTGTTTTCCACGTCTCGCCGTCAAGCTGGGCAGCATGACACTCGTTGACGCCGAGCCGGTCACCTCGCTGCCGGTGGAGCACCTGTGCGACTTCCGGATCGAGTTCCAGGCCGTGCACACGTTCCCGACGCCGGTCGGCACGCGGATGACCGCCGTGGTGGAACGCGGCACCGTCGAAGGCCAGCGGCTGCGCGGGGAGTTCCTCCCCGGCGGCGGCGACTGGATCCTGGTCGACGCCGACCGCGTCGCCCGGCTCGACGTCCGGGCGACGATGCGCACCCACGACGGCGCCTTGGTGCACGTCACGGTCACCGGCCGCGCGTCGCTGCCGGCCGAAGCAGCCGGCCGGCTGCTCGCCGGCGAGACCATCGGCCACCAGGACGGGTACGTGCGCACCGCGCCCCTGTTCGAGACCGGCGCCGACGCCTATTCCTGGTTGAACTCGACCGTGACCATCGCGGTCAACGAACTGTCGATGCGACACGTCGGCTACCGCGTCTACGAGGTGAAATGAGCCGCGCCATGGATGTTCGCCGGCTGTTCGAGAACTACGCGGCGACGTTCGCGACCCGCGACCCGGACGCGATCGTCACCCTGCACTCACCCGGCACGCGGTTCTGGCTCCGCGACGGCGGCCGGCCCGTCGTGGGCAGGACCGCCGTTCGCGACGCCTTCGCCGCCCTGTTCGAACAGTGGCCCGGCCTCGGGTTCGAGACCCACCGGGTGATCACCGCCGACCGCCACTGGATCCTCGACTGGGCACTCACCGCCGAGCTCCCCGGTCCGGACGCCACCGCTCGGCCCATCCGGTTCGACTGCCTCGACGTCGTCACCCTCGACGAGGACGGGCTCGTCGCCCGCAAGGACACCTTCGTCGACCACGTCCAGGCCCAAGCCGCGCTGACGGTCCCCTGACCAGGCAGAGGAAAGGCACACCACGTCGCGACCGAGTACCCGTCTTCACTCCTGGTCCTTGGCGAACGACGTATACTCGCCGACCTGGTCCGCGCGGACGATGCCGTCCTCGATCGCGCGGGCCAGCATCGCGTCCTTGCCCGCGACCTTCCGCCCGACCTTCGCGTACTTCACCCGCGCGCGGTCGATGTACTGCTTGACCGTGCTTTCCTTGATCCCCATCCGAGCGGCGACCGACGCCTTCGACATGGACTGGAACCACAGCCGCAGGGCCTCCAGCTCGCGCTCGGACAGCACCGGCCGTTGCGGCCGGCGGTCGGCGAGCATCGCGCCGGCCGCGGCCGGGGTGACGTGCGGCCGGTCGCCGGCCGCCGCCACGATCGTGTCGACGCAGTGGTCTTCGCCCTCGTGCTTGGCGAGGAATCCGGCACCTGCCTCGTACACCGCTTGGACGATTTCGGCGTCGGTGTGCTGCGAATACACGACGACCCGGCGCCCCGCGGCGGTGAGTTCGGCGACCTGATCGAGCACCAGGTTGCCGTGGAGGTTCAAGTCGAGAAGCACGACATCCGCGGCCGCGCCCGGCCCACCGGTCACCTCGGCGACCGTGTCACCCGCGCTGACGACCTTCACCCGCCGCCGGCTGTCGGTGTCGATCCAGTGCCGGACCCCGGCGATGACCACCGGGTGGTCTTCGACGATGGCGACGGTGACGGTCTCCGCCAGATTGCCTCGGTCCACAGCCGATCTCCTTCGCGGTGGCTCCCGGTCACGACCCTGTCGTCCGATCTCGTCGTCGCGAGGTCGGCGGCATCCGCGATGACACTCACCCTCACTTCGTCCGGGAGCCCGATCACGGTGACGCGTGCCGCCGTCCGAGTGGTGCTCAGCACCTCGATGAGCGGTTCGGCGAGCAGGTGCCGCACGCCGACGTCGAGGCTCGGCACGACGCCGGAGACCGCGAAGTCGACGACGACCCGACGGCGCTCGGCGACATCGGCGCACGCACGCAGCTCGTGCAACAGCGCGTTGGGTACGTCGTCGCTTTCGGCCAGCAGCCGCCTCAACCGCGCCGACTCCACGGCACACGTCCTGCGCACGGCTTCGTCGGCGGGGTCGCTGGTGCCGTCCGCGAGTTTCGCGATGACGGGGGCCGTGCTGCGCTGCAACGCCTGGTACCGCTGCTGCCGGACCCGGTCCGCCGCCTCCGCCACGAGTCCTTCGGTGATCGTCGCGTTCCGCGCCACGGCCGCCCGGGCGGCCTTTCCCGCCGTCGCCGCCAGTGCCCGCGCTCCCACCGCGAAGGCCAGCTGCAGAGCGATGCTGCCGTAGACGATCATCGTGAACCGGGCGACGGCGGTGCGGTCGGGCGGGTGGAGCAGCACCATGATCGCACCGTTCACCGCGACGTTGGCCAGCAGGAAGCCGGCGAGCACGACGAGCGGGCGATCCCAGAAGAGCAGCACGGCCAGCCAGCCGACCGAGCCCCACCCCCAGTTCTGGAACGTCACCACATCTCCGCCGCACAGCACAGCCACCAAGGCGGAGAGCCCCAGCGCAGCGCCTGCCCAGAGCCATCTCTTCCGCACGGTCGAGCGGCCGCGAAGCAGGTCCGCCGCCGCAAAGACGCCGATTGCCGAATAGAGGAACCACGCTCCTGCGGCAGCTTCCGGCCACTGGTAACCCGCCCAGCTCAGGATCGTCGCCGGTGTGTCGTTGACCGTGTGCCAAACCACGACGATGACCACCGCGCCGACGATCGTGCCCCGCGCGTACCGTCGGGCCGTGGCCGAAACCACCTGCTCGTCACCGGTCATCGCACGGCCACCTCAGCTCCACGCGGGTTCCGGCGCCCGGTACCGAAACCACGCAGCCCTCGCCCCCGACGGCTCGCATCCGCCCCTCGACGGATTCGCGGATGCCGTAGTGGTGGGCCGGCACCGCGGCGCTGTCGAACCCGCGACCGCTGTCGACGACAGTCACCGAAAAGCCGGTGCTCGACGCGCTGGTCTCCAGCAGTACGTCGCGCGTGCCCGCGTGGTGGACGACGTTCAGGAGCGCTTCGCCGACGGCACCGGCGACCGCGTCGGCGACCGGCTCGGGGACCACACAGGCGTCAAGTCGGGGGGACACCACGACCAAGGGTTCGTACCGGGCGACGACCCCGTCGAGGACGTGGTCGAGACGCACCGAGCCGGCGGCTCGAACCGTCTCTTCGGCCAACCGTTCGATCACCGTGAGGTCGGCCACCGCCCGCTCGCGCAGGGCCGGGGTGGAGCGCTGGATGGCTCCGGCCCCGACCATGGTCAGGGTGGCCAGCACGGTGTCGTGCAACCGGCGGTTCTGCTCCCGGGCGCTGGCGCGACGGGCGCGTTCCACCGACGACACCCGTTCCGCTTCGTGGTACGCGCCCAGCGCGGTGTCCGCGAATCGGGTCGCCTGCCGCAGCAACACCATCATGACGGCCATCGAGGCGTTCTGGATCAGGAAGACGATCGCCGCGATCACCCCACCGTCGACGGCCTCGGCCCAGCCGGCCCCGACGAGATAAGCCGCCGTCACCAACAAGCCCGCGAGGACCGCCGTTCGTGCTCGCCAGGCCAGATGCGCCGAGACGATCGTCATGCTCGCCAGCACCGAGACCCAGCTGGCGCCTGCGGGCAGCACAGCCGGCGGGACCAGCCGGCCGAGCCCGAGGCACAGCCCGCTCGTGAGCACGATGTCGGTCGTCATCACCCAGGTGACCAGGCCACGGGTGGCCGTGATCCACGCGAGGGTGCTCGCCCACCCGACGTTGATCGCCGCCGACGGCAGCACCCACGCCGGCGTGGCCGGCGGCGCCATGCTGATGACGGCGGCTGCTCCCCCGACGACCGCGACACCACCGCGAAGGGCAGCGGCGAGGTACCCGAGCAGCCGGCCCAGCTGATAAGTGGCGTCGCCCACCACGGCGCCGGCCTGCGCTGCCCGGCTCACGTCGGTCCGCAGCCAGTCCGGAATCGGCTGAACTCTCATAGCTGAACCTCAAGGCATCCTGAGCCCGCCTGCGCCGAGGTGAAATCGTGTCTCCCGAGTCGGTTCAGCCACCGACGGTGTTGCATCAATCGTCTCAGTGTCATCCGAACGGACGAGGCAGCGGATTCTGCGCGGCCGCCGCAGAACGGCCCGGACGGAGAGCGGACGCACCTCGTCATCGACGAAGTGCGTCCGGCCCGGCAGCGGTCTACGAAGCGAACTCCTTCACGATGCGCTCGCAGAAGGCCGGCAGGTCGTCCGGGGATCGGCTCGTGGTGATGTTGCCGTCGGTGACGACCGGCTCGTCCACCACC
Source organism: Amycolatopsis sp. NPDC004747 (assembly GCF_053601335.1). Classification (NCBI taxonomy): domain Bacteria; kingdom Bacillati; phylum Actinomycetota; class Actinomycetes; order Pseudonocardiales; family Pseudonocardiaceae; genus Amycolatopsis; species Amycolatopsis sp. NPDC004747. The sequence continues at coordinate 26,140 of NZ_JBSGBQ010000054.1, read as the reverse complement.
TCGGCCCCGGCGTTGCGCAGATCCGTGCGCACACTCGGCCACGAAGTCAGCCGGCGGCCCCGCGCGACGTCGGCCTCGACGAAGTTCCACGGGCCGTGGCAGATCGAAGCGACCGGCTTGCCCGACCGGACGAAGTCCCGGACGAACTGCACCGCCGCGGAATCCATCCGCAGCTTGTCCGGGTTCACCGTCCCCCCGGGGAGGAGCAGCGCTTCGTAGTCGTCGACCGACACCTCGCCGACCAGCTGGTCCACCTCGAAGGTGCCCGCGTCCGCCAGGTCGTGGTCGCGCGCCTGGATTTCGCCGCCGGCGATGGAGACCACGGTGGTGCGGGCGCCGGCGTCGTCCAGCGCTTGCCGTGGCTGTTCCAGTTCGACCCGCTCCACCCCGTCGGCCGCGAGAATGGCGACCCGGCGTCCGTTCAGCTCTCCGGACATGTCAGGCACCCGCCATCGCCGGGTGCAGCACGACCTTCGTCCAGCCGTTTTCCCGCTTGTCGAAGTGCTCGTAGGCCTCCGGCGCCTGGTCGAGGGGCAGCTCGTGGCTGACGATGAACGACGGCTCCGCCTTGCCCGCGGCGATCAGGTCGCGCAGCTGCCGGTTGTACTTCTTGACCGGGGCCTGGCCGGTGCCGATGTGCTGGCCCTTGAACCAGAACATGCCGTAGTCGAAGGCGAGTTTGCCCTGCTTGGCCAGCTCGTCCTCGGCCCCGGGGTCCTGGGGCACGAAGACACCGACGTTGCCGATCGTCCCGGTGAACCGGACCGAGGCGACCAGCCGGTTCATCGTCAGGTTGGCCCGCTCCTGGCCGTCGGGCTCGTGCGCCTGGTAGCCGACGCACTCGCAGCCGTTGTCCGCGCCCAGCCCCATCGTTTCGTCCAGCACGGCCTGCACCGGGTCGACCTTCGAGTCGTCGATGGCGATCGCACCGATCGATTCCGCCAGCCGCAGCCGGTCGGCGTGCCGGTCGACGACCATCACCTTGCCCGCCCCGCGAATGGTCGCCGAGAGCGCGGCCATCAGCCCGACCGGTCCCGCGCCGTAGACGACCGTCTGGTCGCCGGGCCGCACGCCGGCCATCTCGGTGGCGTGGTAGCCCGTCGGGAAGATGTCGGCGAGCATCACGTAGTCGGTCTGGCGCTGCTCGGCGTCCTCGCCCAGCCGCAGGCAGTTGAAGTCACCCCAGGGCACGCGCAACAGCTCGGCCTGTCCCCCGGCATACGGGCCCATGTCGGCGAAACCGTAGGCGGCACCGGCCATCTTCGGCTCGGGCTGGGCGGTCAGGCAGTAGTTCGTCAGCTGGCGTTCGCAGTTCTTGCAGTGCCCGCAGGAGATGTTGAACGGCATGACGACCCAGTCGCCCACCTGGACCTTGTCGACCCCGGAGCCGACCTCGACGACTTGTCCCAGGTTCTCGTGCCCGAACCAGCGGCCGGTCTCGAAATCGGTCCGGCCCTCGTACATGTGCAGGTCCGAGCCGCAGATGTTCGCCGAGGTGATCCGCACCAGGACGTCGGTCGGCCGCTCGATCTTCGCGTCCGGCACGTCCTTGACGCTGACTTGCCGTGGCCCGTCGTACACCACTGCCTTCACCGCTGCCTCCTCGTTGTGGATGTTCCCCTCGGGCGCCGGATTGCCTCGGGGGCAACCGATAAACCGCGAACGACCGCGGCCGTTCGAACGAGTCGGCCGGTTAGCCGGATCGCCGAGGGGTAGCCGCCGCAGGATGAGGCCGACAACGGAACGAAGAGAGCAAGAGCAAGAGAAAGTGCAGCGGCGGGGCCGGCGGCTGGGCTGGTTGAGCCTGGGCCTGGGCGTGGCGCAGCTGGCCGCCCCGCACACCGTGCGCCGGATCAGCGGCGTCGACGATTCGGCGAAGTCGCGGGCCGTGGTGCCGGCCGTCGGCCTGCGGGAACTGGTCCACGCGGCCGGGCTGCTGGCGAGCAGGCGGAAGGGCATCTGGGCCTGGACCCGGGTCGCGGGCGACGCGATGGACCTGACCGCGCTCGGCCTGGCCCTCGCCCGCCGTGGCGGGGACCGCCGGCGGCGGCTCGCCGGGGTCACCGGCGCCATCGCCGGGATCACCGCGCTGGACCTGCTGACCGCCGTGCAGGCCACCCGCGCGGAACACATCAGCTCCGCGCGGGCCGCGCGGGGCGCACGCAAAGGAGATTCCGTGGAACTGACCGCAGCGACCACCATCCGCAAACCACCGCCGGACGTCTTCGCCTTCTGGCGCGACCTGGAGAACCTCCCCTCGTTCATGGCGCACCTCGAACAGGTCCGCACCACCGGTGACCGGACGAGCCACTGGGCCGCCAGTGCGCCGTTCGGCAAGGACGTCGAGTGGGATGCGGAGATCACCGAGGAGACGCCGGGCGAGCGGATCGCGTGGCAGTCGTCCGGGAAGGCCGACGTGCCGAACTCCGGCACCGTGCGGTTCGCACCCGCCCCCGACGGGGAGAGCACCGAGGTGCACGTGGTCCTGACCTACCAGATCCCCGGTGGCGCAGTCGGCAAGGCGGTCGCCAAGTACTTCGGCGAGGAACCGCACCAGCAGCTCGACGACGACCTGCGCCGGCTCAAGCAGGTCCTGGAAACCGGCGAAGTCGTCCGGTCCGACGGTGCCCCGTGGGGCAAGCGGGCCCGCAAGGAATTCCCGCAGCGTCCGGCACAACCGCTGTCGGACGCCGAACTCGAGAAGGGAGCGGACGCATGAGGGCCAACACCTGGTCGGGCCGCAACAAGGTCGAGGTCCGCGACGTCCCGGACCCGAAGATCCTCAACCACCGCGACGCGATCGTGCGGATCACCTCCACCGCCATCTGCGGCTCGGACCTGCACCTGGTCGACGGGTACATCCCGACCATGCAGGACGGCGACGTCCTCGGCCACGAGTTCATGGGCGAGGTGGTCGAGGTCGGCCGGGGCGTCGACCCGGGCAAGCTGCGCGTCGGGGACCGGGTCGTCGTGCCGTTCCCGATCGCCTGCGGCGCGTGCGCCGCCTGCGCCGCGGAACTGTATTCCTGCTGCGAGAACACCAACCCCAACGCCGGGATCGCGGAGAAGATGTTCGGCCACCCGGTCGCCGGGATCTTCGGCTACTCGCACCTGACCGGCGGTTTCGCGGGCGGCCAGGCGCAGTACGCACGCGTGCCGTTCGCCGACGTCGGCCCGATCAAGATCGAGTCGGACCTGACCGACGAGCAGGTGCTGTTCCTGTCCGACATCCTGCCCACCGGCTACATGGGCGCCGAGATGTGCGACATCAGCTCCAGCGACGTCGTCGCGGTGTGGGGTGCCGGTCCGGTCGGCCAGTTCGCCATGGACAGCGCCCGGGTCCTGGGTGCCGCCAAAGTGATCGCCATCGACAAGGAGCCGTACCGGCTGCAGCTGGCCGAACGGGCGGGCCACATCCCGGTGAACTTCGAGGAGGTCGACGTCCGGTCCCGGCTGCTGGAGCTGACCGGCGGCCGCGGTCCCGACAAGTGCATCGACGCGGTCGGGATGGAAGCCACCCACGGCAGCGCGCACGTCGCCGCCTACGACCGGGTCAAGCAGGCGGTGCGGTCGGAGACCGAACGCCCGCACGCGCTGCGCCAGGCGATCCTCTCCTGCCGCAGCGGCGGCGTGGTTTCGGTGATCGGCGTCTACGGCGGCCTGCTCGACAAGTTCCCGGCCGGTGCGTGGATGAACCGGTCGCTGACCCTGCGGACCGGTCAGTGCCACGTGCAGCGCTACATGGAACCGTTGCTGCGGCGGATCGAACAGGGCGAGCTGGACCCGACCCGGATCATCACCCACACCCTGCCGCTGGAGGAGGCCGAGCGCGGTTTCGAGCTGTTCAAGAACAAGCAGGACAACTGCGAGAAGGTCGTCCTCAAGCCCTGATGGGTGAACGCGTCCGGCCACCGGAGAGCCCGGTGGCCGGACGCGCCCGTCACTCAGTCGTGGTTGTTTTCGGCTTCCTGGGCGCACTCGCGGTGGCCACGACCGGCCCGGCCCCCGGCAGACGGCCGGGAGTTTGCCCTCCGGATCACCGGGTACCGCACGGGGTATGGCCGAAAAGGACGATACGACGACCGAAGACCTGCGTGCCGAAGAGTTCGACCGCGCCGCGGTGCAAACAGTTCTGGCAGCCGGCGTTTGGACCACTTGGGACGACCTGCTTGACTGGCTGCGCGCCGAGGGCCCGGGCGTCCGGGACCTCTCCCCCGGGGCGCTGCGCGGTATCCGGCAGGACGCGGAACGGGCCTGCGCCATGGGATTCCCCTTTCCGCACGACCCGGACCACCTCTACGCCATCCTCCGCGGCCAGCACCTGGCGCGGGCCCACGACTGAGTTTGTCCGAAGGGTCCGCGGGTAGCCACCGCACCGTGGATCGTTGGTACCGCAACGGGGTGATCTATTCCCTCGACATCGAAACCTTCCAGGACTCCGACGACGACGGGGTCGGCGATCTGCGCGGCCTCACCGAGCGGCTGGACTACCTCGGCCGGCTCGGCGTGGACACCGTCTGGCTCAACCCCTGTCACCCCTCGCCGCGCCGCGACGGCGGCTACGACATCACCGACTACTACGGCATCGATCCCCGCTTCGGCTCACTCGGGGACTTCGCCGAACTCGTGAGCCAGGCCGACGAGGCCGGCATCCGGATCGTGCTCGACCTGGTCGTCAACCACACCAGCGACGAGCACCCGTGGTTCCGGTCGGCCCTCTCCGGCCGGGAAGCCCCGCACCACGACTGGTACCTGTGGGCCGACCACGAACCGGCCGACCGGTGGGACGGCGCCGTGTTCCCCGGGTCCGAAGAGGAGACCTGGAGCTACGCCGAGTCCGTCGGCCGCTGGTACCGGCACCGGTTCTACCGCTTTCAACCCGAGCTCGACGTCGAACACCCGGCAGTGCGCGCCGAGCTGGCCAAGATCGTCACCTTCTGGCTGCGGCTCGGGGTGGCGGGGTTCCGGATCGACGCGGCCCCGTTCCTCATCGAGTCGCACGGGCGGCAGGACTTCGGCCTCCTGCGGCGGCTGCGGGAAACCGCTTCCTGGCAACGCGGCGACGCCGTGCTGCTCGCCGAGGCGAACGTGCCCGAGGACGAGCTGCTGGAGTACTTCGGCACCGCGGACGACCAGGCCAGCCGCGCGACGATGCTCTTCGACTTCCGGCTCAACCAGGCCCTGATGCTCGCGCTGGCCCGCGACGACGCCGAGCCGGTCCGGGAGCGGTTGCGGTGTTCACCCCGGCTGCCCGACCAGGCCCAGTGGGCCACCTTCCTGCGCAACCACGACGAGGTCGACCTCGGCGGCCTGTCCCCGGAGGAACGCGCCGACGTGCTCGGCCGGTTCGGGCCCGAACCCGACATGCAGCTCTACGACCGGGGCATCCGGCGCCGGCTGGCCTGCATGCTGGACGGTGACCGGCGGCGCCTGGAACTGGCCTACAGCCTGCTGCTGACCATGCCGGGCAGTCCCGTGCTGCGGTACGGCGACGAAATCGGCATGGGCGAGGACCTGGCGTTGCCCGAGCGCACCGCGATCCGCACGCCGATGCAGTGGTCCGACGGGCCCAACGGCGGGTTCTCCCGCGCTCCGGCGGAGCAGCTGGTCGCCCCGCTGGTCGAAGGCGGCGTGTTCGGGTTCGAACAGGTCAACGTCCTCGGCCAGCGCCGTGACCCGAACAGCCTGCTCACCTGGTTCGAGCGGGTGCTGCACACCCGCAAGGAGTGCCCGGAAATCGCCGTCGGGAGGCACGAGCCCGTCGACGGCGGGCCACCGGAGATCCTGGTGCACCGGGCCGAAACGGCGAAGGGCCGCATGGTGTTCGTGCACAACCTGGGCCCCGCGGATTGCCACGTCCGCATCCCGGCCGGGCCGGACGACCGCGCGCTGGCGGTGTTCGAGGACAGCGGCTACGACGACCGGATCGACCCCGCCGCCGTGGCCGTCGCCGGCCACGGCTACCGCTGGATCCGGCTCGTCACCGCCTGACCAGCCACGCCGCGGCGTCCACCGGCAGCCGGCCGCCTTCCGGCGGCACGCTGGCCAGCAGCACCCGCGCGCCGTCCGGCAGCTCGACGGGCTCGGCGGAGAGGTTGACCACGCACTCGAACCCCGGCTCACGGGCGAAGGACAGCACTCCCTCCGGCGCGGGCAGCCACGTCATGGTGCCGTCCCCCAGCGCGGGGTGCTCTCGCCGTGCGGCGAGAGCGGTGCGGTACAGGCAGAGCATCGACTGCGGGTCGTCGCGCTGCGCCTGCACGGTCAGCTCCCGCCACCGGGCCGGCTGCGGCAGCCACGTCGGCACGCCGTCGCCGGTGAAGCCGAACGGCGGCACCGTTCCCGACCACGGCAGCGGCACCCGGCAGCCGTCCCGGCCCCGCTGGGTGTGGCCGGAGCGTTCCCACGTCGGGTCGGTGAGCACGTCCTCCGGCAGGTCCTCGACCTCTTCCAGCCCCAGTTCCTCACCTTGGTAGAGGTACGCGCCGCCGGGCAAGGCCAGCATCAGCAGCAGCGCCGCTCGGGCCCGCCGCCTGCCCAGCGGGAGATCGGCGGGCTCGGACGGGCAGGGGTGGTCCTCGATCCGGGTGTTCGCGCGGCCGAACCGCGTCACGTGCCGGACGACGTCGTGGTTGGACAGCACCCAGGTGGCGGGCGCCCCCACCGCGTGCACGGCGTGCACCGTGCAGTCGATCACCGAGCGCAGCGCTCCGGCGTCCCAAGAACAGCGCAGGAAGTCGAAGTTGAACGCGGTGTGCAGCTCGTCCGGGCGGACGTAGCACGCCAGCCGCTCCGGCTTCGCGACCCAGGCTTCGGCGACGAACACCCGGTCCGGGCCGAACTCCTCCGCGACCTTGCGCCACGACCGGTAGATCTCGTGCACGTCCTCGAGGTCCCAGTGCGGGTGCCGGGTGCGGTCCGGCGGCCGCATCAGATCTTCGTGGCCCGACCCCAGGTCGGGGAACGCCGGATCCTTCACCAGGCCGTGCGCGACGTCGATGCGGACGCCGTCGACCCCGCGGGAGAACCAGAACCGCAGCAGGTCCTCGTACTCGGCGCGCACGTCCGGGTGGGCCCAGTTCAGGTCCGGCTGCTCGGGCGCGAACAGGTGCAGGTACCACTCGCCGTCCGGCACCCGCCGCCACGCGGGACCGCCGAAGACGCTGCGCCAGTCGGTCGGCGGCAGCTCGCCGCCGTCGCCGCGCCCCGGCCGGAAGTGGTAGCGCGCCCGTTCGGGCGAGCCGGGCCCGGCGGCCAGCGCCGCCCGGAACCACCGGTGGTGGTCGGAGGTGTGGTTGGGCACGACGTCGATCAGCAGCCGCAGCCCGGCCCGGTGCACCTCGGCGATCAGCTCGAGGGCGTCCCCGTCGGTCCCGAACAGCGGGTCGACGGCCCGGTGGTCCTCGATGTCGTAGCCCCCGTCGACCATCGGCGAGCGGTAGAACGGCGTCGTCCACACGGCGTCCACGCCCAGGTCGGCCAGGTAGCCGAGCTGCGCGCGCAGGCCCGCGAGGTCGCCGGTGCCGTCCCCGTTCGCGTCGGCGAAGCTGCGGGGGTAGACCTCGTAGACGACGGCGTCGCGCCACCAGTTCTCGGAATTGTCCATGAGAACCGGGTAGCCAGCTCCGGCCGCGCTCAACCAGGTCGTCCCCCGGACCCCACGGCGGCGACGGCCTCGTCGATCCGCTCGGCCAGCCACAGATCCGGTTCGGTGACGACTCCTTCACGAGTGGTCAGCAACCGGAAGGTCACACCTCCGTCCACGCGCTCGACGTGGGCGTGGTCGTTCATCGCCCGCGCCTCGCGCTGGACGCGCTCGACCAGCGGCGTGATCCGGTCGGCGGGCAGCTCCACCGTGCGCTCGATCCCGTGCCGGTCCCCCGACCACCCGGTCAGGTGGCGCAGGCCGCGGGCCACCTCTTCGTCCGTCAGCCGGGTCGGGACCTCCGGCCGGTGGCTCGCCGCGTCGCGGGGCGATTCGCCCGCGGGCTTCAGCGTCTCGACGACGGCGCGCGGGAGCCGTCCGCGAAGCTCCTCGGCGAGTCCGGGATCGGTCCGGGTGAGCGCGGTCAGGACCGCCTGGGTCAGGTAGCGGCCCCGCTCGGGCGTGGTCCGCAGCCGCCGGGCCACCGCGGCTTCGACATCGGTGCCCGACTCCAGGTTCGCCGGCCCGGGATCGCGCACCGGCCCGGCCTCGGGACTCGGCAACCGGCCGGCCAGCCACTCGCGCCCGGTGTCCGGCAGGCACCGGGCGAGAGCGGCGACGACCGCACCGAGCGCGGCCTTCGCTTCGTCCGGATCAGCCAGCTCGGCGACGTCTTCGACGGCGGTCAACCACTTCTCGTGCTGGACCACGGCAACTCCCTTCGCGCGGGTGCTTTCCGAGGTCGCGTACCCGCCGGCGGGGCGATCACACGAGGCGATCCCGGTCGCGTCCGGTCACGACGTGCCGCGCAGCACCTGCCACACCCGGGTGGCGAGGTGCAGGTTCAGCCTGCTGTCCACGTCGTTGAGGTCGAGCTCCGTGATTTCCCGGATCCGGCCGAGCCGGTAGCGCAGCGTGCTCCGGTGGATCATCAGCGCGGCGGCGGTGTCGCCGTAGCTCCCGCCGCAGTCGAGGTACTGCGCGAGCGTCGCGACCAGCTCGGCGTTGCGCCGGGTGTCGTAGTCGAGCAGCTTCCCGAGCCACTCGCGGACGAACTCGACGACGTCACCGTGGTTCTGCCCGGTGTCGAGGATGCGGTAGATCCCCAGTTGCTCGAACGTCGTGACACCGTTCGGGGTTTGCGAGGCGCGCCGGATCTGGACCGCCCGCACCGCGTCCGCGTACGACTTGGGCAGCTGCCCCGGGGTGTCGCAGCGGCTGCCGATGCCGATTGCCCCTTCGGGACCGAGGCTTTCCGACAGCGAGGCGTACAGCGCCGCACCGTCCGGCCGCCCACCGACCAGCAGCACGACCGAACCCGAGTGGCGCGACACGAGTGACGCGAGCCCGAGCGCCGTCACGGCACGTCCCGTGGCCTCGGTGACCACGTCCTCGGCGAGGTCACCGGACCAGCGCAGCACGACCACGTGGTGCGGGCGGCGCAGGTCGTGGCCGATCGCGTCGGCGCGCGCGTAAGCGCTTCCGTCACCGGTTCCGGCGATGAGGTCGTCGACGAGGTCGCGGCGCAGGCGCAGCTCGGCCTCGGCCAAGCTGCGCTGGTGCGACAGTTCCAGCGCCAGCACGGTCGTGCCGTACTCGAGGGCGAACACCTCGTCGGCGCCGGCGGTCCGCCCCGGGTCGATCAGGGCGAGCACGCCGAGCACCTCGTGCCGCGGCCGCACCAGGGAGATGAGCCGGTCCTTCACGCGGACCGGTTCGGGCCGGGTCGCGGCGTGCCGGAGCAGCTCCTCGCGCCGGTGCACGCCGACCTTCGGGTACGGGTCCGGCCGGCCGGGGCCGCCCCACGCGCGCAGGTTGCCGAACCGATCCTCAATCGCTACAGGCAGTGCGGTCAGCTGGTGCAGTGCGTGCGCGATGCCCGGCTCGCCGGCCCCGGAAGCCGAGATGTCGGACAGCACGTCGTGCACCAGCTTCTGCTGCTTGAGCCGCTCCACCGACGCGGACAGCCGGTCGTTGAGCTCTCGCAACGCCACCGACTGCCGCCGCTCCCGCTTGAGCAGGGCGGAGTTGGCCAGCGCCGCGGCTGTCTGCTGGCACAGCGACCTGATCAGGAAAACTTCGTCACGCGAGGGGGCCTTCTCGGCCCGGACCACGAGGTTGCCCGTCAGGCCGCCGAGCCCGCGCAGTGCGTGGCACCAGCGCCAGTGGCCGTCGCCCAGTTCGATCGCCCCGCTGTGCCCGTCGAGCTTGCCGACTTCCGCGCCGAGGCCGGGATGCGCCTCCGCACCCTCCTGCGGGGTCACCGTGCCGTCGTCATCGACGAGGTACGCTGCATCGGTAGTGCAACCACTCAGCGACGAAACCGAGGTCGCGGCGAGCCGCAGGATGTCCGCCGCTTCACGGCCGTCGAACATCATCATCGAAATCGCGAAAAGACCGTAGAGGCTCGACAGCTCGGCGCGCCACCGGCTGTCCGTTTTCACTTCCTGGCCCCATGGGACCGCATCGCCCTCGGGCGTCATTCCGCCTCCCCGACGCCGACCTGGTGTTCCGCACCCTACGCCGTCGCGATCTGTGCTGCCGGGCCGACAAAGAACCCGGAAATTCGACCTGCCGGGCGCACGCGGGCGGCGGATGCCTTTTGCCACGGTGGAACCACATCGGACCGGCGCCGGACGAACCGACGCGAACACCGGAGGCGAGCCATGACCGCACAGCCCGGCGCCACCGCGCCTTCCCCACGCCACGCGCCCGAACGCGTCCCCATCGCGTCCTACGACGACTATCGCGACGCGGAGCGCGCCGTCGACTTCCTCTCCGACCAAGGGTTTCCGGTACAGCGGACCGCGATCATCGGCCGCGACGTGCAGCTGGTCGAGCAGGTCATCGGCCGGCTCGGTCTCGGCGGCGCCGCCCTGCGCGGCGCCGGCTCCGGAGCGCTGAGCGGGCTCCTGATCGGGTGGCTGTTCGGCCTGTTCAACTGGTTCACCCCGGTCCTCGCCACGCTGACGCTCGCCCTCTACGGGCTGGTCTTCGGCGCGGTCGTCGGGGCGATCTTCGGGCTGGTCGCACACGCGCTGCAGGGCGGCCGCCGGGACTTCGCGTCGGTCCGCGCGATGACGCCCACCCGCTACGAGGTCGTCGCCGACGCCGACGTCGCCGGTGAGGCCCGGGCGCTGCTGGCGCAGCTGCCCGCCGAGTCCGGGGGTGCGTGATGGCCAAGGCGGTCGGGATCGACCTCGGCACCACCAACTCGGTGATCGCCGTCTGGGAAGCGGGTGAGCCGCGGGTCATCCCCAACTCGGAGGGGGCCAGGACCACCCCGTCGGTCGTCGGGTTCACCGAAAGCGGTGAACGGCTGGTCGGGCAACTCGCCCGCCGCCAGGCGATCCTCAACCCGAAGGGCACCATCTACTCGGCGAAGCGGTTCATCGGCCGCAAGTTCGACGAAGTGTCCGACGAGGCCAAGGCGGTCGGGTTCGACGTCGTCGAGGGCGAGGGCGGCGTCGTCCGGTTCGACATCCGCGGCAAGCTCTACTCGCCGGAGGAGATCAGCGCGCAGGTGCTGCGCAAGCTGGCCGACGACGCGGGCAAGCACCTCGGCGAGCGGGTGACCGAGGCCGTGATCACCGTGCCCGCGTACTTCAACGACGCCCAGCGGCAGGCGACCAAGGACGCCGGCAAGATCGCCGGGCTGACCGTCCTGCGGATCATCAACGAGCCGACCGCCGCCGCGCTGGCCTACGGGCTGGACTCGCAGCAGCACGAGACCGTGCTGGTCTTCGACCTCGGCGGCGGCACGTTCGACGTGAGCCTGCTCGACGTCGGCGACGGCGTGGTCGAGGTGCGGGCCACCGCGGGCGACAGCCACCTCGGCGGCGACGACTTCGACCGGCGGCTCGTGGACTTCCTCGCCGACAAGTTCGCCGCGGACAACGGCATCGACCTGCGGCAGGACGCGCAGGCGCTGCAGCGGCTGTTCGAAGCGGCGGAGAAGGCCAAGGTCGAACTGTCGTCGGTCGCCCAGACGAGTGTCAACCTGCCGTTCATCACCGCCGACGCGAGCGGGCCGAAGCACCTGACCGCCACCGTCCGGCGCTCGGAGTTCGAGCAGATCACCGCCGACCTGGTCGAGCGCTGCCTCGGCCCGGTGCGGCAGGCGATGGCCGACGCCAAGATCAGCGCGAACGACATCGACGAGGTCATCCTCGTCGGCGGCTCGACCCGGATCCCCGCCGTGCAGAGCCTGGTCCGCCGGCTCACGAACGGCAAGGACCCGAACATGAGCGTCAACCCGGACGAGGTCGTCGCGCTCGGCGCCGCCGTGCAGGCCGGGGTGCTCAAGGGCGAGGTCAAGGACGTCCTGCTGCTCGACGTCACCCCGCTGTCCCTGGGCGTGGAAACCCGCGGCGGAGTGATGACGAAGATCATCGAGCGGAACACGACGATCCCGGCGCGGCGCACGGAGGTGTTCTCCACCGCCGAGGACAACCAGCCCGCGGTGGACATCGTGGTGCTGCAGGGGGAACGCGAGCGCGCGGCCGACAACCGGGTGCTCGGGCGGTTCCAGCTCAAGGACATCCGGCCGGCCCCGCGCGGCGAGCCGCAGGTCGAGGTGACCTTCGACGTCGACGCGAACGGCATCGTCAACGTCACCGCGCGCGACAAGGACACCGGCGCCGAGCAGGGCATCACGATCACCGAAAGCTCGAACCTCGACAAGTCCGAGATCGAGCGGATGGTCAGCGAGGCCGAGCGCAACCGCGCCGACGACGAACGCCTGCGCGAGGAGGTCGAGGCGCGCAACCTGCTGGACAGCGTCGCCTACCAGGCCGAGAAGGCGATCACCGACCAGACGCCGGCGCACGAGAAGGCGCGCGCGGAGATGCTGATCACCGATGCCCGCGAAGCCGTCCAGTCGAACGCGCCGCTGGACCGGGTGCGCGAGCTGACCTCGGAACTGCAGCAGGTGCTGGCCGGGCTCACCGCGGCGCGGCCGAGCGGGGACGGCGGTCCGCCGCCGCAGCGAGAACCGGCCGAGGACGACGACGTGATCGACGCCGACTTCGATCGGGCGTGAGGAACCATGGCCACCACAGGGAAATCCACGGAGCCTGGGACCTCCGTGGACGCCGCCGGGACGGGCGCCGAGTCCGCGCCCCAGGACGCGCCCGTCCCGGCGGTGGGGCCGGACCGGATGCAGGAGCTCGAGGCGAAGGCGGCCGAATGCGAGGACCGCTGGCGCCGGGCGGCGGCCGACGCCGACAACCTCCGCAAGCGGCACGCGGCGGAGCTGCGCGCCGAGCGCGCGGCCGAACGGGCCCGGGTCGCCGCGGCGTTCCTCCCCGTCCTCGACAACCTGGAACTGGCGCTCGCGCACGCCGAAGGCGACCCCACCGCCGTCGTGCAGGGAGTGCTGGCGATCCGCGACCAGGCCGTGCAGCTGCTGGCCGGCCTGGGGTACGAGCGTGACGCCGAGAGCGGCGTCCCGTTCGACCCGGCCCGGCACGAGGTGGTCGCGGTCGTCGACGAGCCGGGCACCGAGCCGAACACAGTGACCCGGGTGCTCCGGCCGGGCTACGGGACCGGTGGCGGGCAGCTGCGGCCGGCCGCGGTCGCCGTGGCCAAACCACGGGGGTGAGCGCGTGCCACGGGACTTCTACGCCGCACTCGGGGTCGGCCGGGACGCCGGCACCGAGGAGACCCAGCGGGCGTACCGCAAGCTCGCCCGCGAGAACCACCCGGACGTCAACAAGGACCCGAAGGCCGAAGAACGGTTCAAGGAGGTCAGCGAGGCGTACCAGGTGCTGTCCGACCCGGAGCAGCGGCGCAAGTACGACCGGTTCGGCGAAGACTTCCGGCAGGTACCCGACGACTGGGAGCAGCGCGCCGGCGCCGGTGCCGGACCACGCGGCGGCCGGGTCCGCTACAGCACCTCCGGCAGCGGGTTCGAGGGGTTCGAGGGCGTCGACATCGAGGACCTCCTCGGCGGTATCTTCGGCGGCCGCGGCCGCGGCGGCCCGGTCCCGGGCGCGGACCAGGAGGCCGAGCTCGAGCTCACCGTCGAGGAGGCCTATCGCGGCGGGCGGCGGCACCTGAACCTCGGCGGCGACCGCGAATACGACGTGAAGATCCCGCCGGGCGTGCTCGACGGGCAGCGCATCCGGCTGGCCGGACAGGGCGGGCGCGGCTCCGGCAACGCCGCCCCCGGTGACCTCTACCTCGTCGTCCGCATCCGGCCGGACCGCCGGTACCGGCTGGAAGGGCGCGACATCCACGTCGAGCTCCCGGTGACGCCGCCGGAGGCCGCGCTGGGCGCCACGGTCCCGGTCACCACTCCCGGCGGCGAGGTGAAGGTGCGCGTCACGGCCGGGTCGTCCAGCGGGCGGCGGCTGCGGCTGCGCGGGGAAGGCATGCCGAACCCGAAGGGCAAGCCGGGCGACCTCTACGCCGAGGTCCGGATCATGGTGCCGAAGCGCCCGAGCAAGCGTGAACGCGAGCTGTACGAAGAGCTCGCCGCGGTGTCCGACTTCGATCCCAGGAGGACCTGATGGCGCGGTACGTGCTCGTCCGCCCCGCCCGGCTCGACCTCGAGACCGTGGCCGCGCGCACCGGGCTGCACCCCGAGCTGCTCCGCCGGTTCGCGGCCCTCGGCCTGGTGGAGTCGACCCCGGACGCGAACGGCCGCCCGTGCTTCCCACCGTCCACTGTGGCCAGAGTGGCCCGGATCCAGCGGTTGCGCGCCACGCTGTCGCTGAACTACGCCGCGCTCGGGCTGGTGCTCGACCTGCTCGACCGCATCGACGTCCTCGAAGGACAAGTCAGGAGCCGTCGGCGATGGACATGAGCAAGCTGACCCAGAAGTCGCAGGAAGCACTGCAGGAGGCCCAGAGCGTCGCCGGGCGCCTCGGCCACACCGAAACCGACGGCGAGCACCTGCTGCTCGCGCTGCTCGACCAGCCCGAGGGTCTCGTCCCGCGGTTGCTGGCGCAGACCGGCGCGGACGTCGACGCGCTCCGCGTCGCAACCGAAGCGGAGCTCGCCCGCCGGCCGAAGGTGACCGGGCCCGGCGCCACGCCGGGGCAGGTCTACGTCACCCGGCGGCTGGCCGGGCTGCTCGACGCGGCGGAGCGGGAAGCCCGGCGGCTGAAAGACGAGTACGTCTCCGTAGAGCACCTGGTCCTGGCGCTGGCCGAGGAGGGAACGGCGTCCGCGGCCGGGCGGATCCTGCGCGACCACGGCGTCACCCGCGACTCGTTCCTGACCGCGCTGACCAAGGTCCGCGGCAACCAGCGCGTCACGTCGGCGACGCCCGAGGGTGCCTACGAGGCGCTGGAGAAGTACGGCCGCGACCTGGTCGCCGACGGACGCGCCGGCAAGCTCGACCCGGTGATCGGACGGGACACCGAGATCCGCCGCGTCGTCCAGATCCTCTCGCGCAAGACGAAGAACAACCCCGTGCTCGTCGGCGATCCCGGCGTCGGCAAGACCGCGATCGTGGAAGGGCTGGCCCAGCGGATCGTGCGCGGCGACGTGCCGGAAGGCCTGCGGGACCGGACGATCTTCTCGCTCGACATGAGCGCGCTGGTGGCCGGCGCCAAGTACCGCGGTGAGTTCGAAGAACGGCTGAAGGCGGTGCTCGGCGAGGTCAAGGCCGCCGAAGGCCGGATCATCCTGTTCGTCGACGAGCTGCACACGATCGTCGGCGCGGGTGCCACCGAGGGTGCGATGGACGCGGGCAACATGCTCAAGCCGATGCTGGCGCGCGGTGAGCTGCACATGATCGGCGCGACCACCCTCGACGAGTACCGCAAGCACATCGAGAAGGACGCCGCGCTGGAACGGCGGTTCCAGCCGGTCGTCGTGCCCGAACCGGCCGTCGAGGACACCATCTCCATCCTGCGGGGGTTGCGCGAGCGGCTCGAAGTGTTCCACGGCGTCAAGATCCAGGACGGTGCGCTCGTCGCCGCGGCCGTGCTGTCGCACCGCTACATCAGCGACCGGTTCCTGCCGGACAAGGCGATCGACCTCGTCGACGAGGCGTGTGCCCGGCTGCGCACGGAAATCGACTCGATGCCCGCCGAGCTCGACGAGCTGACCCGCCGGCTGACGCGGCTGGAGATCGAGGAAGCCGCGCTGTCCAAGGAAACCGACAAGGCGAGCAAGGCGCGGCTGGAAGAGCTGCGCCGGGAGCTGGCGGACCTGCGGGCCGAAACCGACGCCAAGAAGGCGCAGTGGGACGCCGAACGCCAGGCGATCCGGCGCGTGCAGGAGCTGCGGTCCGAACTGGAACGGGTCCGCCACGAAGCCGAAGAGGCGGAACGGAACTACGACCTCAACCGCGCCGCCGAGCTGCGCTACGGCGAGATCCGCGAGCTGGAACGCCAGCTCGAAGCCGAAGAGGAACGGCTGGCGAGCAAGCAGGGCGAGAAGCGGCTGCTGCGCGAGGTCGTCACCGAGGACGAGATCGCCGAGATCGTCTCGCAGTGGACCGGCATCCCGGTGTCGCGGCTGCAGGAGGGCGAACGCGAGAAGCTGCTGCGCCTCGACGAGATCCTGCACGAACGGGTCGTCGGCCAGGACGAGGCCGTCCGGCTGGTCGCCGACGCGATCATCCGCGCCCGGTCCGGGATCCGCGACCCGCGCAAGCCGATCGGGTCGTTCCTCTTCCTCGGCCCGACCGGGGTCGGGAAGACGGAGCTGGCGAAAACCCTCGCCGCGGCGCTGTTCGACAGTGAGGACAACATGGTCCGGCTCGACATGAGCGAGTACCAGGAACGGCACACGGTCTCCCGGCTGCTCGGCGCGCCGCCGGGGTACGTCGGCTACGACGAGGGCGGGCAGCTCACCGAAGCCGTGCGGCGCAGGCCGTACTCGGTGGTGCTGTTCGACGAGATCGAAAAGGCGCACCCGGACGTGTTCAACACGCTGCTGCAGGTGCTCGACGACGGCCGGATCACCGACGCGCAGGGCAGGCTGGTCGACTTCCGCAACACCGTGATCATCATGACGTCCAACATCGGCTCGCAGCACCTGCTCGACGGCGTCACCTCGTCCGGCGAGATCAAGGCGGAAGCCCGGGAGGCGGTGCTGGCGGAGCTGCGCCACCACTTCCGGCCCGAGTTCCTCAACCGCCTCGACGACATCGTCCTGTTCACCCCGCTGGGGCTCCCGGAGATCGAGCGGATCGTGGAACTGCAGTTCGACCAGCTGCGCCGCCGGCTGGCCGAGCAGGGCACCACGATAGAGCTGACCGAAAACGCACGGCGGTTCATCGCCGAGCGCGGGTTCGATCCCGTGTACGGCGCCCGCCCGTTGCGCCGCTACATCTCCCACGAGGTCGAGACCCGGATCGGGCGCGCGCTGCTGCGCGGCGAGCTCACCGAGGGGCTGGTGATCGTGGTCGACGCGGTCGGCGGTGACCTGACCGTCGAGTTCCAGGGCCCCCGAGAGGAGGCGGCATGAAGACCGTCACGGTCACCTGCGAACACTGCGGGAAGACCAACCGGATTCCCGCCGCCGCGGACGGATCGCCGAAGTGCGGCCACTGCCACCGGCCGCTGCCGTGGGTGGTCGACGCGGGCGACGACGACTTCGCGGAGATCGCCGAGCAGCCGGGCCTCCCGGTGCTCGTCGACCTCTGGGCCACCTGGTGCGGCCCCTGCCGGTCGGTGAGCCCCACGCTGGACCGGCTCGCCCGCGCGCGGGCCGGGAAGGTGAAGCTCGTCAAGGTCGACGTCGACCGCGCGCCGGGCGTGGCGCGCCGGTTCGACGTCATGGCGGTGCCGACCCTGCTGGTGCTTCGCGGCGGCGAGGTCGTCCGGCGGCAGGCGGGCGCGGCGCCGGAAAACGTGCTGCGCGACTGGCTCGACCAAGCGTTGAACTCTCCGGAGGAGGCGAAGAAATGACCACCGTCATCGACCCGCACCTTTCTCTCGTCCGGGACGTGGTGCCCCGGACCCCCCAAGGCTGCCAGGAGTGTCTGTCCACCGGGACCTCGTGGGTGCACTTGCGGCTGTGCCTGACCTGCGGGCACGTCGGCTGCTGCGACTCCTCGCCGATGAAGCACGCGAGCATGCACGCCCACGCCATCGGCCACCCCATCGTGCGCTCGTTCGAGCCCGGGGAGAACTGGCGCTGGTGCTACGTGCACGAGGCGTTCGTATGACGCTCGCGGCACAGGACCTCGTCGAGACCCCGGATCCGCACGGCGCGTTCCCCCGGCTGACCCGCGAGCAGATCGAGAAGCTCTCGGCCGCGGGCGAGCGGCGGCCGGTGCAGCCGGGGGACGTGCTCTACGCGCAAGGGGACCGGGACACGGACTTCTACGTCGTCCTGAGCGGCAAGGTCGCCATCCAGCACCGCGAAGGGGACGACACCAGAACCGTGCGGGTGCACGGGCCGGGGCGGTTCCTCGGCGAGCTGGGCCTGCTCGAAGGGCAGCCGTCGTTCTTCACCGCCGTCGCCGCGGAACCCGGCGAGGTGCTCGCCATCGGAGTCGGCAAGCTGAGGCAGCTGGTCCTGTCCGACCCGGTCCTGGGCGACCTGATCCTGCACGCCTACTTCGCCCGCCGCGCGGTCATCATCGGCTCCGGCGACGGGCTGCGGATCGTCGGCTCGTGCTACTCGCCGGACACCCGGCGGCTGCTGGAGTTCGTGGCCCGCAACCGCCTCCCGTACCGGCTGGACGACCTCGACAAGGACCGCGGGGCCGAGGAGCTGTTGCGCCGGCTCGGCGTCACCGTCGACGAGACCCCGGTGGTGGTGCTGCCCGGCGCCGGGGTGCTGCGCAACCCCGGCAACACCGAACTGGCGTCCGCGATGGGGCTGCGGCACGAGGAGCTCCCGGTCGGTGTGCGCGACCTGCTCGTGGTCGGCGCCGGACCCGGCGGGCTCGCGGCCGTCGTCTACGCGGCCTCCGAAGGACTGGCGACGTCGGCGTTCGACGCCGTCGCCGCGGGCGGGCAGGCGGGCACGACGTCCCGGATCGAGAACTACCTCGGCTTCCCGTCCGGGATTTCGGGCGCGGAACTGGCCGAGCGGTCGGTGATCCAGGCGGACAAGTTCGGCGTCCGGGTCGTGGTGCCGGGTGAGGCCCGCTCGCTCACCCCGCAGGGCGGGCTGTACGCGGTGGGCTTCGACGACGGCACCGAGATCGTCACCCGGACGGTGATCATCGCGACCGGCGCCCGGTACCGGCGGCTGCCCCTCCCCCGGCTGGAACACCTGGAGGGCACGTGCCTCTACTACGCCGCGACCCCGCAGGAGGCCCGGCAGTGCCAGGCCGACCCGGTCGCGGTGGTGGGCGGCGGGAACTCCGCGGGGCAGGCCGCGGTGTTCCTGGCGCAGACCTCGCCCGTGGTGCACCTGCTGGTGCGCGGCGGCGATCTCGGCGCGGACATGTCGCGTTACCTGGTCGACCAGGTCGAGCGCCACCCGCGGATCCAGGTCCACCTGCACACGGAAGTCCGCGACGTCGTCGAGGACGGCAAGACGATGTCGGCGGTCGAGGCCGAGGACAACCGCACCGGCGAGCGGCACCGGCTCGCCGCCCGCGCGTTGTTCGTCTTCATCGGGGCCGCACCCCACACGCGCTGGCTGTCCGGCCACATCGCCCTCGACGAGGACGGGTTCGTGCTCACCGGCGCGGACGCCGGCGCCGGGACCTCGGGCACGCCGTTGCCGCTCGAGACGAGCAGCCCCGGCGTGTTCGCCGTCGGCGACGTCCGGCACGGCTCGGTCAAGCGCGTGGCTTCGGCGGCGGGCGAAGGTGCCATGGCCGTCCGGCTGGTGCACGAGCGCCTCGCACAAGAACTCGCACAACCGGGAGGACTCCCATGACCACCAGGCTTTCCCGACCACCCCTGGCCCTCGCCGAACTGGACCGGCTGATCAGCCGCGCGGCACCCCCGCACGAATTCACCATCAGCTCCACCCTGCACCCCGGGCGCTACTCCGTCGTCACGGTGGCCGGACGGGCGGACGCGGCGGCGTCGCGGACCCTCGCGGGGTACCTGGCCGGGCTGATCCACGCGGGCTCCCGGAGCGTCGTCGTCGACCTGTCCCAGGTGGAGCGGCCCGGCGACGACCTGCTCGGCCTGCTGCGCCGCTTCGGCGACCGGCTGGCGGCGGCCGGCGGCGAGCTGGAGCTGATCGGGCTGACCCCACCGGTGCTGTACGAGCTGGACGACGAGCCGCTCGCCGAGGTTTTCGCGCTGTACCGCGTCGATTCCGAAGTCGGCCCGCGGTGGGCGGCGCTGCGCTGCCCGCAGGGGTTCGACGGCGTCGCCGAACCCGGCTCCCCCGCGCGGTTCCGCGCGTTCGTGGACACCGCGGCCACCGGGCGCGGCGAGCGGTTCGGGAGGCGCCGATGACCACCGTGAGCCGCCGTCCCCACCGGCGGGCGTGGCTGCAGATCTTCGCGCTCGGCCTGCTGCTGTGGGTGCTGTCGGTCGTCGTGACGTACGCGACCGGCAACCCCAACCTGCTGCCGACGCTCGTGCTGCTCGGCAGCTTCCTGGTGCCGGTGACGTTCGTGGCGTGGGCGTTCGAGCGCCGCGACTCCGGGGAGATCACCGCCGAACTGGTGTTCCGGACCTTCTTCGTCGGCGGGGTGCTCGGCGTTCTCGGCGCGTCGGTGCTGGAGACCTACCTGCTGTACCCGTCGACGTGGCTCTATGTCGGGGTCGGGCTCATCGAGGAGGCGGTCAAGCTGGTCGCGCTCGCCCTGCTGACCCGCGGGCTGGCCGTGAAGTCCATGCGGGACGGGATCATCCTCGGTGCGACGGTCGGCTTCGGCTTCTCCGCCTTCGAATCCGCGGGCTACGCGCTCACGTCGTTGTTCACCACCCGGGGCCTGTCGCTGGACGACCTGGTCACGACCGAGCTGCTGCGCGGGCTGCTCGCGCCGGTCGGGCACGGGCTGTGGACCGCCATCCTCGGCGGGCTGCTGTTCGCGTGGAGCACGCGCGAACACTTCGTGCTGAGCCTGCGCCTGGCGCTGGCGTTCCTCGGCGTCGCGTTGCTGCACGCACTGTGGGACTCGATGTCGGCCATCGCGCTGGTGATCACCTTGGTGCTGACCGGGCAGGTGGCGCAGTTCGACCCGCGCGGCCTCGTCGTCCCGCCCGCGGACGCGACGACGGTGTACACCGTGACGACCTGGGCGGGCATGGGCGTGATCGCGCTGATCGGGGTGCTGTGGCTGCTGGTCCTGCTCCGGCGGTCGCGGCGGGAACACCGGGAGCCGCACTGGACGTACCGGATCCCGGCCGCGCGCACGCCGGCGACCGGACGTTACTGACCTGCCGAGGGAGTTCCCCGACATGACCACCACTTCCCGCTCGTCCCGGTCGGCCACCATGCCCTCGGACGTGGATGCGCATCTCGGACCGTTCGACCGGTTCGCCAGCACCATCAGCAAGTTCACCTCGCGGGCGTGGTTCTTCGTCCTTTGTGTCCTGCTGGTCGTCCTGTGGGCACCCTCGTTCCTGATCCTGCCCAGCATCGACTCCTGGCAGCTGGTCATCAACACCGCGACCACGGTCGTGACGTTCCTGCTCGTCGCGTTGCTGCAGAACACCCAGAAACGCTCCGACGACGCCACCCAGCACAAGCTCAACGCCATCGCCTCGGGCCTGTGCGACCTGATGGCCCACCTCTCCGACGACCACCCGCAGCTGCACCGCGACTGCGCCCAGCTGCGCAAAGCCGTGGGGCTCGAAAACCACGAAAGCGCAGCCTGAACCGCACCCTCCGACGACCGCAAGGAGCTTGGTCATGCAGGATTGCTTCCACGAATTCGTGAGCCGGCTCAGCAGGGACGACGAGCCAGGCGAACTTGCGCTGTCCATCACCCGCGACGCCGGCGTGGTCCTGGCAACGGTGTCCGGCGAAATCGACCTGGCCACGGCACGCGCCTTCACCCAGCACCTCGAATCAACCCTCGCGGGGCCGCCGGACGCGGTGATCGTCGATCTCGACAGCGTCACCTTCCTCGCCTCCTCCGGGCTCGCGGCACTCCAGATCTTCACCCAGGCAGCGAACTCCGCGGGGGTGGCGTTTTGCCTCGTCAGCACCCAGCGCGCGATGCTCCGGCACCTGCAGCTGACCGCCTTGGACCGCGTAATGACGATCAGGCCCACCGTCACCGACGCCCGCGCCTGGCTCAGGCCGCTCGGCTGACGTCGAAGTGTGGCCCCATTCCCGGCCGCGGCGCCCACCACCCACCCCAAGGGCGCCGCGACCGTTCCTCACCAGCAACAGTTCGAATGCTATTCCTCGTTTTTCCCGAGAAGAGACAAGGGAACACCGTGCGAGGCACCCAGTATCTCGATGCCGACCAGAATCCCCCCTGCGTCGTAGTCGAGAATCACTTCACTATCCCCAGGAACCCCCTCGACCGTCACCTGCCTGACCGATTCGCCGGCGGCGATATGCTCCTTGAGGCGAATGTAGAGCGCATCCACTTCCGCATCGTAAGTACTTTGAATGGGCAACGCGACTCTATTCTCTAGTTCCATCCCACGGACACAACCCGGCCCGTCCTGCGATCGGTGACGGCCCAGATGCGTCGACCACGGTGCTTGTAGGTGTTGTCCCTTGCCTTCGTGCGCCTTCCGCTCTTGATGGCATTTTCCACCATGTCTTCGGAGATTCCTCGTTCTCGCATCCTCTGACGCGCGTGGCCACTGTACTCGCGGTGCCACACCCGGATCGGAATGTGCGGAGTGACGCGCGGTATACGAGCGGCCAGTCGCCTGAGCTCGGCTGCCTCGTCCTCGAACGTGCCCCCGCGCGCGGCCGGGCTGTTTCCGGCACCGCCACCGAAGTGGGGGGTGGGGATGCTGATGCGCGGGGGGTGCATCGCGATCCACAGGGCCCCGGCACCCGCGACGATCGCGGCGCCCAACTCGAAGACGCCGATTCCTTCCGCGATGCAGGCGTCCCAGAAGCATGCGCCGTTGAGGTCGGACTGGTTGATGGGGTCCTGAGGATAGATGTAGTCGTTGGCGTTGCCGCCTTCGACCGGGTCGACGGCCAGGAACCGGCCGAGGGAGGGACTGTAGGGGCGGGCGCCCATTTCGACCAGGGACAGGGCTCCGGCGTGCTCGTACGGGCGTTGGTGCTGGCCGAGCCAGCCGTAGTCGAGTTTGCCGGGCTGGTTGGCCGGGACGGCGTTGGTGTCCGGGGCCCCGTCGGTGCGCAGGGGCTGGCCGAACGGGTCGTAGGCGAACACCTGGCCGACCTGGTTACCGGTGCTGTCGGTGGTCAGCACGATGTCGCCGCGGACCGTGGGATGGTCGTACTCGGCAGTGGCAGTGCCGCCGGCGTAGGTCAACGTCAGCAGCACGCCTCCGGGCAAGGACAGGCTGCGGGTGAGCAGCCGCTTGTCCGCGCCGTAGGTGACCGCCGCGGAGTCGCCGCCTCCGGTGTAGCCGTAGAGCACGGCGGTTTGCTGATCGCCTGCGGTGGCGTCCCGGCGCACCAGCCGGTTGGTGGCGTCGCGGGTGTAGCCGATCGTCGCCACCTGAGCCGGGTCCGAGCTGGTGCCGGCGGCGGTCAGGTGCCGGTCGGCGGAGTCGAAGCCGAGGTAGGTGGTGGTGGCGCCCTGGCTCGACTGGGTCATGTTGCCGTGGCTGTCGTAGTTGACGCCGGTGATCGGCGCCGCTCCGGTGGTGGCCAGCAGCCGGTCGGCGCTGTCGTAGCAGTAGCCGGTGGTCGTGGTGGTGGTGCCGACGGTGTCGGTCATCTTCACCCGGTTGCTGTTCGCGCCGGCGGCAGCGACCGCCCCGGCCGGACAGGACGCGGCACCGCTTGAGGTGAAGTCGTAGGTGAAGTGGTGTCCGCGGACCCAGGCGTCGGTGAGCCGGCCGACGGCGTCGTAGGAGTAGTCCGGGCCCGATGGGTTGCCGACATCGCCGGGCAGGGTTTCGTCGAAGATCGTACCGGCGCGGGTGCGGCTCACCGAGACCGTGGTCGTGGCCGCACCGGATGTCTTCCAGGTCAGGCCGGTCAGCCGGCCGGCGGTGTCGCGGTCGACGTTCGCCAGGGAAGACCCGTTGCCGTAGGTCACGCCGGCGAGTTCGCCGCTGGTGTTGTAGTTCGCGGTCGCGAACGTCGTGCCGCCGAGCTTGGTGGAAAGGAGCCGGCCGGCGTCGTCGTAGGCGTCGATCGTGGTCTGCGCCGGGTCGGCGCTGTTGGCCGGGGTCAGCACCTGCTGGGTGGGTCGCCCGGCTTGATCGTAGGTGGTGGCGGTGGTGGTGCCGTGGACGTCCGTGTAGGACACGACCCGGCCGAGCAGGTCGGTCTTCGAGGTCACGGTCCCGACGTAGTCGGTGATCGAGGTGGTCAGCGGATCGCCGCCGACGGCGTAGTTGTAGGTCACCGTACGAGCACCGGCGGTGGGGTTGGCGGGGTAGGTGATCTGGGCCGGCCGGTCGCGGACGTCGTAGCCGGTGCAGATCCAGTCGCCCGAAGTCGCCTTCGCGACCACGCGTCCGGAGGCGTCGTAAACCAGCTCGTCGGTGCGCGCACCACCGGTGGCCGGAGTGGGAGAGGTGGTCAGTTTCGCCATGCCGCCCTGGTTGACCAGCGGACTGCCGGACACGCAGGGATTGGCGCGGGCTTCGGTGTCGCCGTAGTAGACGTAGCTGTACTGGGCACCGGTGGGCATGGTCTTGCTGGTGCGGCGCAGATAACCGGTTCCGGGGGCCTCGTACCCGGCCCGGCCGGTCAGGTTCAGGCCTTGCGCGTTGGCCGAGGTACTGGTCGTCCGCCCGTAGATGGGATCGAGGCCGCTCTCCCCGTACTTGACCGCGGAGGTCTTGTCGGGAACCCCGTTCGACTCCGACGTCGTGGTGGAGGTGGTCATCCCGTACCGCGGGCGCAGCTGGGTGCCGGGGACGAGCTCCTGGACGCCGGAGGGCGTGGTCCAGTTGAGGTCCAGTTTGGCGTACCCGCCGTTGTCGTAGTAGTCGATGCGGATCTTCTTGACCTGGCCCGGGGTGTCGCTGTGGACGGTGGCCTGGCGCTCGGTGGCGTTGCTGACCTGCCAGTAGTCCATGACGAGCTGGTCGTCGATCCACATGCGGATGCCGTCGTCGACGTTGGCCCGCAAGGTGTAGTCCCCGGCGGCCGGGAAGACGATCTCACCGGCCAGGCGTAGGGAAAAGCCGTCGCTGGAGAGGCCGGGAGTGACGTCGTTGCTGTACTCCCACGCGCTCTTGAGCGTGCCGTCCGCGGTACCGATGCCGGTCGTGTACACCTTCGGCGTGCCGGTCAGGGTCAAGTTGTCGTAGTAGGCGGCGCCGAGGCCGTTGATGCCTTCGTCGTAGCCGGTGTGGGTGTGCGCGACCGTCCCCGCGCAGACGGCGGTCGGTGTCTGGCCGGTGAAACACGCGGCGGGCGCCGGCCCGTAGGTGTCGGTCGGGCGGTCGGCGTAGTCGTAGACCGTGGTCGACACCCGTCCTGCGGCGTCGGTCGAGGTCAGTTGCTGGTCCTTGGCGTTCCAGGTGGTGCCGGTGATCCGCCCGGTCGCATCCGTGGTGGAGAGGGCGCGGTCGGCGTCGTCGTAGGTGACCTTGGAGAAGAACCCGGTGGCCGGGGCGAGGCCGGCGACGTCGACGAACGTCTGGCGGTTGGCCGGGTCGTAGCGGTAGGTGCGGCCCGGGCGTGGCTGGCCGACGGCGGGGGCGGGGAGGCCGACGTTGGTCACCTTCGGCTTGGCGCCGGTGTCATAGGTGAGGACGGTGGTGGCCTGGTAGCCCTGGTCGGTGGAGCGGGTGGCCGGGTCCGCGGCGATCCAGTCGTTGGCCAGGCTGCCTCGCTGGCCGTTGAGCAGACCGGCGCTGGTGTAGCCGTAGTCGGTGATCTCCGAACCGGGGTCCTCGATCCGGCCGAGCAGACTGCCCCCGACGTACCACAGGCGGGTTTCGGTCCCGTCCCAGTAGGTGATGCGGCACAGCATCTGCGACGGCGGCAGCGCCACCGACCCCGCCGGCGGGGTGACACCGCCGTAGCAGTCGTCACCGGGACGGTTGTAGTGCAGCACGTGCGAGCGGCCGGAGACCGGGTCCTTGATCTCCCGCAGCCGCGACGGCGTGCCGTCGTAGAGGTACTGCAACGTCGCCGGCTTGCGGCCGTCCAGCACGCTGGTCTGGGTCTCGAGCTTGCCGTCGGCGCGGAAGACGTAGATCGCGCCGCCCTCGTTGAGGGTGACCTTGCCGGCGGTGTCGAGGGCGATCGTGCCGTCCTCGTTGTCCGGGGCGGTGTAGCCGCCGGCGCTCTTCTTGGTCCAGGTGTGCTTGGCACCGGTCGCGTCGGTGAGCACGATGTTCTGGTCGGTGACCTTGGCTTCGGTGTAGCTCGAGCCGTCACCGTCCAGGTCCGCCGAGAGCGTCCAGCCCTGCGGCAGCACCGGCAGGTCCGAGGTGAACAGCCAGTCGGCGGGGACGATCTGCGGGGCGACGGTGGTGTTGTCGGCGGTGCGGACGAACAACCGCATCTTCGCCGCGCCCATCGCCTCGGCGTTCT
>NZ_JBSGBQ010000053.1:0-43982 GCF_053601335.1 Amycolatopsis sp. NPDC004747 | reverse complement strand
GGCTCCGCCACCCGGACCCCCGAACAACCCGCTGAAACAACCGGGGCTCCGCCCCGGGCCGGGGGCTCCGCCACCCGGACCCCCGAACAACCCGCGGGCGGGACCGAAGACCGGTAGCGTGCGGGCATGACGGGATTGCCCGAGACCATCACCGCCTGCCTGTTCGACCTCGACGGAGTACTGACCGGCACGGCGGTCCTCCACCGCGAGGCCTGGAAGCGGACATTCGACGAATTCCTCCGCGCCCGCGACGGCGCCGGGTTCGCGGAGTTCACCGACCACGACTACGCGGCCTTTGTGGACGGCCGCCCCCGCGCCGACGGCGTCCGGGAGTTCCTGCGGTCACGGGGGATCACGCTGCCCGAGGGCGAACCGGACGACCCGGTGGACGCCCCGACCGTCAACGGCGTGGGCAACCGCAAGAACGAGCTGGTCCTCAAGATCATCGACGAGCGCGGCGTCAACCCGTACCCGGGCTCGGTGCGCTACCTCGAAGCGGCCAAGGCCGCCGGGCTGCGGATCGCCGTCGTGACGTCGTCGGCCAACGGCGCCAAGGTGCTCGACGGCGCTGGCCTGAGCAAGTACGTCGAGGCGCGCATCGACGGCATCGTGATCCGCGAACAGCACCTGAAGGGCAAGCCGGCGCCGGATTCGTTCCTGGCCGGCGCGGCGGCGCTCGGCGTCGAACCCGCGCACGCGGCCGTCTTCGAGGACGCCCAGTCCGGCGTGCAGGCCGGCAAGGCGGGCGGCTTCGGGTACGTCGTGGGCGTGAACCGCGCCGACCAGGCGGACGCGCTGCGGGCCCACGGGGCCGACATCGTCGTCGACGACCTCGCCGACCTGCTGGAGGATTGATGATCGAAGAAGAACCCCGCGGCTACGAATGCTCGCCGTGGGCCCTGCGGTGGCGCGGCATGGACGTCGACGCCCTGCAGCGCACCGAATCGGCGTTCGCGGTGTCCAACGGCCACATCGGCCTGCGCGGCACCCTCGAGGAGGCCGAACCGCGCGGGCTGCCCGGCACGTACCTCAACGGCTTCTACGAGCAGCACGAACTCCCCTACGCCGAGGCCGGCTACGGCTACCCGGAAGAGGGCCAGACCGTCGTCAACGTGACCGACGGCAAGATCATCCGGCTGCTCGTCGAGGACGAGCCGCTCGACATGCGCTACGGCGCGGCCACCGCGCACGACCGGGTGCTCGACTTCCGCAAGGGCACCCTGTGCCGGACCACCGAGTGGTCGTCGCCGACCGGGCGGCGGGTCCGCGTGCGCACCGAACGGCTCGTGTCGTTCACCCAGCGCGCGATCGCCGCGATCCGGTACGAGGTCGAGCCGCTCGACGAGGACCTGCAGCTGGTCGTCCAGTCCGACCTGCTCGCCAACGAGCCGATCGAGTCCGACACCAGCGACCCGCGGGTGGCCGCCGCACTGGAGTCGCCGCTGGTCGGCGAGTTCCACCGCGCGTCGGACTACAACGCCGTGCTGGTGCACCAGACCCGCCGGTCGGGGCTGCGGATGGCCGCGGCGATGGACCACAAGATCGAGGTGGACGACGGGATCCGGGCCCGCATCCACGCCGAGGAGGACCTCGCGCGGCTGACCGTCGCGGTCGACGTGCCGAAGGGCGGGCGGCTGCGGATCACCAAGTTCCTCGCCTACGGCTGGTCCGCACAGCGCTCGGTGCCGGCGCTGCGCTCGCAGGTCGAAGCCGCGCTGGCCGGCGCCCGCCAGACCGGCTGGAAGGGCCTGCTCACCGAGCAGCGCGAATTCCTCGACGACTACTGGCGGACGTCGGACATCGAGATCGAGGGCGACCCCGAGCTGCAGCAAGCCGTCCGGTTCGCCCTCTTCCACATCCTCCAGGCCGGAGCCCGCGGCGAGAGCCGCGCGATCGCCGGCAAGGGGCTGACCGGACCCGGCTACGACGGGCACGCCTTCTGGGACACCGAATCCTTCGTCCTGCCGGTGCTCACCTACACGATCCCGGACGCCGCGCGCGACGCGCTGCGCTGGCGGCACTCCACAATGGACAAAGCGCGGGAACGCGCGCACCAGCTGGGGTTGCGCGGCGCGGCGTTCCCGTGGCGGTCGATCAACGGCGCCGAGTGCTCGGCGTACTGGCCGGCGGGCACGGCGGCGTTCCACGTCAGCGCGGACATCGCCGACGCCGTCCTGCGCTACCTCAACGCGACCGGGGACGAGGAGTTCGAACGCGACTACGGCACCGAGCTGCTGCTGGAAACCGCGCGGCTGTGGGCTTCGCTGGGCCACCACGACCGGCACGGCACGTTCCGCATCGACGGCGTCACCGGGCCGGACGAGTACTCGGCGGTGGCCGACAACAACGTCTACACGAACCTGATGGCGCGGCGGAACCTGCAGGCGGCGGCGGAGTCGTGCGAACGGCACCCGGACGTGGCGGCCCGCTTCGGCGTCGACACCGTCGAGCTGGACTCCTGGCGCGCGGCCGCGGCGGCGATGTTCCTGCCCTACGACGCGGAACTCGGCGTGCACCCGCAGTCGGAGGGGTTCCTCGACCACGACGAATGGGACTACGAGGACACCGACCAGGCGCACTACCCGCTGCTGCTGCACTACCCGTACTTCGACCTCTACCGCAAGCAGGTGGTGAAGCAGGCGGACCTGGTGCTGGCGCTGCACCTGTGCGGCGATTCGTTCAGCCAGGAGGAGAAGGCCCGCAACTTCGCCTACTACGAGGCGCGGACCGTGCGCGATTCTTCGCTGTCGGCGGGGACGCAGGCGGTCATCGCGGCCGAGGTGGGGCACCTGGAGCTGGCCTACGACTACCTCGCCGAAGCCGCGCTGACCGACCTGCACGACGTCCACAACAACGTGCGCAACGGCCTGCACATGGCCTCGCTGGCCGGGGCGTGGCAGGGCGCCGTGGCCGGGTTCGGCGGCCTGCGCGACCACGGCGGGACGCTCGCCTTCGCGCCGCGGCTGCCGCCGCAGCTGGGGCGGATCACCTTCCGCCTGATGTTCCGCGGCACCCGGTTCCAGGTCGAGATCGACCCCGACCAGGCGACGTACCACGTGGTGGCCGGCGAGCCCCTCGAGGTGCTGCACCACGGCGAGCGCATCACCGTCACGGCCGAGCCGCAGCGGTACGCCATCCCGAAGATCGACGCGGGCCCGACCCCGAAGCAGCCCCCGGGCCGCGCACCGATGCGGCGCGACTCGGAAGCGGTGCGTCAGTACGCCGAGCCGAGCAACCCGATCACCGAGGAAGGTCGCTAGCGGCGTCCCGCCCGGGTGGGGCCGGGACCTCCTCGGTCCCGCCCGGGCTCACGTCCGGGTCCGGGGCGGTCGGCACGTCGTGCGTCAGCCCGCTGGGGGTCGGGAGCTTCGGGAGCTCTTCGTCTTCGTCGTCACGGCTGTGGAGGCGCTGCTGCTCGCTCATGCCTTCCGGAATACCCGGTTTTCCCGGGAACGGCCAGCCCGATCAGGCCGCGCGCTTCCCCGCCGCCCGCGCCTTGTCCTGCAGGGTGAGCAGCAGGCCGTCGCGGGTCGACCAGGGGCAGATCGTCACCTTGCCGCCCGCGACCGTCAGCAGCGCTTCCGCGACGATCGCGCCGGCCAGGGCCTGGTGGGCGCGGCTGCGGGAGATGCCGGGCAGCTCGGCCCGCCTCGACGGCGGCAGCGCGGCGAGCCGCGGGATCCACGCACGCAGGTCGTCGAGCCGCAGTTCCTTGCACTTCCCGGGGCGCGCACCGGCCAGCCGCGCGAGCTGCTGCAGCACCTTCGAGCAGCCGACGACCCGCGGATCGTCGACGTCGGCACCGGACAGGGTGGCGCTCACGACGTCGAGCGCGTGCGTTCGCAGCGCCTTGACCTGCTTGTTCGACACGCGCTCTGTCGGCAGCCAGTCCCGTGTCATCGAGCGGGCCCCGAGCGGCAGCGAACGCGCGAAAGTCGCCTTCGCACCGGACCCGGCGGCCAGCTCGACCGTCCCGCCGCCGATGTCGAGCACGAGCATCGGCCCCGGTTCGGCGCCGTACCAGCGGCGCGCGGCCAGGTAGGTCAGCTCGGCTTCGCGGCGACCGGAGAGGAACCGCAGCTCGACCCCGGTCTCGCCGGCCACGTGCCGGACGACGTCCGCCGCGTTGGCCGCGTCCCGGATCGAGGAGGTCGCGAGCGGGTAGACGTTGCTGACGCCGTGGCGGTACGCCGTGGTCATGCCCGCCGCGACGGCGGCGGTGACGGCGTCGATGCCGCGGTCGGAGAGGCGGCCACGGACGTCGAGCTCGCGGTCCAGGCGCAGCCGCGTCTGGTGGTTGACCAGCGGTTCGCGGGGTGAGCCGTCCACCGGCACCACCACGAGCCGGGCGCTGAACGACCCCACGTCCAGCACGCCCACCGCGGGCTTTTCTCTTTTTCGCACAGCTCGGCGCACCTGCCTTCCGCCTGGTGAATATCCCCAGTTCGACGCTTCGAAACCAGCAATGATGTCCGATGTCACGTCGCGCTGCCGGGAATTTCCCCGAATGGGGCCCTCCGGACGTGAGTTCCTGACGCGAAGGTCACAGTGAGATAACCCGATCGAGTGAACCACGGTACCTTCGGACACGATTCGGTAACGCCAGCGCCGGTACGGCGATTAATCGGACATCGGAACCGGCGTGGAGCAGGGGAAAGAGATGCAACGGCCCGAGCGGAGAACCGAGCTCGTGCGGCCGGCCGTCGTCGTGCTCGCGGTCGTGGCCGGCCTCGGCTGCGTCCTGCTCGCCATGACTTCGGTGCTCGCCCCGGCCCCCGCGGCCGCCCCGGCGGCGGACCGGCCGTCCGGCGCCCCACCGGTGGCGTTGCTGATCCCGGCGCTGGACCTGAAGTTCGACCACGTGGTCGCGCTCGGCCACGTCGGCGGCCGCCGCGAACAGCCGGGGACGCCTCTCGGCGTGGGCTGGTTCGCCGACGGTCCGGTGCCGGGAGCCCCCGGGGTGGCGGTGGTGTCCGCGCACGCGGGTTTCGGGTACACGGCGGGGGCGTTCGCCCGGTTGGGCCGCCTCACGCCGGGAGCGACGATCACGGTCCGCGACGCGAGGGGCCAGGAGTCCCGGTTCACGGTCCGGCGGACGGCGGTGTTCGCGGCGGGCGAGCCGGACAGCACCCTGCTGGCACCGGAGGGCGAGGGGCCCCAGCTGCGCTTGATCACGAGCGACGGGATGTACGACGACGCGAGCCTCGGCGGCCCGCGGGTCGCGGTCTACGCGACACCGGCTTAGCGAGCGCGCGGGCGGTCACCGGGCCGGCAGGCTGCGGGTGCCCGCTCCCCCGCGCGGAAGCCACCTCGAGGACGTTCCCCGAGGTGACCCCGCGCAGGCCCTGCTCAGCCGATCAGTTCGCGCAGCTGGGAGACCGCCGCCACGCGCGCCTCGCGGCCGGGCTGCAGCGGGTTGACCACCAGCGTTGTCGCGCCCGCCTCGGCGAAGGCCGCCACGCGCTCCTTCACGTAGCCCGCCGGGCCGACCAGGGAAATCGCCCGCAGCAGCTCCAGCGGGACCGCCGCGGCCGCCTCCTCCTTCTTGCCGTCCAGGTACAGGTCCTGGATCAGCTTCGCCTCGGCCTCGTAGCCGTAGCGGCAGGCCAGGTCGTTGTAGAAGTTCTTGCCCCGCGCGCCCATGCCGCCGATGTACAGGGCCAGCACCGGCCGGACGTGGTCGAGCAAGGGCTCCACGTCGTCGCCGATGGCCAGGGCCACCGTCACGAACGTGTCCAGCTCGCCCAGCGCCGCGTCGCGCTTGGCCTTGCCCTCGGCCAGGGACGCGCCCCAGACGTCGGCGGCCTTCTCCGGGTGGAAGAAGATCGGCTGCCAGCCTTCGGCGATCTCGGCCGTCAGCGCGACGTTCTTCGGGCCGATCGAGGCCAGCAGCACCGGGATCCGCTCCCGCACCGGGTGGTTGATCAGCTTGAGCGGCTTGCCGAGCCCGGTGCCCTGCTCCGGCGGCAGCGGGATCGTGTAGTGCTTGCCCTCGTGCACGACGCGCTCGCGCCGCCACACCTGGCGGCAGACGTCGACGATCTCGCGCGTGCGGCCCAGCGGCGCGTCGTACTTCACGCCGTGGAAGCCCTCGATGACCTGCGGGCCGGACGCCCCGAGCCCGAGGATGAACCGCCCGTCGGAGACGAAGTCGAGGCCGGCCGCGGTCATCGCGGTCAGCGTCGGCGTGCGGGTGTAGATCTGGAAGATGCCGGACGCCAGCTGGACGCGCTCGGTCTTCGCGGCCAGGTAGCCGAGCTGGCTGACCGCGTCGAACGAGTACGCCTCCGGCACGAAGACGACGTCGAGACCGGCTTTTTCCAGTTCGACGACGTCGGCGACGCTTTCGGCGAAGCCTCCGGAGTAGCTGATCCCGGTCCCGATCTTCATGGGCGTCCTTCCGCGGTGAGCGAGCGCTTAGTCGCTGGTCATTATGCGCGCTGCCCGGCCCCGTCCGGTGTGGGTACCGCCACTATCCGCCCGCGACCACCGTCCCCCGCACGTCACCGAAGCCGATGCGCGTGCCGTCCGGGCCGGGTGCGGTCGCGCTGATCACCACCTCGTCGCCGTCTTCGAGGAACGTCCTCGTGACGCCGCCGGGCAGCTCCAGGGGCTCCTGGCCGCCCCATGACAGCTCCAGGAACGAGCCGCGCTGGCCGGGCTCCGGGCCGGTCACCGTGCCCGAGGCGTAGAGGTCGCCGGTGCGCAGGCTCGCGCCGTTGACGGTCATGTGCGCCAGCTGCTGCGGCGCCGTCCAGTACTGCGTCGCGAACGGCGGGCTCGACACCAGGTGGCCGTTGAGGCGGATCTCCATGGCCAGGTCCAGCCCCCACGGCTCGGTGGTCCGGAGGTACTCGAACGGCTCCGGGTCCTGCCGCGGGCCGTCGACGCGCGCGTGCTCCAGCGCCGCCAGCGGGACGATCCACGGCGACACCGACGTCGCGAACGACTTGCCGAGGAACGGGCCCAGCGGCTGGTACTCCCAGGCCTGGATGTCGCGCGCCGACCAGTCGTTGACCAGGCAGACGCCGAACACGTGGTCCGCGAAGTCCGCTGTGGCCACCCGGCTGCCCACAGTGGACGGAGTGCCGACGACGAACCCGACCTCCGCCTCGATGTCCAGCCGCTGCGACGGGCCGAACGACGGGGTGTCGGCGTTGCGCGGCTTGCGCTGCCCGTGCGGCCGGACGATCGGCGTGCCGGACGCGACGACGGTGCCCGCCCGGCCGTGGTAGCCGATCGGCAGGTGCTTCCAGTTGGGCGGGAGCTCGGTCGCGTCCGGGCGGAAGATCTTGCCCGCGTTGAGGGCGTGGTGCTCGCTGGAGTAGAAGTCGACGTAGTCGGCGACCTCGAACGCCAGGTGCGTGGTGACTTCGGCCGGCGGCACCAGGTGTGACCGCAGCTGATCGGCGTAGCGGGGTTCGGTCAGCCATTCCGTGACGCTCTCGCGGACTTCGCGCCAGGTGGCGGGCCCGGCGGCGAGCAGCGGGTTGAGCACCCCGGCGGTGAGCAGCGGCGCGAACGCGGCTGCCGTCTCGGCCGCCGCGACGGTCAGGTCGAGCACCTGATCGCCGACGGGCACCCCGATCCGCCGTTCGGGCGCCCCGCCGACGGAGAACACGCCGTACGGCAGGTTGTCCAGGCCGAACGGCGTGTCGTCGGCGAGCTCGAGCCAGGTCACGGTCACTCCTCGTTCCGGGCGGCCCGCGCCGCCACCCAATCGGCCACCACGTCGGCCAGGACCGGCAGGGGCAGGGTTCCGCTGCCCAGCACCGTGTCGTGGAACCCGCGGATGTCGAACGCCCCGCCCAGCGCCCGCTCGGCTTCGGCGCGCAGCCGCTCGATCTCCAGGCGGCCCACCATGTAGCTGAGCGCCTGCCCCGGGAGACCCGCGTACCGGTCGACCTCCGCCTCGATCTCGATCCGCGCCATCGGCGTGTGCTCGACCATGTAGTCGACGGCCTGCTGCCGGCTCCAGCCCAGCGCGTGCAGGCCCGTGTCGACCACCAGCCGGGCCGCGCGCATCGAATCCTGCGTCAGGAGGCCGAGCCGCGCCGTGCCGTCCGAGTACAGCCCCATCTCGTCCGCGAGGCGCTCGGCGTAGAGGCCCCAGCCCTCGGCGAAGGCGTTGAACATGCCGATCCGGCGCAGCAGCGGCACGTCCGTCAGCTGCTGGGCGAGCGTCAGCTGGAAGTGGTGCCCCGGCACCGCTTCGTGGAAGGCGACGGACTCGCTCAGCGTCCGCTGCCGCTGGTCCGCCTCGCTCGTGTTCGCGTAGTACGTGCCCGGCCGGGCACCGTCGAGGGAGGGCTCGATGTAGTAGGCGATCGAGCCGCCCGCGGCCTCCGCGGCGGGCACCGGCGCGACCTGGCACCGCTGCTCCGGCACGCGCGAGAACCACCGGGGTGCCTCGGCTTCCGCCCGCGCGATCGCCGCGCGGGCCGATTCCAGCAGCTCGTCGCCGTCCCGCCAGCGCAGGGCCGGGTCCGTGCGGATCCGCTCGAAGATCTCCGCGAGCTCGGTCGTGCCGAACAGCTCGGCGCCCAGTTCGCGGTACTCCCCCGCCAGCCGGTCGATGATCGCCAGGCCGGTCTCGTGCAGCTCCTCCGGCGTGCGCTCGGTCGTCGTCTCGGCCCGGATCAGCGCCGCGTAGCGCTCCGGCCCGCCCGGCAGGTCGCCGATCCCCGGCGACGTCTCGGGCCGGGCCACCGGGACGACCTCCTCGGCCAGGAAGTCCCGGTACCGCCGGTAGGCCGGCCGCACCACTTCGGCCAGCAGCCGGTCGCGTTCGGCTTCGAGACCGCGGACCGGCACCTTCAGCGGGTCGTTGTCCGGGTCGGCGAGGTACCGCTCGACGTGTTCGACACCCTTGCGCGCCAGGAACCCCGGCGGCACGAGCCCCTCGGCGAGCGCGGCCCGCTGCCGCTCGATCACCTGGTCCAGGTAGGTGCCGACGGCGGCGAGCCTGCTCAGGTAGCCCCGCGCCTTGCCGTCGTCGTCGAGGATCGTCTGCGGCAGCTCCGTGAGCAGCCGGAGGGCCGGCGCGTCCAGCCCGTCGCTCACCGCGACGTCGGCCCGGCCGGAGTCGAGCAGGTCGATCTGGGTGCGGGCCTGCCAGAGCACGACGTCCCGGGTGACGCGTTCGGCCGGCGTCAGCGCCGCCGCGTCGATCGCCTCGGCGCGCGCGACGACGCCGGCGAGCCCGGCGCGGAACCGGGCGGCGGCTTCGGCGGTCTGGTCGGCGAGCTTGTCGTGCGTGCCCGGCAGGCCGTACACCGACGGGTACAGCGGCTGCGCCTCGAACATCAGCTCCAGGCACTCGTCCGCGAGCTTCCCGGGCGTGTCGCGGCGCTGCGCCACCCACTCGGCGACCACGCCGGACAGCACCGGCAGCGGCAGGGTGCCGCTGCCCAGGACGACGTCGTGGAACTCGCGGATGTCGAACGCCTCGCCCAGCGCCTGCTCGGCTTCGGCGCGCAAGCGCTCGATCTCCAGCCGCCCCACCATGTACCCCAGCGCCTGGGCCGCGTCGGCGGTGTACCGGTCGATCTCCGCCTCGATCTCCAGCCGCGCCATCGGCGTGTTTTCGACCAGGTAGTCGACGGCCTGCTGCCGGCTCCAGCCCAGCGCGTGCAGCCCGGTGTCGACGACCAGCCGGCACGCCCGCATCGAATCCTGGGTCAGCATGCCCAGCCGCGCCACGTCGTCGGAGTACAGCCCCATCTCGTCGGCCAGCCGCTCGGCGTAGAGCCCCCAGCCCTCGCTGTAGGCGTTGACGTGCAGGATCCGGCGCAGCAGCGGCAGCTCGGTGAGGTCCTGGGCCAGGCACAGCTGGAAGTGGTGCCCCGGCACGGCTTCGTGGAACGCGATCGCCTCACTGGCGAACCGCGGCCGCTTCTCGGCTTCGTAGGTGTTCGCGTAGTAGGTCCCCGGGCGCGTGCCGTCGAGCGACGGCCGCAGGTAGTACGCGATCGTGCCGCTCGCCGCGTCGGCTTCCGGCACCGGTGCCACCCGGCACTGCTGCTGCGGCACCCGCGTGAACCACTGCCCGGCCACGGCTTCCGCGCGGGTGATGGCGGCCCGGGCCCCGGCCAGCAGCTCCTCGCCGTCCCGCCAGCGCAGCGCCGGGTCGGTCCGGATCCGGTCGAAGATCTCCCCGAGGTCGGTGGTGCCGAACAGCTTCCCGCCCAGCTCGCGGTACTCACCGGCGAGCTTTTCGATCAGCGCCAGCCCGGTCTCGTGCAGCTCCTGGGCCGTGCGCTCGGTGGTCGTCTCGACGCGGATCAGCGCGGCGTACCGCTCCTGACCACCCGGCAGGGCCCCGATCCCGGGCGACGTCTCGGGCCGGGCCACCGGCGCGAGCTCGTCGGCCAGGAAGGCGCGATAGCGCCCGTACGCGGGCCGGACGACCTCGGCGAGCAAGCGGTCGCGTTCGGCCTCGAACCCCTCGAGCGCGTACGACGGTGTCACCCGCAGCGGGTCGCTCTCGGGCGCGCCGAGGTACCGGTCGACGTACTCGACGCCGACGCGCACCAGGAAGCCCGGCGGCACCCGCCCTTCGGCCGCCGCGGCGCGCTGCCGGTCGATCAGGGCGTCGAGGTAGCCGCCCACGCCCGCGAGCCGGCTCAGGTAGCCACGGACCTTCGGCTCGTCGTCCAGCAGCGTCTGCGGCAGGTAGAGCAGCAGCTTCAGCGCGGGCGCGGCGAGCCCGTCGCTGACCGAGACGTCGTCGCGGCCGGAGTCGATCTCGTCGACGACGGACTTCGCCTGGGAGAGCACGACTTCCCGGGTGACCCGCTCGGCGGCGGGCAGCCCGGTGGTGTCGAGGGCTTCGGCCCGCGCGGCGATCTCGACGTACTTCGCGCGAAGCCGGGCTTCGGCCTCCACACCCGGGTCGGGCAGCCGGGCGTGATCGCCGGGCAGGCCGTACAGCGACGGGTACAGCGGCTGCCGTTCGAAGTCCAGCGCGAGCAGCTCGTCGGCCAGCCGTCCGGGCGTGTCGCGCCGCTCGGCCACCCAGTCCGTGACGACCTTCGCCAGCGCGGACAGCGGCAGCATGCCGTGGCCCAGCACCACTTCGTGGAACCCGCGGATGTCGAACCGCTCGCCCAGCGCCCGCTCGGCCTCGGCGCGCAGCCGCTGGATCTCCAGGCGGCCCACCATGTACCCCAGCGCCTGCGCCGGCCAGCCGATGTACCGGTCGATCTCGGCCTCGATCTCCAGCCGCGCCATCGGCGTGTTTTCGACCAGGTAGTCGACGGCCTGCTGCCGGCTCCAGCCCAGCGCGTGCAGCCCGGTGTCGACGACCAGCCGGCCGGCCCGCATCGAGTCCTGCGTGAGCATGCCGAGCCGCGAGACGTCGTCGGAGTACAGCCCCATCTCGTCCGCGAGCCGCTCGGCGTAGAGGCCCCAGCCCTCGGCGTAGGCGTTGAACATGCCGATCCGCCTCAGCAGCGGCAGGTCGCGCAGTTCCTGGGCCAGGCTGAGCTGGAAGTGGTGCCCCGGCACGGCTTCGTGGAACGCGATGGCCTCGCTGGTGAACCGCGGCCGCTTCTCCGCGTCGTGGGTGTTCGCGTAGTACGTGCCCGGGCGCGTGCCGTCGAGCGACGGCTGGAGGTAGTACGCGATCGTGCCGCTCGCCGCGTCGGCCTCCGGCACCGGCGCGACCTCGCACTTCTCCGCCGGGACGCGCGAG
The DNA here is from genome assembly GCF_053601335.1 of Amycolatopsis sp. NPDC004747. NCBI lineage: Bacteria > Bacillati > Actinomycetota > Actinomycetes > Pseudonocardiales > Pseudonocardiaceae > Amycolatopsis > Amycolatopsis sp. NPDC004747. The sequence goes on along the minus strand of NZ_JBSGBQ010000053.1, from coordinate 32,287 downwards.
AACCAGCGGGGCGCGACGGCTTCGGCGCGGGCGATGGCGTCCCGGGCACCCGCCAGCAGCTCCTCGCCGTCCCGCCAGCGCAACGCCGGATCGGTGCGCAGGCGCTCGAAGATCTCGGCGAGCTCGGTGGTGCCGAACACCTTCGCGCCCAGCTCGCGGTACTCCGCACCGAGCTTCTCGATCAGCGCCAGCCCGGTCTCGTGCAGCTCCTGCGCCGTGCGCTCGGTGGTCGTCTCCGCGCGGATCAGCGCGGCGTACCGCTCGGCCCCGCCCGGCACGTGGGAGATGCCCGGGGCGGTGTCGGGCCGCCCGGCCGGCTCGACCTCGGTGCGCAGGAAGTCCCGGTACCGCGCGTACGCCGGGCGGACGACCTCGGCGAGCAGCCTGTCCCGCTCGGTTTCGAAGCCCTCGACGACCGCGGTCGTGCCGACCTTCAGCGGATCGGTCTCCGCCGCCGCCAGGTAGCGGTCGATGTAGTCGATGCCGACGCGCGCCAGGTAAGCCGGCGGCACCAGGCCTTCGGCCAGGCTTTCGCGCTGCCGCTCGGTGAGGTCGGCGAGGAACGGCTCGATCGCGGCGAGCCGGGTGAGGTAGCCGCGCGCCTTCCTCTCGTCGTCCAGCTTGTAGTACGGCAGGTACATCAGCAGCCCGAGAGCCGGTGCAGTGAGCCCGTCGCTGACCGCGAGATCGGCGGACCGCGCCGCGAGCCGATCGGCCTCCACCTCGGCGGACGCGATCACGACCTCGCGGGTGACGGCTTCCTCCGGTGTCAGGCCTTCGGTGGCCAGCGCCCGCGCGCGAGCCGCGAGGGCCGTGTACGCCTCGCGATAGCGCTCCTGCCCGGCCCTCGTCTGGTCCGCGAGCCGGTCGTGGTCGCCCGGCAGGCCCAGCACCGACGGGTTCAGCGGCTCCTGCTCGAACGACAGCTCGACGAGCTCGCTCGCCAGGCCGTCGACCGTGTCGCCGTGCCCGGCCACCCAGTCTTCGACGACGGAGGCCAGCACCGAAAGCGGCAGCTGGCCGCCGGCCAGCACGACGTCGTGGAACGCGCGGACGTCGAACCGCGAGCCGAGCCGCTGCTCGGCGCGGGCCCGGGCGCGCTGGATCTCCCGCCGCCCCACCATGTACCCGAGCGCCTGGCCCGGCCAGGCGATGTAGCGGTCGACCTCGGACTCGATCTCCAGGCGGGCCATCGGCGTGTGCTCGGCGAGGTAGTCGACGGCCTGCTGCCGGCTCCAGCCCAGCGCGTGCAGCCCGGTGTCGACGACCAGCCGGCCCGCCCGCACCGAATCGCCGGCCAGCATGCCGAGCCGGGCGATTTCGTCGGAGTAGAGCCCCATTTCGTCGGCCAGGCGCTCGCTGTAGAGCCCCCAGCCTTCGACGTACGCGTTGAACATGCCGATGCGGCGCAGCTGCGGCAGCTCGGCGAGGCCCTGGGCGATGCTGAGCTGGAAGTGGTGCCCCGGCACGGCTTCGTGGAACGCGACCGACTCGGCCATGTGCCGCAGCCGCTCGGTGGCCTCGTGGGTGTTGGCGAAGTAGATGCCCGGCCGGGAGCCGTCGGCGGCCCCGCGCAAGTAGTACGCCGCGGGCGCGCCGGGCGCGACCTCGGCCGGCACGGCCTCGACCGTGCACTGCTGCTCCGGGATCCGGCCGAACCAGTTCGGGGCTTCCGCGGCGGCACGGGCGACGGCCGTGCGGGCGGTCTCCAGCAGCTCGTCCGCACTGCGCCAGCGCAGTGCCGGGTCGGTGCGCAGGCGCTCGAAGATCGCGGCCAGGTCGTCGGTGCCGAACGCCTTCAGCCCCAGCTCGCGGTACTCGGCGGCGAGCGCATCGATGGTGTCGAGGCCGATCCGGTGCAGCTCCTCCGGGGTGAGCTCGGTGGTGGTGTGCATCCGCGCCAGCCGGGCGTAGGTCTCCGCGCCGCCCGGCAGCCACGACACGCCGGGCCGGTCCGCGGGCCGTCCGTGCGGCTTGACCTCGGCGATCAGGAACTCGCGGTACTCGGCGAAGGCGGGGCGGACGACGTCGGCGAGCAGCTCCTCCCGCCGCCGCCCGAACTCCTCGTCCGGCGCCGGCTGGCGGCGCAGCGGGTCGGTGTCCGGTTCGGCGAGGTAGCGGTCGAGGTGCGCGACCGCGGCGTCGACCAGGTGGGCCACCGGGACCAGGCCGTCGGCGATCCCCTGTGCGTGCCGCCGCGCGGCCTGGCGCAGGTACTGCGGGATCGCGGCCAGCCGGCCGAGCTGCGCCTCCGCGGCCTCGCCCGCCGTCACCGTCGTCATCGGCAGGGCCATCAGCAGGCCCGCCGCGGGCCCGATGGACAGGTCGGTGACGGTGAACTCGGCCAGCCGGCTGTCGATCGCGGCGAGGCGGTTCTCGGCCGTGGTGATCAGCACCTCGCGGGTGACCCGGTCCTCGGCGTCCTCGGCCGCCAGCGCGCGGGCCCGCTCGAGGAACGCCACGAGCCGGGCGCGGAAGGCCTGCTCGGCCTCGGCCGACAGGTCCGCGAGGCCGGGCTCCGCCGGGCGGACGCCCAGCAGCGCGGGCGTCAGCGGATCGGCGGCGAACAGCGCTTCGACGAACTCGTCGGCGAGTTCGGTGACCGCGGTCATGGCAGGACCCCCAGCTTCGGCTGATGTGCTTCACGGCCGACCCTAACGGAGATCACCGACAGAAACGCCGGGCCGTTCGCCCGGGGCGGACGGCCTGCGGCGCCGCGGATCGGCCAGGCGGTAGCGTTCCCCGGGTGGCCGTGACCGATCCCGTGGATGCCCGCCTGCTCGCCGCGCTCGCCGACCTCGGCAAGGCGGCGGTGCACGAGCTGGCGGCCAAGGTCGGCATGGATCCCCGCGAGGTCGCCTACCGGCTGGTCGCCCTCTCCGGCAGCGGGCTGCCCCTGCTCGTCGGCGTCGAAAGCGACCCGAACGGCCTGCGCGCGGCCATCGCCGGCGCCCCGCCGTCGTGGGCGAACCGGCCGGCCCAGCCGCCGTTCCCGCCGCCTTCGCAGCCCGTGCCGCAGCAGCCGCCGCAGCCCGGCCCGCCGATGCCCCCGCCGGTCCAGGGCACGCCCTCGGGGCCGTACACCGTCCAGGGTGCCCCGTCCGGGCCCTACACGGTCCAGGGCGCGCCTTCGGGGCCCTACAACGTCCAAGGCACGCCGTCCGGGCCGCACAACGTCCAGGGCACGCCGTCCGGGCGCTACCCGGGCCCGCCGCCCCGGCCGCCGCAGCCGCCGCGGCCGTTCACCCCGCCGCCGGTGCCGCTCGACCCGGCCGTGAGCACGTGGGGCGTGCCGCAGACGGCGTCGTGGGCCCGCGGCGACGAACCCGCGCGCCCGAGCGGGCCCGCCGCGGGCAAGCGGGGCAGGCTCGGCGAGGTCATGGAGACCCAGGGCCTGGAGGGCGAGCAGCTGTCGGTGCAGCTCCTGGAGGTCCAGGACCCGGCCGACTACCTGTTCAGCGCGGCCGGCTACCGCCTGGAGGACGGCGAACGCGCGGTGGTGGTGCACACCGAGATCACCAACCGCGGGGCGATCCCGTTCGCCTCGCTGCCGGACAACTACCTCGAGCTGCTCGCCGCCGACGGCCAGGCGATCGGCAAGGCCCCGGTGTCGCTGACCTCCCGGCCGCCGCACAAGATCGGCGTCAAACCGGGCGAAACGCTGGGCGGCCACACGGTGTACGTGCTGCCGGAGGCCACCCGCGTGGTCTCGGTCCGCTGGAGCCCGCGGCCGGAGCCGGACGAGCGCACGCTGACCTGGTCGATCGAGGACTGAGGCTGGTTCCGGTCAGCCCGCCGCGGCCCACGCGGAAGCCGGCGGCCGCTCGAGAGGTCCTGCGGCGGGCGACGGCAGAACAAGCCTCACTGGTAGCTTTCCTCGCGCAGGATCTCGAGGGCCTTCGCGAGGTCGTCCGGGTACTCCGACTCGAACTCCACCCAGCGGCCGTCCGCGGGGTGGGCGAACGCCAGCGTCTTCGCGTGCAGCCACTGCCGGCTCAGGCCGAGGTGGCGGGCCAGCACCGGGTCGGCGCCGTAGGTCAGGTCGCCGACGCAGGGGTGCCGCAGCGCCGAGAAGTGGACGCGGATCTGGTGCGTGCGCCCGGTTTCCAGCTTGATGTGCGCCAGCGACGCCGCCCGGAACGCCTCGACGACTTCGTAGTGCGTCACGCTCGGGCGCCCGCCCTGGACCACCGCGAACTTGTAGTCGTGACGCGGGTGGCGGTCGATGGGGGCGTCGATCGTGCCGCGCATCGGGTCCGGGTGGCCCTGGACGATCGCGTGGTAGCCCTTGTCGACCGTGCGCTCCTTGAAGGCGCGCTTGAGCACGGTGTACGCGTGCTCGCTCTTGGCCACCACCATCACGCCGGTGGTGCCCGCGTCGAGCCGGTGGACCACGCCCTGGCGCTCGGCCGCACCCGAGGTGGCGATCCGCAGGCCGGCCGCGGCGAGGCCGCCGACGACGGTCGGGCCGGTCCAGCCCGGGCTCGGGTGCACCGCGACGCCGACCGGCTTCGAGATCACCACGATGTCGTCGTCGTCGTGCAGGATCTGCATGCCTTCGACCGGCTGCGCGACGACCTCGACCGGGTTCGACGGCTCCGGCAGGGTGATCTCCAGCAGGCCGCCGCCGGAGAGGCGGTCGGACTTGCCCGCGGGACGGCCGTCGAGCAGCACGTCCCCGGACTCGGCGAGCTCGGCGACGACCGTGCGGGACAGCCCGAGCAGCTTGGCGAGGCCGGCGTCGACCCGCATCCCGTCGAGCCCGTCGGGCACCGGGAGCATCCGCGAACTCACGCCTGCTCCTCCTGTGCCTGCTCCTGGGCTGCCTGCTCCTGAGCTGCCTGCTCCTGGGCCTTTTCGAGCTTCTTGTCCTTGGTCGACGTGCCGTCGTAGTCCTTGCCCAGCAGCGACAGCAGCACGATCAGGGCGCCGCCGACGCAGATCGCGGAGTCGGCGATGTTGAAGATCGCGAAGCCCTTGCCGTTCGGGGCGAACGCCGAGATGAAGTCGACGACGTGGCCCTGCAGCCCGCCGGGCGCGCGGAAGATGCGGTCGGTGAGGTTGCCGGTGGCGCCGGCCAGCACCAGGCCGAGGCCGATCGCCCAGCCGATCGAGCGCAGCCGCCGCGACAGCCAGATGATGGCGATGACCACGGCGAGCGCGACGAGGGCGAGCACCCACGTCATGCCGGTGGCCATCGAGAAGGCGGCACCGGGGTTGCGGATCACCTGCAGGTAGATCAGCCCGCCGAGGACCTTGACCGGCTCCTTGCCCTCCAGGTTGGCGACGACCAGGTTCTTCGTCACCAGGTCGATCGCCCAGAACACGACGGCGACCGCGAAGACCCAGCCGACCCGCCGCTTCGGCAGCAGCGGCTTCGCCGGGACCTCCGGGTTCTCGGGCGCGTCCGCGGCCGGTTCGGGCCCCGCGTCGGCGGGCACGGCGGTTTCGGGTTCGGAGTGGCTGGGCTCGGTGCTCACCGGTCCATTGTCCACGGCGCTGGTCAGCCGGTGGCGGGCCCGTCCGGCCGCGGCCGCAGGAGCACGGCGAAGGCGGCCGCGAAGAGCACGCCCGCGGCGGCGAGCGCGCCGGGGACCGGGGGCAGGAACACGGTCGCGACCAGCGTGAACACCCCGGCGACGGCCGCCAGGAACCAGCTGCGCTCGTAGCCGGCCAGCAGCAGGAGGCCGAGTGTCGCCAGCAGCACGCCGCGCAGGTCGCCGCCGAGCCGGAGCTGGAGGAAGCCGACCAGGTCGAGCAGCGGCACGGCGGCCAACGCGCCCAGCGTGGCGAGGAGAAACCGGCCGGGCCGCGCCGGCCGCAGCTGCCGCCAGTACCAGGCGGCCACGGCGAGCACCACGCAGGCGAGGCCGGCGAGCCAGCCGAGCCTCGCCGACGGCACCGCATCGAACGAGACCGCGGTCGCGTACGCCGTGCCGCCGACCTCGCCGGTGCCGAGGCCGTGCAGGCCCTGCGTCAGCTGGTAGCCCTGGGGTTCGCGGGCCGGGACCAGCTCGACGGCCACCAGCACGAGCAGCGCGAACCCCAGCGCGGCCAACGGGAACCAGGCCCTTCGCGGACTCCCCATCGGGTCAGGGGGTCCGGGGGTGCGACCGCAGCACCGCGGTGAAGGCGGCGGCGAGCAGGATCATCGCCGAGACCAGCATGCCGGCCATGTCCGCCGAGAGCACCACCGCGACCAGGGCGAAGGCGACCGTGGTGAGCAGGACGAACCGGCTGCGCTCGTACGCGGCGAGCACGAGCAGGCCCAGCGTGGCCAGCAGCGGGCCGCGCAGGTTGTCGTCGATCCGGAACTGCCACGACCCGACCAGGTCGAGCAGCGGACGGCGAGCAGCGCGCCGGCCGTGCCGAGGACGAACCACCCCAGCCGGCCGGGCCGCCGGGCGAGCGCGTACCAGACCGCCGTGCCGAGGACCACGACACCGAGTGCGACCAGCCAGGCGGGCCCCACCGGCAGCCCCCGCCCGAGCTCGAAGAACTCGTCCAGTGGCCGGAACTCGGCCTGGCTGTACCAGGTCGCACCGGCCGGGACCACGGGCCGGAGCAGCAGGTTCGCGGATTGGTCTTCGGCCCCGCTGCGGCGCGCCAGCAGGTGCGCCACGGCCAGGCCGATCTCGGCGAACCCCAGCAGTGCCAGCGGAAACCAGAAACGCGGCCCTCTCCCCATCGGTCCAGGCTAGCGCTCAGCAGAACGGCGGCAGCTCCCGCGGGTCGCCGACCGGCGCCCAGCGGCCGTCCACCTTCGCGTACTCCCAGCGTGCGCCGCGGGCGACGATCTGCCGCAGCGCCAGGAGCACGCGGTCGACGTGTTCCTCGGTGCTGCCGAGGCCGAGGCTGACGCGGACCGCCTGCTGCCCCTCGCCGCCCGTGACGCCGATCAGCCGCCGGGCCGCGATGTGGGCGCAGAAGGCGCCGTCGCGGACGCCGATGCCGTACTCGGCGGACAGCACCGCGGCCAGCCAGCCGGGGTCGAAGCCGTCGACGACGAAGCTGACCGTGCCGACCCGGTCGACCGGCGCGTCGAACAGCCGCAGCTCGGCGCAGCCCGGGATGCTCTCGAGGCCCTTGCGCAGCCGGGCGAGCAGCGCCTGCTCGTGCGCCACGACGGCGTCCCAGCTCGCGCTCAGGGTTTCGCACGCGACGCCGAGCGCGTACACGCCGACCGTGTTGGGCGAACCGGCTTCGTGGCGCTCCGGCCCGGTGTTCCAGACGACGGCGTCTTCGGTGACGAGCTTGGTCGCGCCGCCGCCGGCCAGGTATGGGCGGGCCGCGCGCAGCCAGTCGGCGCGGCCGATCAGCGCGCCCGCGCCGAAGGGGGCGTAGAGCTTGTGGCCGGAGAGGGCGACGTAGTCGACGTCCAGTTCCTTGATCGAGATCCGCCGGTGCGGGGCCAGCTGGGCGGCGTCGAGGGCGACGCGGGCACCGTGTTTCCGCGCCACCGCGGCGATTTCGGCGACCGGCAGCAGCTCACCGGTCACATTGGACGCCCCGGTGACGACGACCAGCCGCGGTCCCTGCGGGGCGCCGGCGAGCGCTTCGTCCACAGCGGACACCGCGGCGAGGCGGGTGCGCGGGGTCGGCAGCCGCCGGACGTTCGGGCCTTGCCACGGCAGGAGCGCGGCGTGGTGCTCGGTGTCGAACACGATCACCGTGGTGTGCCGCGGCAGGCTGCGGGCGAGCAGGTTGAAGGAGTCGGTGGTGTTGCGGGTGAAGACGACGGTGTCGGTCCGCCGCGCGTCGACGAAGCGGCGCAGGACGTCGCGGGTGCGTTCGTAGAGCTTGGTGGAGACCTGCGAGGCGAAGCCGGCGCCGCGGTGGACGCTGGCGTACCAGGGCAGGAACTCGTCGACCTTCGCGCGGACGGCGTCGAGGCAGGGGGCGCTCGCGGCGTGGTCGAGGTTGGCGTAGCCGATGTCCCCGCCGGTCACCAGCGGAACCCGCAGCGACGCCCCCGCGACGGTGGGAACGGCCCGGGTTGCTTCGAGCTGGGTGCGGTCGATGGCGAGAGTCATCGGGGTGCCTCCTCGGCGATCCGGGGGACCCCGGCGAGGGGCCCGCGCTTGCCCGTCGCACGGCGCGACCGGCCCGGTCTTCACCCGGGGCACCCCACCGCGGTAGGAGGGTTGCCGGCCAGCAAGCCGGGGCTTCGCGCTGGCACTCATGACCTGGGTCAGAAGGTAACCGAGAACGCGGCCGGCAGCCAACCCTCGCCTCACATTCTGAGACGGCGCTCACGTCAGCGGCCGGACTCGCCCTTCCAGCGAGCCAGGCGCCCGGCCCGGTCGACGGCGCGCAACCGGCGTTCGACGGCGTCGCGGACGGCGCTCGTCGTGACGACCAGCAGCTGGTCGTTCTCCTGCAGCCGGCTGGTCTTCTGCGGCGTGAAGCCGGCGCCCGCGCGGACCACCAGGCTGATCGTCGCCCCGACGGGCAGCCGCAGCTCGGACAGGTACACGCCGTGCAGCTTCGACCCCGGCTGGATCCGGACCTGCAGCAGTTCGGCACCCAGCTCGTCCAGCGGCGCGGAGTCGACCTCGATTTCGTGCGCCTCGGACTTCTTGGCCAGCCCGAGCCGGTGCGCGAGCGGGCCGAGGGTCGCCCCCTGCACCAGCGTCAGCACGATGACCAGCACGAACACCGCGTCGACCAGCCGCTGGGCGCCCGGCAGGCCCTGGGACAGCGGGATCATGGCGAGCACGATCGGCACGGCCCCGCGCAGCCCGGCCCAGGAGAGGAACGCCTGCTCCCGCCACGGCAGCCGGAACGGCAGCATCGCCAGCAGCACCGAGAGCGGCCGCGCCAGCAGCAGCACGACCGCGCCGGCGACCAGGCCCGGCACGATCGCGTCCAGCAGCCGGCCCGGCGAGGCGAACAGCCCGAGCAGCACGAACAGGCCGATCTGCGCCAGCCAGCCCAGGCCCTCGGCGAAGGACAGCGTGTCCGACCGGTGCGGCAGCCGTGAATTGCCGAGCACCAGCGCGGCGACGTAGGTGGCCAGCAGCCCGGACGCGTGCAGCAGCTGCCCGGACGAGTACGCCACGACGCACGCCGCGACCGTGGCCACCGGGTAGAGGCCGGTCGCCGGCAGCGCGGCCCGCCGCAGCGCGAGCCCGCCGAGCCAGCCGAAGGCGAGCCCGATGGCCAGGCCCGCCGTCAGCTCGTAGACCACCAGCAGCGGCAGCGTCCAGTCCACAGTGGTGCCTTCGGCGAGCACCACGACGGCGATGTAGGCGGGCGCGTCGTTGATGCCCGACTCGAGTTCGAGCGCCCCGGTGAGCCGGTGACCGATCCCGGCCGTGCGCAGCACCGAAAACACCGCGGCCGCGTCGGTCGAGGCGAGCACCGCGCCCCACAGCAGCGCCAGTCGCCAGTCGAGGCCGAGCAGCCAGTGCAGGGCCGCGCCGGTGGCCGCGACGCTCACCACCACGGACACTGTGGACAGTGCGATTCCGCGGCCCAGCGCCGGTTTGACCGCCGACCACCGGGTGGTCAGCCCGCCTTCGGCGAGGATCATGACGAGCGCGGCGAGGCCGAGCGACTGGGTGAGTTCGGGGCTGTCGAACCGGATGCCGAAACCGGCTTCGCCCAGCAGCACGCCGATCCCCAGGTACAGCAGCAGCGAGGGCAGGCCGAGCCGGATCGACACGCGCACGGCCAGCACGGAGGCGAGGAGCACGACGCCGCCGACGCCGAGCAGCACGGGAAGCCGGTCCATACCGCCTCCTCCCGAGTGCCGTGGGCCCTCAGAATAGTGAGGCGTGCGGGTTAACTCGTTCGTGTACCGCTGCCCGGCGTCGGTCACGCGGTGTGTTAAGGCGCCCGGACACCACCGAGCGCGTCGAGATCGACACCGAGGGCAGCGAACGGCGCCCCCGCCGCCGGCAGCACCTTGACCGCCCGGTGGCCGTCCCTGGCCACCCAGCCGGCCTCGACCGCCCGGTCGAGCAGCGCCGCGGGCAGGGCACCGGCGAGGTGGTCGCGGCGCTCCGTCCAATCCAGACAGTCACGCAGCAGCGGCCGCCGCCCGGGGGCGACCGGCACGCCGAGGTCCGCCAGCACGGCCCGCCCGTGCGGGGTCAGCGCCAGCCCGTCGGCGGTGTCGACCAGGCCGGCGCCGAGCATGCCTTCACGCAGGGCGACGCCGAGCTCGCCGGCGAGGTGGTCGTAGCAGGTCCGGGCGAACCCGAGCCGTCGCGCTCTCAGCGACGCCCTGAGGCCGGCCACCGGTTGGTGTCCGGCAGCTTTCCGGGGGCTCCGGGTGGCGGAGCCCCCGGCCCGGGGCGAAGCCCCGGAGGTCACTGCGTGCTGGGCGAGGTGTTCGATCAGCTCGGCCACGCGCGGGTCGGCGATCCGGACGTAGCTGGCCCGCCCCTGCTTGACGCGGGCGACGAAGCCGGCCCCGGCCAGCCGGCTGACGTGCTCGCTGGCCGTCGAGAGCGCGATCCCGGCCGCTTTCGCGAGCTCGCCGACGGTCCAGGCCCGCCCGTCCAGCAGCACGAGGCACATGGTGGCCCGGCTCGGGTCGGCCAGCACCGCGGCCACCTCGGCCAGCGCGATCGTCTCCATGCCCCCACGCTACGACCAGCACCCTTCGGCGACGCCCGAACCATCGCCTCCACCGGACGACACGCGCACCTGGACGGACGACACGCGTACCCAGCCGGACGACACGCCGGCCGGCCCTCCGGGTCCGTGGGTCAGAGGGCCTTGAGGAACTTGGCGGCCAGCTGGACGGCCGGGCCCGAGTCGTTCGAGTTCTCCAGGACCACCGCGAAGGCCACGTTCTCGCGGTAGCCGACGAACCAGCCGGTGGCCTGCTTGCCGTCGCCGAACTGGGCCGTGCCGGTCTTGCCGAAGACGTTGCCCGCCGACGCCGCCGCGCGGCCGGTGCCGCTCTGGACCACCGCGCGCATCAGCTTCCGCACCTCGCCGAGCACCGATGCCGGCGGCGGCGAGTAGCCCTTGACCACCGTGGTCTCCAGGTCGTGCCACAGCCGGGGCGTGATGGCCTTGCCGGAGGCGACCGTGGCCGCCATCAGCGTGCCGCCGAGCGCGCTGGCCTGGATGCGGCCCTGGCCGAACCCGTCCTCGACCTGCTCGTCCTTGCTCGCCGCGGGTTCGACCTTCCCCAGTTCGGTCTTGATGCCGGGGATCTCGTAGTCGGCGTTGAGACCCAGCTCGTCGGCCGCCTTCTTGAGCCCGTCCGCGGGCAGGTCCAGCGCGAGCTTGCCGAACGTCGTGTTGCAGGAGCGCGCGAACGCCGTCTGCAGGTTCGTCGCGCCCAGCTCGAAGCCCTCGTTCTTGACCGTCCGCGTGCCGATCGTCGCCACGCCGGGGCAGTCGACCGGCGACGTCGCGTTCAGGCCGCTCTGCTGGACCGCCGCCACCGACGTCGCGATCTTGAACGACGAACCCGGCTCGAACAGGCCGTTGAGCGCCTTCGGCGCGTTCCCGGCCGCACCGTTCTGCGCGACGGCGAGGATGTCGCCCGAGCCCGTGTCGAGGGCGACGAGCATCGCCGATCCCTGGTAGCCGTCCACCGCGGCCTGGGCGGCGTTCTGCGCGGCCAGGCTCAGGCTCGCCACGAGCGGCTTCGCCCCTTCGGCCGACGCCTGCCCGAAGAGCGTCTCGAGACTCTTGCCGCCGGTGTCGACGCGTTCGACGGCGAAGCCGCTGCCGGCCGCGGCGGTGACCTGCCCGGTGAGCGCCGAACGCAGCAGCGGGGCCGGGTTGCCGTCGACCGGCCGCACCCCGCCCGGTCCACTGATGAGCAGGGGCTTGCCGTCGCGGTCGGCGACCGCGGTGGTGTCCTGCACGGCGGTGCTGATCACCAGCCGCTGGCCCGCCTCCAGCTTCGGGTGCAGCAGCGACGGCGCCCAGTGGACCTGCCACTTCCCCCCGCTCTGCGCGAGCTCGAAGGGCACGTCGTAGGTCCACGTCTTGCCGGGTTTCAGCACCCACGAGACGGTGAACGTCCCGCCCGTCTGCTTCGCGCCGGCCGGGGTCGGCTGCAGGACGGTCAGCTTGGCGGTGACCGACGACGGCGTCAGCGCGTTCCGCGTGGCCCGCAACGCCACCGCGGCGGCGGCGTTGTCGTCGGTCAGCCGGGCCGCCGCGTCCGGGTTGTTCTCGGAAAAGTCCTGCAGGTACTCGGTGATCGCCGACTGCGGGTCGAGCGCGCCCGGGCTTTCCACGGTGGTCGCGCCGGTGGCGGCTTCCGGTGTCGATCCCCCGCTGTTCAGCAGGAAGAACGCGGCCGCCACGACCACGACGACCAGCAGCGCCCCACCGATCAGGATGCCGCGTCTCTTGCCAGGGCTCATTCCGGTTCCCCTCCCCCAAGGAGCCACCCGAAGGTGGCCGGTCGAGTCTGCACCCTACCGGCCACCCCCGGCAATCAGGCCTTCGCCACCGCCACGGTGACCTTCGTGCCGTCGCCGACCGTGCCGGCGAAGCCGTCGCCGGCCGGGCCGTAGGTCACCGATGTCGCCAGGGTCTCCGAGGCCAGGAACTCCTCGTGCGCCCGGGCCGCTTCCACCACGTCGGCGGGCGCGTCGACGGTCAGCGCGATCCGGTCGGCGACGTCGAGACCGGCGTCCCGGCGGGCCTGCTGCACGACCCGGACCAGGTCGCGGACCAGGCCTTCGGCCGCCAGTTCCGGCGTGACCTCGGTGTCGATCAGGACCAGCCCGGAGCCGCCGGGCAGCTCCGCCGCCGCGCCGCCGCCCTTGGCGACCAGCCGGCGTTCGAACTCGCCCTCCTGCAGGGCGATCCCGGCCGCGACCACCGCGCCGCCCTGGAACGACCAGTCGCCCGCCTTGACGGCCTTGATCACCGTCTGGACGTCCTTGCCCAGGCGCGGGCCGGCGGCGCGGGCGTTCACCGCGACCTCGAACCCGCCGTGCGCGGCGACGTCGGTGGTCAGCTCGACCGCCTTGACGTTCACCTCGTCGCGGAGGATGTCGGCGAAGGCGCCCATCGCCTCCGCGTCCGAAGCCGCCACGACCAGCGACGACAGCGGCAGCCGCACGCGCAGCTTGTTGGCCTTCCGCAGCGAGAGCGCCGACGACGCCACCTGCCGCACCCGGTCCATCGCGTGGACGAGCGCGGCGTCCGCGGGCAGGTCGTTGGCGTTCGGCCAGTCGCTCAGGTGCACCGAACGGCCGCCGGTGAGCCCGCGCCAGACGACCTCGGTGGTCAGCGGCAGCAGCGGCGCCGCGACCCGCGACGTCACCTCCAGCACGGTGTGCAGCGTGTCGATCGCGTCCTTGTCGCCCGCCCAGAAGCGGTCACGCGAGCGCCGCACGTACCAGTTCGTCAGGACCTCGAGGAAGTCCCGGACGGTCTGGCACGCGCCCGCGACGTCGTAGTGGTCCATCGCGTACTCGACGTCGGTGACCAGCTCGTGCGTCTTCGCCAGGACGTACCGGTCGAGCACGTTCGGCGAGTCCGTGCGCCACCGGCCTTCCACGCCTTCGGCGTTCGCGTACAGCGCGAGGAAGTAGTACGAGTTCCACAGCGGCAGCACGGCCTGGCGGACGGCGTCGCGGATGCCCTTGTCGGTGACGACGAGGTTGCCGCCGCGCAGGATCGGGCTCGCCATCAGGTACCAGCGCATGGCGTCGGAGCCGTCGCGCTCGAAGACCTCGTTGACGTCCGGGTAGTTGCGCAGCGACTTGGACATCTTCGCGCCGTCGGAGCCCAGCACGATGCCGTGCGAGACGCAGGTGCGGAACGCCGGCCGGTCGAACAGCGCCGTGGCCAGCACGTGCAGCAGGTAGAACCAGCCGCGGGTCTGCCCGATGTACTCGACGATGAAGTCGCTCGGGTAGTGGTGCTCGAACCACTCGGCGTTCTCGAACGGGTAGTGCACCTGGGCGTACGGCATCGAACCCGAGTCGAACCAGACGTCGAGGACGTCCGGGACGCGGCGCATGGTCGACTCACCCGTAGGGTCGTCCGGGTTCGGCCGGGTCAGCTCGTCGATGTAGGGCCGGTGCAGGTTGTCCAGCCGCACGCCGAAGTCCGCCTCGAGCTCGTCGAGCGAGCCGTAGACGTCCGTGCGCGGGTACTCGGGGTTGTCGGACTGCCACACCGGGATCGGCGTGCCGAAGTACCGGTTGCGGGAGATCGACCAGTCGATGGCGTTCTCCAGCCACTTCCCGAACTGGCCGTCCTTGACGTTCTCCGGGTACCAGGTGATCTGCTGGTTCAGCTCGACCATCCGGTCCTTGAACTGCGTCACCGCGACGAACCACGACGAAACCGCGCGGTAGATCAGCGGGTTCCGGCAGCGCCAGCAGTGCGGGTAGCTGTGGTCGTAGGTCTCGTGCCGCAGCAGCACGGCACCCTGCTGCGCCGCCGATCCCGTGCCGTTCTTGAGGTCCCGCACGATGTTCGGGTTGGCGTCGAAGACCTGCTGGCCCTCGTAGTCCGGCACGGTCGCGTCGAACTTGCCGTGCGCGTCCACCGGCGTCACCGGCGGGATGCCGGCGGCGTCGGTGACGAGCTTGTCGTCGGCACCGTAAGCGGGGGCGATGTGGACGATCCCGGTGCCGTCGTCGGTGGTGACGTAGTCGGCGGCCAGCACCTGGTGGGCGTTCTCGGTGCCGGTGAAGTACGGGAACGGTGGGGCGTAACGGGTTCCGAGCAGCTGCGTGCCGGTGTAGTGCGCGACGACCGTCGGCTCTTCGCCGAGTTCACGCGCGTACGCGGCCACCCGCGCTTCGGCGAGCAGGAACCGCTTGCCGTCGTGCTCCACGACGACGTACTGCACGTCCGGGTGCACGGCCGTGGCGAGGTTGGACGGCAGCGTCCACGGCGTCGTGGTCCAGATCAGCAGGTAGGTGCCGTCGAGCTCGTTGTCGTTGCCCTCCAACCGGAACCCGACCGTGACGGCGGGGTCCTGGCGGTTGCGGTAGACGTCGGAGTCCATGCCCAGCTCGTGGTTGGACAGCGGCGTCGCGTCCCGCCAGCAGTACGGCAGGACGCGGTAGCCCTCGTACACGAGTCCCTTGTCCCACAGGCGTTTGAACGCCCACAGCACCGACTCCATGTAGGTGACGTCGAGGGTCTTGTAGTCGTTGTCGAAGTCGACCCAGCGCGCCTGGCGGGTGACGTACTCGCGCCACTCGTCGGTGTAGCGGAGGACGGACTCCTGCGAAGCCGCGTTGAACTTCGCGATGCCCATCTCTTCGATCTCGGACGTCTCGGTGATGCCGAGCTGGCGCATGGCCTCGAGCTCGGCGGGCAGGCCGTGGGTGTCCCAGCCGAAGCGGCGCTCGACCTTGCGGCCCTTCATGGTCTGGTACCGCGGCACCAGGTCCTTGACGTACCCGGTGAGCAGGTGGCCGTAGTGCGGGAGGCCGTTGGCGAAGGGCGGGCCGTCGTAGAAGACGTACTCGTTTTCGCCCTTTTCGCCCGCCGGACGCGCGTCGATCGTCGCCTGGAAGGTCCGGTCGCTCTCCCAGTAGGCGAGGACCTGCTTCTCCAGGTCGGGGAACGACGGCTGCGACGGGACTCCTGCGCCTTCGCCGAGCTGGGCCTGGGGGTACATCCGGGTGCTCCTCGGTTCGTCTCTCTCGTACGGACGACCGGCTCCCGGTCACCCACACGGGGACGAAACACTGCAGCGTTCCGCGGTACCACCCCGCTTGCCCGGCAACTGCTCCCGGGCCGCTCATTCGACGGCTGTCACGGGCCGCACCCGTCCGGTTCTACTGAGAGCGGTGACGCTCGGTTCTTCCGGAGGCTCCCCGGTGATGGCCGGATCGATGCCTGTTGCCTACCAGGTTAACCGGCCCGCGCAACCGGGTTGTCACGAGGGGCACCTACGGTCACGCCGATCGCGACCAGCCACAACGCCGCCGCGACGACGCCGACCGCGGGCAGCCCCGCACCCGACACCGCGCCGAGCACCGCCACCCCGAGCGCGCCGCCGGCTTGGCGGGCTGCGTTGTTGATGCCGCCCGCGACGCCCGCGCGCTCGGCCAGGATGCCGCCGACCGCGGCCGTCACCACCGCGGTGGTCAGCAGGCCCATGCCGATGCCGAGCCCGAGCAACATCGGCAGGAGGGCCGGATAGCCGCTGTTTTCGTTCAGCAGCACCAGGTTCAGCATGCCGAGCGCGCCGAGGGCGAGCCCGGCCACCATCAGGGGCCGCGGCCCGAACCGGGCGACCAGCCGGCCCGCGACCGGGGCCAGCACCGAGAGCGGGCCGAACAGCGGCAGCAGCTCGAGCCCGGCTTCGAGCGGTCCCGCGTGCCGGACGCCCTGCAGGTACCGGGTCAGGACGAGGATCGTCCCGATGCCCACGAAGTTCATCGCCGCCGAGACGAAGGTGGCGGGCAGGGTCCGCCGGGCGAGGTCGAGCGGGAGCATCGGCTGCGGCGAGCGGCGTTCGACCACGAGGAACGCGGCCAGCGCGACGACGGCGGCCACCGCGGCCGGAGCGCTCCCGGCGATGACCGCGTACACGCCGGCGCCGAGAGCGGGCGCGGCGGTGGCGACACCGGCGACGTCGATCCGCCGTCCGGGCACGCGCTCGCCGCTCGGCACGAGCCGCCGGGTCGCGAAAACGGCCAGGAACACGACGGGAACGTTCAGCCAGAACACCGGCCGCCAGCCCGCCGCCGACACGACCGCGCCGCCGAGCACCGGCCCCGCCGCCAGCGCCAGCGCGGAGACCCCGGCCCAGACACCGAGGGCCCGCGCCCGCTCGGCGTGTCCCGGATGGGCGTTCGTGATCACGGCGAGGGTGCCGGGCAGCAGCAACGCCGCGCCCAGGCCCTGGCCGGCGCGGGCGGCGACGAGCAGGGGCGCGGTGGTGGCGAGCCCGCACGCGGCCGACGCCGTGCCGAAGAGCGCGAAGCCAGCGAGGAGGACCCGGCGGTGGCCGAAGAGGTCGCCGAGGGCGCCGCCGGTGAGCAGGAACGCGGCCAGCGGGATGGCGTAGCCGTCCACCACCCACTGCTGCGCCGCGAGGCCGGCGTGCAGGTCGGTGCCGATGGTGGGCAGGGCGACGTTGACGACCGTGACGTCCAGCTGGACCAGGAACATCCCAGCGCACATGGTGAGCAGGAGCATGTCCTCCAGTGGACCGCGCGGACACTTCCGGTTGGCTGGAAGTGTCGCCGGGGCACTCTGGAGGGGTGGAAGGTGACGCCGACATCGCCCGCACGGCCGCGCTGTTCGCGGACCCGGCGCGGGTCCGCGTGCTGCTCGCGCTCGCCGACGGCCGCGCGCTGGCGGCGTCGGTGCTGGCCGCCGAAGCGCGGTTGTCGGCGCCGGGCGTCAGCGCGCACCTGGCGAAGCTGCGTTCCGCGGGGCTGGTCGTCGCGGAGAAGTCGGGGCGGCACCGGTTCTACCGGCTGGCCGGCCCGGACACCGCGGAGCTGCTGGAGACGCTGCGCACGGCGCGAACGTGCTACGACCACCTGGCCGGACGGCTCGGCGTGGCGGTGACGTCGGCGTTGCTGGCGCGCGGCGCGCTGGCCGGTCCCGGCGACACGCGGCGGCGGCCGGGCGACCGGATTTCGGCTCCCCTGCGCGAACACCCGTACACGCTGGGCCCGGCGGCCGCTTCGGTGTTCGGCTCACTGGGCGTGGATCTGGATCCGGTGGCGGCCGGACGGCGGCCGCTGCTGAAGTTCTGCCTGGACTGGAGCGAGCAGCGCCACCACCTGGCGGGCGCGCTGGGCGCGGCCCTGGCGACCCGCTTCCTCGACGCGGGCTGGGTCCGGCGCCGGACCCGGGCCCACCGCGCCCTCCGCCTCACCCCGGAAGGCACCCAAGCCCTGAACACCCACCTCGGCCTCGCCGCCTGACGCCGTGTCGTCCTTTCAATCACGCGTGTCGTCCCTCCAGACACGCGTGTCGTCCCTTCCGGACGGGCATCACGTGTGATCAGGGAGGCATCACGCGTGATTGGAGGGGCATCATGCGTGATTGGAGGGGCGACACGGTCAGCGGTGGGTGGCGACCAGGGTGGCGTTGGGGCGGCAGCGGTCGCAGGGGGTGAAGCCGAGCTGGCGGGCCTCGCCCACGCCGATCGGGATCGTGTCGCGGGGGCCGAGCCAGGGGCAGGTGCGGAGGTGGTAGCGGGGGTGCTCGTCGACCACCACGACCTCGTCCTCGAGGTCGGCCAGGAGGGCGGCGTCCTCCTCCGGGGTTTCTTCCACGCCCGGCTCGGAATCGCCGGTCGTTTCGGTCTCGGCTGAAGCGTCCGCCGGCTCGGGCTCGGGTGTGTCGGCCGGGTCACCCAGGTCGCCGGCGGCCGGGATCAGGGTGGTCTGTTCCTCTTCGGCCGGCTCGAGCGGCTCGGCGGCCTCCGGCGAAGCCGACGACTCGGGAACGGCCGGCGCGGCGGGCGCCGGCGGTGCGGCGGCACGGCGACGGCGGCGCAGCCAGTCGGCGACCAGGATCAGCCCGGCCAGCACGGACAGGCCGATGGAAACCCACGCCCACAGCGAAGAGGCCGTGATCAGCGCGGTGACGAGCAACCCCAGAGCCGCCAGTACCAGGACCAGCACGATGTAAAGCACGCTGAATTACAACACGAACGACCCGGGAGCGGACCACGACCCGCCCACGGGTGGTACCGGATCGACTCCGAACCGTGGTCCACCCCGGAAGCGGGGTGGACCACACGGTCGGAGAACCTCAGCCGGCTTCGGCCCGCGGGCCGAAGGAGTAGCCCTGGCCGCCGCTCGACGAACCGGACGACTGCCCGGAGTTCGACGACGCCGACGCGGGGGCCGCGGATCCGCGGTCGTCGAGTTCGCGCAGCTGGGACTCGAGGAACCCGCGCAGCCGCGTGCGGTACTCCCGCTCGATCGTGCGCAGTTCTTCGATCTTCTTGCCCAGCCCGCTCTTCTCGGAGTTCAGGCTGTTCATCGTCTCGGTGTACTTCCGCTGCGACTCGCGCTCCAGCGTGGTCGCCTTGTCACGCGCCTGACGCTCGAGCGTCTCGGCGCGGGTCCGCGCGTCGTTCAGCATCGTGTCGACGCGGGTGCGGGCCTCGTTGACCATCGAGTCGGACTTCGCCCGGGCGTCCGAAAGCAGCTGCTCGGACTTGGTGCGGGCCTCGGCCAGCATCCCGTCGGACTCGGTCTTCGCCTCGGCGGTGAGCCGGTCGGCCATTTCCTGGGCCAGGCCCAGAACCTTGGCGGCCTGCACGTTCGGCTCGGTGCTGTCGCCGACCATCGAGTGCGCCTGGGTCTGCTCCATGGCGGACTGCGGCGGCGGCACCGGCGCCAAGCGCCGCGACGGCTCTTCGCGCATCGGGGGCGCGCCGACGTTCGCCTTGGCGTTCTCCAGCTCGCTACGAGTCGACTCGAGCTCGGCGTCGAGCTGTTCCATCTGCTGGCGCAGCTCGTTGTTGTCCTCGATCAACCGGGCCAGCTCGGTCTCCACCAGGTCGAGGAACGCGTCCACCTCGTCCTCGTTGTAGCCCCTCTTGCCGATGGGCGGCTTGCTGAACGCGACGTTATGCACGTCAGCGGGGGTCAACGACATCAGATCACCTCACGCACTCCATGGCCTGCAGGGTCCACCCAAGTCTCCCCGATCAACTTGGAGTCGCCAGTTGCATCGCGAAGAACACAACCAACAGCAGCACCATAATCGACAAGTCCAGTCCGACGCCGCCGATCCGGACCATCGGAATGATCCTTCTGAACAACCGGACCGGCGGGTCCGTCACTGTGTAGATGGTCTCGAGCGTGACCGCAACCCCTCCGGCCGGATGCCACTCACGCGCGAAGGTCCGGACGAGTTCGACCACGATCCGCGCCGTCAGCAGCAGCCAGAAGGCGAACAGCACGTACCAGACGACCAGCCACACAGCTTCCACATGCCTACTCTAACCGGGCGTCCTCTCCGAAGACGCTGTTGAGGGGGCCGACCCCGGATCGGGTCGGCAAAGTCACGTCTGCTTGCGCTCAGCGGTCCGGGCGACTTCAGCCCCGCAAAAACAATCCGCCCTCGGCAATCCGCCGGCGGTCTTCCGCCGTGACGTCCACATCGGGCGGTGAGAGAAGGAACACCTTGTTGGTGACCTTGTCCATCGACCCTCTGAGCGCGAACGCCAGCCCGGCGGCGAAGTCGACGAGCCGCTTGGCGTCCGCGTTCTCCATCTCGGTGAGGTTCATGATCACCGGGATGCCTTCGCGGTAGTGCTCCCCGATCGCCCGCGCCTCCGCGTAACTGGTCGGGTGCAGCGTGGTGATGCGGCTCAGCGGGTCGCGCACCGGCTGGCGCACGACCGGCTCGACGACCGGGCGCAGGCGGGCCACCGGCTCCGGCTGCCGGTCGACGGCCAGTGCCCCGTGAACGGCGGGCTCGGAACCGACCACGGAGCGTGACCGGCTGCGGCTGACGGGCTCGTCGTAGGTGTCTTCGACCTCGCGGTACCGTGAACGCGAAGACCGCGGAGCCGGCTCCTCGTAGGAGTCGTAGTCGTCGTCGTAACCGCGCCGGTAGTCGTCCCCGTCTTCGTAGCCGTCGTCGTCTGCGGGCACCATCCCGAAGTAGGCCTTCAGCTTCTGCAGCGCGCTCATGCCTCTCCCTAGCCCTAGCCGCTCCCGCACTGACTTTCGATCTCCACGCCGTCAGTGCCCCGCACGGGCGGACACGAAACGTGACGACCGCGCGAGCTCCCTACGGCGAGGCTAAACCGCGTCCACCGAGCAACGCGGTTCCGACACGCACACAGGTCGAGCCGTGCGTGATCGCCTGTTCGAGATCATGGCTCATCCCGGCCGACACGTCTGCGGCATTCGGGTGATCTTTGCGCAAGCCCTCCCCCGCGCGAGCGAGCCGCTCGAAGGCGGCCGCCGGGTCCACCCCCAGCGGCGCGACGGCCATCAGGCCGCGAAGCCGCAGCTCTTCCGTCCGCGCGATCCGGTCGGCCAGCTCGTTCAGCTCGCCGAGCGGGCAGCCGCCGCGCTCGGGATCGTCGTCGAGGCTGGCCTGGATCAGCACGTCGAGGGGTTCGTCACGTATCTGGGCGGTTTGAACCGCACGCACCGCCTTCGCGAGGGCGTCGGCGAGCCGCGCGGAGTCGACGGACTGCACCTCGTCGGCCCACCCGACCACGGACTTCGCCTTGTTCCGCTGCAGCCGGCCGACCATGTGCCACCGCAGACCCGGGACTTCGGCGGCCTTCGGCGCGGCCTCCTGGTCGCGGTTCTCGCCGACGTCGGTGACGCCGAGCTCGGCCAGCAGGGCGACGTCGGACGCCGGGAAGGTCTTCGTGATCGCGATCAGCTTGACCTCGTCCCGGGCCCGCCCGGCGGCCCGGCAGGCGGCGGCGATCCGCTCCTCGACCTCGCGCAGGTTCTCGGCCAGTTCGGCCTTCCGCGAGGTCATGCCTCGATCCAGGTGATCCCCGCGATCCGCCCGGTGGTCCCGTCGCGGCGGTAGCTGAACAGCGTCTTGTCCTCGTTCGTGCACCGCGGGTCGACGCCGATCTTGCCGACGCCCAGGTCGGCGAGCTGCCGCCAGAGCCCGGCGCGCAGGTCGAGCCCGGGCGTCCCCTTGCGGGTCTTGCAGGCGCTGCCGGGGACGTGTTTCTCGACGTCGGCGGCCATTTCCGCGGGGACCTCGTAGCAGTCGCCGCAGATGGCCGGGCCGAGCAGGGCCTCGATCCGGTGCGGCTCGGCGCCCGCTTCCCGCATGGCCTTGACCGCCGCCGGGACGACGCCGACGCGGGTGCCCACCCGGCCGGCGTGCACGGCCGAGACCACCCCGGCCTCGGCGTCGGCCAGCAGGATCGGGACGCAGTCGGCGACCAGCACCACGAGCGCGACGCCGGGTGTCGCCGTCACCAGCGCATCGGTCGCTTCGGCCGCGGCGGTTTCCGAGCCGTCGACGATCGTCGCCGTGCGGCCGTGGACCTGTTCCATCCAGGCGAGCTTGTCCTCGGCCAGGCCCAGCTCGGACGCGAGCCGCTTGCGGTTGGCGTAGACGTTGCCCTCGTCGTCGCCGACGTGGTCACCCAGGTTGAAGCTGTCGTAGGGCGGTCGTGACGCGCCGCCCGCCCTGGTCGTGACCACTCGCCGAACCCGCACGAATCCTCCTGAACGTGAATGAAGGCCACCACCCACGACTCTAGTTCGCGGGTGGTGGCCTTCGGGGCTGGTGGCTAGCGCCGCATGAACGGCGGGACGTCGACCTCGTCGTCCGACGGGTCGTCGTGCACCGGCATCGCGCGGCCGGGCAGGCTGCCCTGGGTCGCGTTGGAGCCGAGCGGCGAGTAGCCGCGCGAACCGCCGCCGGGCTGCGGGAGCCCACCGGACGGCTGGCCGCCGGTGGCCGAGGGCATCGGCGAGTGCGACCGCGGCGGCGCCACCGGGTAGCCGGAGCTGCCCGCGGACGGCACCGGGGTGGCGCCCGACGGCGGCGTCGGCGGGTTCGCGACCTGGCCGGCCGCGGCCGAAGCCGTGGTGGCCGAGCCGCGCGAGCCGGAGCCGAACGTCGACGGGTCCAGCTTCTTGTGCGTCGGCGCGCCGGCGTCGAACCCGGCGGCGATCACCGTGACGCGGACCTCGTCGCCGAGGGAGTCGTCGATGATCGTGCCGAAGATGATGTTGGCGTCCGGGTGCGCGGACTCCTGGACCAGCGACGCAGCCTCGTTGATCTCGAACAGGCCCAGGTCGGAGCCACCCGCGATGGACAGCAGCGCGCCGTGGGCACCGTCCATCGAAGCCTCCAGCAGCGGCGAGTTGATCGCCTTCTCCGCAGCCTGGATGGCCCGGCCCTCGCCACGCGCCGAGCCGATGCCCATCAGTGCGGAGCCCGCGCCGGACATGACGCTCTTGACGTCGGCGAAGTCGAGGT
This sequence comes from Amycolatopsis sp. NPDC004747, assembly GCF_053601335.1. Taxonomy (NCBI): domain Bacteria; kingdom Bacillati; phylum Actinomycetota; class Actinomycetes; order Pseudonocardiales; family Pseudonocardiaceae; genus Amycolatopsis; species Amycolatopsis sp. NPDC004747. The sequence goes on along the minus strand of NZ_JBSGBQ010000053.1, from coordinate 9,427 downwards.
TGATCAGGCCCGGGGTGGTGATCAGGTCGGTGATGCCCTGCACACCCGAGAGCAGCACCTCGTCCGCCGAGCGGAACGCGTCCATCAGCGAGACGCCGATGTCGCCGAGCTGCAGCAGCCGGTCGTTCGGGATCACGATGAGCGTGTCGCACTCGTTGCGCAGCGCCTGGATGCCCTCTTCGGCCTGCTTGCCGCGGCGCTTGCCCTCGAAGGTGAACGGCCGGGTCACCACGCCGATGGTCAGCGCGCCCAGCTTGCGGGCGATCTGCGCCACGACCGGCGCGCCGCCGGTGCCGGTGCCGCCGCCCTCGCCCGCGGTCACGAACACCATGTCGGCGCCCTTGATGACCTCTTCGATCTCTTCGCGGTGGTCTTCGGCGGCCTTCTGGCCGACCTCGGGGGCGGCGCCCGCGCCGAGGCCGCGGGTCAGCTCGCGGCCGATGTCCAGCTTGACGTCGGCGTCGGACATGAGCAGTGCCTGTGCGTCGGTGTTCACCGCGATGAACTCGACACCCTTGAGGCCGACCTCGATCATGCGGTTCACGGCGTTCACGCCGCCACCGCCGATGCCGACCACCTTGATCACCGCAAGGTAGTTGTGCGGGGGCGTCATCGAAGTCCGCCTTCCTGATCGTTGTGCCCGTACAGCCCGCCGGCCGAAGATCCAACCCTCGACCTCAACCCCAGATCGAGAGTTATGTCAACCGCCGACGTTAGGCAGGACGGTAGGCACCAGGCAGGCTCTAATCCAGTAGGCACGCCGTGTGTCGCAAAGGTGTTTTGCCACAACACGTTCGAGCGCGCAAGAGCGACGGGCCGCGAGCACCGCCGTCGGCCGATCTGGTATGGCCGCCCGGTCAGGCCGGGGCGGACATGCTCATCAGGACTTCCGAGGGCGCTCCGGTGGCCGAACCACCGGGTGGTTCGACGCTGACCGCGACCTTGTCGGCCCGTCCGACGCCGTCGGCGACGACCAGGCCGCCCTGGTCCGCCGCCGCGATCACGCCGGCCGAGCGCGGCGCGCCGCTGCCGGTGATCAGCCAGGCTTCGTAGACCTTCCCGCCCGGTTGCGACGGCAGGCCCGCGTCCATCACCATCACCCGGTTCAGCGACCGCGACAGGACGACCGTGACGCCGCCGCCGATCGGCGCCTCGCCGTGCGCGGTCTTGGCGTCCGGGGCCGCGAGCAGCGCCGCGACCGGCGCGAACTGCTGTTTCGCCTGGTCGAGGCGGCTTTGGGCGGTCTGCAGCTCCTGCTGCTGGGTCAGCGCGATCCCGCCGAAGACCCCGCCCGCGGCGAGCCCGACGACGGCCGCGGCGGCCGACACGACGACCGCCCAGCGCGGGGCGCGCGCCGAGCGGCGGTGCTTCTCGGGCGCGCCGGGCCGGGTGCGCGGCGGCAGCTGGCGGGTGGCGTGCATGGCGGTCATGACGCGGTCCTTGAAGTACGGCGGCGGCTCCTCGGCCATCGCCGCGCCCAGCCGGGCCGCCGTCGCGCGCAGCTCGGCGACCTCCTGCGTGCACGAGTCGCACTGCTCGAGGTGCCGGGCGAACTCCGCGCGCTCGACGTCGTTGACGGCGTCGAGGGCGAAGGCGCCGGCCAGGGTGTGCATTTCCGGCGTGCTCAAGCGGTCACCCCCAGGCAGTCCCGCAGGCGGATCAGCCCGTCCCGCAGCCGCGTCTTGATGGTTCCTTGCGGCGTCGACAGCACTTCGGCCACCTCGCGATACGTATAGCCCTGGTAGTAGGCGAGCAGCACGGACTCGCGCTGCAGGTCGGTCAGGAAGGACAGGCACCGGCGCACCTGCGAGCGTTCGAGCCGCGCGGTGACGGACTCGGCGACCTCGTCGAACGGGCGGCCGCGGGCGGCCTCGAAGGTCGCCTTCTGCTCGCGTTCGGTGCTGGCGCGGGCCGAGCGGACGCGGTCGACGGCTCGGCGGTGCGCCAGCGTCATCGCCCAGTTCAGCGCCGAGCCCTTGTCGGGGGCGTACCGGGTCGCGGTGCGCCACAGCTCGACGAGGACCTCCTGCGCGACCTCTTCGGACTGGGCCGCGTCGCGCACGATCCGCCGGACCAGGCCGTAGATCGGCCCGGCGAACTGGTCGTAGAGCAGCTCGAAGGCCCGCTCGTCGCCCTTGGCGACGCGGACCATGAGCTCCTCCGGGGAGGGCACTGCCGAGCCGGCGGGGACCTCCGTGGGCACCGGCGCCATGTGGCGCGGGCGGGCCGGCTCATCCATGCAGCTGTCCTCCGGCTGTCTGCGGGGTGCGCGGCACGACCGCGGCCTTCCGCAGCCACAGGGCGACGCCGTGGCGGCGGATCAGCGCGGACACCCGCTGCGGGAGCAGCGGCCGGGCCAGCACGAGCCGGGCCAGCCACCGCGGGTTCACCGGGCGGCGAACTCCCCGCAGCGTAGCGATCAGCGGCGTGGCGTTCCCGCGCCGGAGCGCCACGGTGAGGTCGAGCAGCGCCTCCGGGCGGGGCAGGCGCATCCGGTACTCGCCGTCCATCTCCTGGAACGGCGAGACGTAGAACTCCTTCGCCGCGCGGGCGAGCCCGGCCTCGTCGGGGCGCAGCAGGTAGGCGTGGCGGCCGCCGTAGGTGTTGTGCACCTCGGCGACCACGCACGCCAGCCGGCCGTCCGGCTCGTGGCACCAGTAGACGCTGATCGGGTTGAACACGTACCCGAGCACGCGGGCGGCGGCCAGCATCACGACCCGGCCGCCACGCAGGTCGACGCCGCGTTCGGCGAGCCACGCGTCCAGTTTTTCCCGGATGCCGCGGGGATCGCTCGCCACGAAGTGGTCCCGGCGGTCGAACCGGGCGAACGGCCGCAGCCACCACGGCAGCCGCGGGAGGTCGTCGAGGTCGACGCGCCACAGGTAGACGCGGTGGGCGAACGCGTGCGGCGGGTCGATCCGCCGCACGTGCGCGACCGTGGCGTCGTAGAGCGCGTTCGTCACCACCGCACCCCCAGGCTTTCCGCGGCCCGGGCGCCCGAGGCACAGCCGTCCTCGTGGAAGCCCCAGCCGTGGTAGGCACCGGCGAAGGCGAGCACGCCGTCGTTGAGCTCGGGCAGCCGTCGTTGCGCGGCCACGGAATCCGGCGTGTAGACCGGGTGCTCGTACCGCATCCGCGCGACGACGTGCTCGTGGGCCGGGCCGTCGCCGGGGTTGAGCGTGACGACGTAGCCGGTCGGCTCGTCGAGCCGCATCAGGCGGTTCATGTCGTAGCTGACCTGGACCGCGCCGGTGGGCGCGCCGCAGACGGGGGCGCGGTAGTTCCACCCGGCGCGGGCGTCGGCCAGCGAGGGCAGCACGCTCGTGTCGGTGTGCAGCCAGGCCTCGTTCTCGGAGTAGCGGAACGCGCCGAGCACCGCGCGCTCGGCGTCGGTCGGGTTGGCCAGCAGGGCCAGCGCCTGGTCGGCGTGCGTGGCGACGACGACCTTGTCGACCCGGTGCGGCGTGTCGGCGTCGTCGCGGATCTCGACGCCGTCGGCCGTCCGCAGCACCGAGCGCACGGGTGTCGACAGGTGCACGGCGGTCAGCTGCTTGGCCGCGAGCTCGACGTACTCGCGCGAGCCGCCCACGACCGTCCGCCAGGACGGCGAGTTCTTCACCGTGAGCATGCCGTGGTTGCGGAGGAACTCGAACAGGTAGCGCGCCGGGTACCGCAGCGTGTCGGCGCGGTCGGCCGACCACACGGTGGACACCAGCGGCAGCATGAAGTGGTCGACGAAGTAGCGGGTGTAGCCGCCGATGGCGAGGAACGCGCCGAGCGTGACGTCACCGGCGTCCTGGGCGGCCAGCAGCCGCCTCGCGTGCCGGTGGAACCGCTTCACCTCGGCGAGCATCCGCAGGTAGCGGCCGCGGACGGCGTTGCCGCGCTGGGCGAACAGCCCGGACAGGCCCTTGGCGCCGGCGTACTGCAGGCCGCAGCCGTCGCAGCGGATGCTCATCGACATCTCGGTGTCGCGGGTGGGCACCCCCAGCTCGCCGAAGAGCTTCAGCAGGGTCGGGTAGGTGCGCTCGTTGTGGACGATGAAGCCGGAGTCCACGCCGACGGTGCCGCCGTGGGTGCTCGGCACGTCGTGCGTGTGCGCGTGCCCACCCAGGCGGTCGTCGGCCTCGAACAGCAGAACTTCGTACTTGCGTTGCAGCAGGTATGCCGCGGTCAGGCCGGCCACCCCGCTGCCGATGACGCCGATGCGTTCTCCCGTGATCTCCACACCGGTCCTTCGGGACCGCGGCCCGGCCGGATTGCCGGGCAGGCCGACCAATCCGCCCGGGTGGGCAGAGCGAATCCCGGCTATGCCGCACACCACCGCGCACCACCTCGCCTCGTTCGCCGCGAAACTCCTCGGCGGGCCCCTGCCCGTGGGCCTGCGGACCTGGGACGGCACCCGCGCCGGCCCGGAGGACGCGCCCACCGTCGTGCTCCGCAACCGCCGGGCCCTGCGCCGCCTGCTGTACGCGCCCGGCGAGCTGGGGCTCGCCCGCGCCTACGTCACCGGCGACCTCGACGTCGAAGGAGACCTGGCGGACGGCTTCCGCCGGATCTGGGCCCTCACCCGCACGGGGGAGCTCAACCGGGCCAAGCTGGGGCCGCGCGAGTGGGCCGAAGCCCTCCGGCTGGCTGCCCGGCTCGGCGTCGCCGGGCTGCCGCCGAAGCCGCCCGCCGAGGAGGCCCGGCTGTCCGGGAAGCTGCACAGCCTGCTGCGCGACCGCTCCGCCATCGCCCACCACTACGACCTGAGCAACGCCTTCTACCAGCTGCTGATGGACGAGTCGATGGCGTACTCGTGCGCGTACTTCACCTCCGAGACCCAAAGCCTCGAGCAGGCGCAGCACGACAAGCTGGAGCTGATCTGCCGCAAGCTGGGGCTGCGGCCGGGCATGCGGCTGCTGGACGTCGGCTGCGGCTGGGGCTCGCTGGTCGTCCACGCGGCCAAGCACCACGGCGTCGAGGCCGTCGGCATCACGCTCTCGGCCGAGCAGCTGCAGCACATCCGCGGCCGGCTCGCCCAGCACGACCTCGAAGACCGCGTCGAGGTGCGCCGCCAGGACTACCGGGAGCTGCCGGACGGGCCGTTCGACGCGGTCGCGTCGATCGAGATGGGCGAGCACGTCGGCGAGGTCAACTACCCCGCGTACGCGGCGACGCTGCACCGCATGGTGAAGCCGGGCGGGCGGGTGCTGCTGCAGCAGATGTCCCGCGGGAACGTCGCGCCCGGCGGCGGCGCGTTCATCGAGCGGTACATCGCGCCCGACATGACCATGCGGCCGGTCGGCCGGACCATCGACCACCTGGAGACCGCGGGCCTGGAGGTCCGGGACGTCCACGCGCTGCGCGAGCACTACGTCTGGACGGTCCGGGCCTGGGCCGCCACCCTGGAGGAGAACTGGGCCGACGTCGTCGCGCTCATCGGGGAGACGGGTGCGCGGGTCTGGCGGCTGTACCTGGTGGGCGGGGCGCTGGCGTTCGAGGAGAACCGGATGGGTGTGGACCAGATCCTGGCCGTGCGGCCCGGCGAGCACGGCGCCAGCGGCATGCCGGCGACGCGGGAGTGGTGACGATGCCGCAGCTGCTCGTCACGGCCGCCGTCACGCTCGTGGCGGTGGTCGTGACCTTCGGGATCGCGCGGGCGCGCAAGCGCTACGACACGATCGACACGTTCTGGGGGCTCGGCTTCGCGATCGTCGCCGTCGCCGCCTTCCCGTTCGGCGACGGGCCGCTGTCCCTGCGGCTGGTGGTGGTCCTGCTGACCGTGGTCTGGGGCGTGCGGCTTTCGGTGCACCTGCACCTGCGCAACCACAAGCTGCCGGAGGACCCGCGGTACGCGCGGATGGGTCACGGGCCGCTGAAGATGTTCGTGCGCGTGTACCTGTTCCAGGCCGTGGTGCTGTACTTCGTCTCGCTGCCGGTGCAGTTCGCCGTGGACGGCACCGGGATCGGCGTGCTCGGCTGGCTCGGGATCGCGGTGTGGCTGGTCGGGTTCGCGTTCGAGACGATCGGCGACGACCAGCTGCGCCGGTTCAAGGCCGATCCCGCCAACCGCGGCCGCGTGCTGGACACGGGGCTGTGGCGCTACACGCGGCACCCGAACTACTTCGGCGACGCGTGCGTGTGGTGGGGCCTCTACCTGCTGGCCTGTTCGACGTGGCCGGGCGCGGCGACCGTCCTCTCCCCCGTGGCGATGACCTTCACCCTCGCCCGCGGGACGGGGAAACCGTTGCTGGAGAAGGGAATGGCCCGCACCCGGCCGGCGTACGCGCACTACGTCGAGCGGACCAGCGGCTTCTTCCCGCTGCCGCCGAAGAAGGTCACTCCCCGGTGAGGCCGTCGGTCAGTTCGCGCAGCAGATCGAGGTGGCCGGCGTGCCGCGCGGTCTCCTCGATCATGTGCGCGACGACCCAGCGGACGTTGAAGGTCTCGTCCTTGTGCGTCACCTCGTCGTCGAGGCCGTGTGCCGCCACGATCTCGCGGCTGCGGGCGCACTGCTTCTCGTAGTCGGCGAGCAGGGTTTCCGGCGAGGTGCCGGGCGGGACCCGGAACTCCGCGTCCGGGTCCTGCTCGAGCTTTTCCGCCCAGGTGTCCTCTTCGCCGTCGACGACCACGCCGAACCAGAACCACTCGTTGAGCGTGAGGTGCGCGACGAGCCTGGCGACGGTCATCAGCTCGCTCGGTAGGTGCGCCTGCCGGGCCTGGGCTTCGGTGAGCCCGCCGGCCTTCCACGCGACGGTGGCACGGTGGTAGTCGAGCAGGCCGGTCAGGATCTCGCGCTCGCCGCCGGTGAGCGGGACGTCCGGGCGCGGGGGTCGTTCGGTCATGTTCGCGACTCTGCCAGAGGGGTCCGACAGTTCCGAATACCTTGCGCACGATGTAATCGTGTACTAGGTTTTCGGATGTGCCCGATGAGTTCCTCCTTGACGAGCAAGCCTGCTTCGCGCTGTACGCGGCCTCGCGAGCCGTGACGGACGCGTATCGGCCCCTGCTCGCCGAACTGGACCTCACCTACCCCCAGTACCTGGTGCTGCTGGTGCTGTGGGAGGCCGACGCCCGGCCGGTCAAGGAGATCGGCGAGGCGCTGCACCTGGACTACGGCACGCTTTCCCCGCTGCTCAAGCGGCTCGAGGCCAACGGGCTGGTGACGCGGACCCGGCTGCCCGCGGACGAACGCACGGTGGTGGTCGGCCTGACCGAACGGGGGTGGGCGGTGCGCACGCGCGCCGCCGGTGTTCCCTCGGCGATCGGCTGCGCACTCGGCCTCGGCGACCGGGAGCGGCGGGAACTGATAGCGACCCTGAGGCGGCTGACGGCGTCGGCCGCCGCCTACACACCTGGAGGCTCTGATGCCCAGCCGTGACGCGACCACCCACTGGGTCGGCGGACTGAACAACGGGAAGGGCGAGGTCACCCTGGACTCGTCCAACGCCGGCACGTTCAGCGTGTCGTTCCCGACCCGCGCGGGCAACCCGGACGGCCAGACGAGCCCCGAGGAGCTCATCGCGGCGGCGCACTCGTCCTGCCTGGCGATGAACCTCTCGGGCGTGCTGGAGTCCCACCAGCTCACCGCGGACTCGATCGACGTGAGCGCGGAGGTGACCCTCGGCCCGGCCAAGGGCGGCGGCTTCGAGATCAGCGGCATCGCGATCACCCTGCGCGCCTCGATCCCGGGCGTGACGGCCGAGCAGTTCGCGGAGTACGCGGAGACCGCGGAGAAGACCTGCCCGGTGTCGAAGGCCCTCGCGGGCACCACGATCACCATGGACGCGGCACTGTCCTGAGCCCCCGCGGACGGCCCCTCGCGGACACCGGCGAGGGGCCGTCCGCTCAGCCGAACGCGGCCAGCGCCACCGGCTCCCACTTGCGCCAGCCGTCCAGCCGGGCCCGGTACTCGGCTTCGACCGCCGCGAACGACTTGCCGAAGAACATCCGGGCCGGCGGGTCGTCGGTGTCCGCCAGCTCCAGCATCGGTTCCCGGGTCGCCCGGGGGTCGCCGAGGTCCCACTCGATCCGCGTCGCCTCGCGCACCGCGGCGTAGTCCGGGTGCGGCTCGCTCTGCCGGACGCTGCCGCCGCCGAAGTCCGTCCGGTACGGGCCGGGCTCCAGGCAGATCACGTCGATCCCGAACCCGGCGACCTCCTGCCGCAGGGACTCCGAAAGCCCTTCCACGGCCCACTTCGACGCGTGGTAGGCGCCGATGCCCGGGAACGCGCGGATGCCGCCCTCGCTGGTGACCTGGATGATCCGCCCCCGCCCCTGCCGCCGCATGATCGGCAGGGCCGCCTGGGTCAGCCACAGCGCGCCGAAGAAGTTCGTCTCGAGTTCCGCGCGGACCTCCGCCTCGGTCAGTTCCTCGACCATCCCGAAGTGCCCGTAACCGGCGTTGTTGACCAGCACGTCCAGTGTTCCGAACTCTGCCACCGCCCGCCGGACCGCCTCGACGGCGGCGCCGCGGTCGGTGACGTCCAGCCGCAGCGGCAGCACGGCGTCGCCGTAGGTGTCGACGAGCGGCTGCAGGGTTCCGACGTCCCGCGCGGTGGCGGCGACCCGGTCGCCGCGGGCGAGCGCCGCTTCGGTCCACTCGCGGCCGAAGCCCTTGGAAGTCCCGGTGATGAACCAGCTCTTCGTCATGACCTGTCCCTTCGCGCCGGATTTTTGCATCTCAAGCTAATAGTAGCATGGAGTGCATTAATGCATCGAATGCTACGGTGGCGTCATGACCGACGGACGCCGTGAGCGCAAGAAGGCCCAGACCCGCGCCCGCATCCAGGACGCGGCCCTGGACCTGTTCGCGAGCCAGGGCTACCGCGAAACGACGATCGCGCAGATCGCCGCGCGCGCCGACGTCGCCACCCGCACGGTCACGCTGCACTTCCCGGCCAAGGACGACCTGCTGTTCGCCGACGACCCGTTCACGCCGGAGTCCTTGGCGGCGCGACTGCGCGACCGGCAGGCGAGCACCCTCGACGCGGTCCGCGACTGGATGCACGCGACCATGCGCGAGCTCGACGAACGCGACCGGGAGTCCGGGGTGGATCCCGCGCACCTCTGGCAGCGCCGCGCCCTGCGCGCCGACCTCCTGATGGCCGACGACGACCTCCGCGGCCGCGCCCGGGCCGGCTACCGCGACCTCGAGGTCCTCGTCGCCGCGGCCGTCGGCGACGACCTCGGCCTGCCTGCGGACGCCCTGCTCCCCCGGCTCACGGCCGTCACCGTGGTCGCCGGCCTGCGGGAGATCTACGTGACCCGCGAGGGCCGGACGAGGACGGCGGCGAGCGAGCTGGCCGGACTGGTCGACGAAGTGCTCGCGTTCGCCCAGGCCGGGCTCCACGCCGCGCCGGCGTGAGGCCCGGCCGGCCGGTGCCGGGTCTCGACGACTACCAGAAGCTCGGTTACGTGCCGGGCGCCGGCGCGGACACCC
>NZ_JBSGBQ010000052.1:0-47592 GCF_053601335.1 Amycolatopsis sp. NPDC004747 | reverse complement strand
CCCGTGATCAGAAGGGCATCACGCGTGATCAGCTGGGTGTGCCCCTGGCGGGGCGCTCGTTCGGGGTTGAAAATGGGGTTGGTCGCTCGCTGACGTCGTAGCTCTGTGGTCGTTGGAGGCCGTTGATCAGCGGGACGCCGGGGGCCACGCCTTGGGCTCTTCAGTGTTGCTTCGAGCACGCGGATCAGATTCGCAGACTTTGCCTGGTGGCTCCCGCGGGCGACCGCAGCGGCAGCGGTGAGGAGCACGGGATGCTGACCGAATCTGAGGACACCGAGGAAATCGTCGCGCGGGTCGCGGCGCTGGACATCGGCAAGGCCGAGCTGGTGTGTTGTGTGCGGGTTCCCGACGAGCGCAGGCCGGGACGGCGGCTGCAGGAGATCACCACTCATCCGACGATGACCCGGGCGGTGCTGCTGCTGGCCGACCGATTGCGTGAGCTGCGGGTCGGCAGGGTGGTCATGGAGGCCACGTCGGACTACTGGAAACCGGTCTTCTACCTGCTGGAAGCCCACGGTTTCGACACTTGGCTGGTCAACGCCCGCGACGTCAAGCACCTGCCCGGCCGGCCCAAGACCGACACCCTGGATGCGGTGTGGTTGTGCAAGGTCGCCGAGCGGCAGATGATCCGGCCCAGCCTGGTCCCACCACCGCCGATCCGCCGGTTGCGGGATCTGACCCGCTACCGCATCGACCTGGTCAACGCCCGCGGCGCGGAGAAGAACCGGGTGGAGAAACTACTCGAGGACGCCTGCATCAAACTGTCGGTCGTGGCCTCGGACATCTTCGGAGTCTCCGGCCGCGACATGATGGCCGCCCTGATCGCCGGGGAACGAGACCCGAAGGTCCTCGCGCAGCTGGCACGGACCCGGATGCGCACCAAGATCACCTTGCTGGAAGAGGCGTTCACCGGGCACTTCACCGACCATCACGCGTTCCTGCTGACCCGGATGCTGGGACGCATCGACGCGATCAACACCGACATCGCCGCGGTCGAAGACCGGATCGGTGAGCAGATCATCCCTTTCGCCGACGCGGTCGGCCGGCTGGCTGAGATCCCCGGCATCGGCCCCACCACCGCGGCCGTGATCATCGCGGAGACCGGGAGGGACATGAGCCACTTCCCGACCGCCGGGCATCTGGTGTCCTGGGCCCGGTTCGCGCCCACCGTCAAGGAATCCGCCGGCCGCAAAAAAGGCACCGGCAGCACCGGGCACGGCAACCCCTACCTCGCCCGAGCCCTCGGCGAGGCCGCCGTCGCCGCCGGCAAAACCAACACTTTCCTCGGCGAACGCTACCGGCGCATCGCCAGACGACGCGGCAAGAAACGCGCCATCGTCGCCGTCGGCCGCTCCATCCTCGTCATCGTCTGGCACCTGCTCACCGAACCCGGCACCCGCTTCCGCGACCTCGGCCCCGACTTCCACACCGCCCACACCCACCCCGACCAGCGCAAACACAACCACATCCGCCAGCTCGAAGCACTCGGATACAAAGTCACCCTCGAACCCGCCGCCTGAACCCCACCACCCCAATCCGGCTCCGCTCCGCTACGCCGGATGCTGACGCATGCCACCCAAGACCCATTTTCGGATCAGAGGGGACACACCCGTGATCGGAGGGGAATCACGGGTGATTGAGCGGGCATCAGCGCGATGCCCCGCCAATCACGCATGATGCCTCTCCAGACACGCGAGATGCCTCCCTGATCACGCGAGTTACGTGCTCAATCACGCGAGTTGCGGGTGTGGAGGCGGGCGGCCTGGCGGGTGAGGTGCTCGACCTCGGCGAGACTCGACGCCTTGGCCGCCGCCTCGGCGTACAGCTTCGCCGCCGTTTCGAGGTCGCCGTCGCGCTCGTGGAGGTAGGCCGACACCGCCGTGTGGCGCGGGACCGCGGGGTCCACCTCGGCCAGGGCCGCGAGGCCGGCGCGCGGCCCGTCCGCCTCGCCGACGGCGACCGCGCGGTTGAGCCGCACGACCGGGCTGCCGGTCAGGCGCACGAGCTCGTCGTACCACTCGACGATCTGGACCCAGTCGGTCTCGGCGGCGTCCTGCGCGTCGGCGTGCAGGGCCGCGATGGCGGCCTGGGCCTGGAACTCGCCCAGCCGGTCGCGGGACAGCGCCCGTTGCAGGACGGCCACTCCCTCGGCGATCAGCGCGGTGTCCCACCGGGACCGGTCCTGCTCGGCCAGCGGGACCAGGTCGCCGGCGTCCGTGGTCCGGGAAGCGCGGCGGGCGTGGTGCAGCAGCATCAACGCCAGCAGCCCGGCCACCTCGGGGTGGTCGATCGACGCCGCGAGCTGCCGGGTCAGCCGGATGGCCTCGGCCGCGAGGTCGACGTCGCCGGAGTAGCCCTCGTTGAAGACCAGGTAGAGGACGCGCAGCACGGTGGCGACGTCGCCGGGCCGGTCGAACCGGACGCCCGCCACCGTCCGCTTGGCGCGGCTGATGCGCTGCGCCATGGTCGCCTCGGGCACCAGGTACGCCTGCGCGATCTGCCGGGTGGTCAGCCCGCCGACGGCCCGCAGCGTGAGCGCCACCGCGGACGACGGCGTCAGCGACGGGTGCGCGCACAGGAAGTACAGCTGCAGCGTGTCGTCCACCGCCGCCGCGGGCTCGGGCGCCACCTCCGCGTCGACGACGTCCTCGCGCCGCCGGCGGGCGGCGTCCGCCCGGGTCGCGTCGAGGAACTTGCGCCACGCCACGGTGACCAGCCAGCCCTTGGGGTCCCTCGGCGGCTCGGCGGGCCAGACGCGCAGCGCCTCGACCAGCGCCTCCTGGACGGCGTCCTCGGCCGCCGCGAACTCGGCCCCGCGGCGGACGAGGACGGCCAGGACGCCCGGGGTGAGGCTCCGGAGCAGGGCTTCGTCCACCGGCTCAGCCGATCCGCTCGGCCAGCTCGACGATGATCCCCTCGGGCCCGCGGACGTAGCAGAGCTTGAAGCTGTCCTCGTACCGCACCAGCTCCCCGACGAGCTCGCCGCCGTGCGGCCGCAGCCGCTCCAGGACGCCCTCGATGTCCGCGACCTCGAACAGGATGTGCCGCAGCCCGGGCACGTTGGCCGGCGCCGCCGGGTCCCCGGCCGGCCCCGCCGGCGTCCGGTACCGGATCAGCTCCAGCTTCCCGTGGCCGTCCGGCGTCCGCAGCATCGCCACGTCCGACCGGACGCCGTCCAGCCCGACGATCCGGTCGACGGCCTCGCCGTCGACCGCCATCTCCCCTTCCACCTCGAGCCCCAGCTCGGCGAAGAACGCCTTCGCCGCCTCGAGGTCGCCGACGACGACGCCGACGTGCTCCAGCCGTGGCAGCACCGTGGTCTCCCCCGTCATTCCGTGATGGTGGGCGGCGCGGCCAGGAACGGGCGCAGCTCGAGCCACTCGTGGATCGGCTCGCCGTTCGGGCCGGGCGCGGCCGACAGCTCCGCGGCCAGTTCGAGGGCGCGTTCGTGGCTGTCGACGTCGATCACCGTCCAGCCGGCGATGAGGTCCTTGGTCTCGGGGAAGGGCCCGTCGGTGACCGGCGGCTTTCCCTCGCCGTCGTACCGGACCCACGTCCCCTCCGGGGCGAGCGCCTGGTGCTCGACGAACTCGCCGGTGGCCACGAGCTTGTCCCCGAATTCCCGCATGTACTGGATGTGCGCCCGGATCTCCTCCGGCGTCCACTGGTCGATGGTGGTGTCGCAGTTGGCCGGGGCCGGCGCGCCGCGGTAGTGCTTCAGCAGCAGGTACTTGGCCATCGTGGTGCTCCCTCGGTGTCGGACGGCCCATTCTGGCCGCTCTCACCCCGGGGACGGAGCCGGTTCCGGCGTTTCGACATCGCCGGAGAAGATTTTTGCCGTGACATCCGGGGCTCCGCCACCCGGACCCCCGCAAAGACTTCGCGGTGACATCCGGGGCCCCGCCCCGGGCCGGGGGCTCCGCCACCCGGACCCCCCAAAGACTTCGCGGCCGCCCCGGACAGCGGGGCGGCCGCAACCGCTCACTGGCGGTAGGACTCCACCTCGGACACCGGGCGGGCCGCGGCGTCGTCCGGGTTCTCGTGGAACTCCGCCTTGGCGCGCCGCTGGCGCAGCAGGTCCCAGCACTGGTCGAGCTGCTGCTCGACCGCGGTGAGGCGGTCCTTGTCGCCGCCGCTCAGCCCCACGCCGACCGAGCGCGACCGGAGCTCGTGCTCCTCCGCGATCAGCTCGTCGATCCGGCCCAGGATCTCGCCGTCGGCCATCAGGTCCTCCTCTTCGCAGGTGCGCTCGGTGCAGACGCTACCCCGGCCCCGGGAATTCCCGCCGGGCCCGGTTCGTTGACCAGGTCATGAGCACCGTTGAGCTGACCGCCGAGAACTTCGACCAGACGGTAACCGACAACGAGTTCGTCCTGATCGACTTCTGGGCGAGCTGGTGCGGGCCGTGCCGCCAGTTCGCGCCGGTCTACGAGAAGGCCTCCGAGAAGCACGAGGACATCGTCTTCGCGAGCGTCGACACCGAAGCGCAGCAGCAGCTCGCGGCCGCGTTCGACGTCCGCTCGATCCCGACGCTGGCCATCATTCGGGACAAGACGCTGATCTACGCCCAGCCCGGTGCGCTCCCCGAAGCCGCCCTCGAGGACCTGATCAAGCAGGCCCGCGAGGTCGACATGGACGAGGTCAAGCGCAAGGCCGCCGAAGCCGAGGCCGAACAGGCCTGACCACCACCACACGGCGAAGGCCGCTCCCGCGGGAGCGGCCTTCGCCGTGTTCAGGACCGGGTGGCCAGGCCGCGCAGGAAGAACGCCAGGTTCGCCGGGCGCTCGGCCAGCCGCCGCATGAAGTAGCCGTACCACTCGTCGCCGTAGGGCACGTAGACGCGCATGCGCGCACCCGAGGCCGCGATGCGCCGCTGCTCCTCCGGACGGATGCCGTAGAGCATCTGGAACTCGTGGTCGTCGTCGGTCCGGCCGTTCTCCTCGGCCAGCGCGGCGGCGATCTCGATCATCCGCGGGTCGTGCGAGGCCACCATCGGGTAGCCCTGTCCCGCCATCAGGACGCGCAGGCACCGGACGTAGGACTTGTCCACTTCGGACTTCTCCTGGAACGCCACCGGCTCCGGCTCGGCGTACGCGCCCTTGCACAGCCGCACCCGGGAACCCGGGCCCGACAACGTGCGGCAGTCCGCCTCGGTCCGGTGCAGGTAGGCCTGCAGCACCGCGCCCACCCACGGGTACTCGCCGCGCAGCTCGCGCAGGATGCCGAGCGTCGAGTCCGTGGTGGTGTGGTCCTCCATGTCGAGCGTCACGGTGGCCCCGACCGCCTCGGCCGCCGCGCAGATCTTCCGGGCGTTCTCCAAGGCGACGTCTTCGCCGTTCGACGGCAGGAACTGGCCCACCGCCGACAGCTTCACCGACACGTCCGCGCCTTCGGCCAGGCCTTCCGCGGCCAACGCGGTCAGCACGGCCTCGTAGGCCGCCACGGTCGCCGCCGCCTGGGCGGCGTCGGTGGTGTCCTCGCCGAGGTGGTCGAGGGTGATCCGCCGTCCGTCCGCGGCCAGTTCCCTGGCCACCCGGACGGCGTCGGCGGTCTCGGACCCGGCGACGAACCGGCGCACCACGGACCGCGTGGCGGGGACGGCTTCCACGAGCCGCCGGATGCCCTTCGACCGGGCGGCGGCGAGCAGCGGGGCACGCAGCATGACGGTCTCCTTCTCAGCCCTGGTGCGGGTAGCGCACGGAGGTCGGCGGCACGAACGTCTCCTTGACCGAGCGGGGGCTCGTCCAGCGGAGCAGGTTGAAGACCGAGCCTGCCTTGTCGTTGGTGCCCGAGGCCCGCGCCCCGCCGAAAGGCTGCTGGCCGACGACGGCACCGGTCGGCTTGTCGTTGACGTAGAAGTTGCCGGCGGAGAACTTGAGCGCCTCGGACGCCTTCGCCACGGCGGTGCGGTCGTTGGCGATCACCGCGCCGGTCAGCGCGTAGGCGGCGGAGGAGTCGATCAGCTTGAGGACGTCGTCGAACCCGCCGTCCTCGTAGACGTACACCGAGAGGATCGGGCCGAAGTACTCGGTCGAGAAGATCTCGTGCTTCGGGTCGTCCGAGACCAGGATCGTCGGCTGCACGAAGTAGCCGACGCTGTCGTCGGCGGTCCCGCCGGTGAGGATCTCCACCGAAGCGTCGCCCCGCACGCGGTCGAAAAGGTCGGCGTGCTTGGTGAACGCGCGCCGGTCGATGACCGCGCCGCCGAAGTGCGAGAGATCGGTGACGTCGCCGTAGGTCAGCGCCTCGGTCTCGGCGACCAGGCCGTCCTTCAGCTCGTTCCAGACGCTGCGCGGGATGTACGCACGCGAAGCGGCCGAGCACTTCTGGCCCTGGTACTCGAAGGCGCCGCGGACCAGCGCCGCGCGCAGGACGTCGACGTCGGCGGAGGCGTGCGCGAGCACGAAGTCCTTGCCGCCGGTCTCGCCGACCAGCCGCGGGTAGCCGCGGTAGCCGGCGATGTTCGCGCCGACCGTGCCCCACAGGTGCTGGAAGGTCGCGGTCGAGCCGGTGAAGTGGATGCCGGCCAGGTCGCGGTGGGTCAGGGCGACCTCGGAGACGGCCTTGCCGTCGCCCGGCAGCAGGTTGATCACGCCCGGCGGCAGGCCGGCCTCTTCGAGCAGCCGCATGGTCAGGTGCGCGGCGAACGACTGCGTCGGCGACGGCTTCCACAGCACCGTGTTGCCCATCAGCGCGGGCGCGGTCGGCAGGTTGCCGGCGATCGCGGTGAAGTTGAACGGCGTGATCGCGTAGACGAAGCCCTCCAGGGGCCGGTGCTCCATCCGGTTCCACACGCCCGGCGAGCTGATCGGCTGCTCGGCGAGGATGCGGCGGCCGAACTCGACGTTGAAGCGCCAGAAGTCGGCGAGCTCGCAGGCGGAGTCGATCTCGGCCTGGGTAGCGGTCTTGGACTGGCCGAGCATGGTGGCCGCGTTGAGCGTGGCGCGCCACTTGCCGGTGAGCAGGTCGGCGGCGCGCAGCAGGATCGCGGCGCGGTCGTCGTAGGACAGCGCGCGCCACTCCGGGGCAGCCTTCGCGGCGGCCGCGATGGCGTCGGTCGTGTCCTGCTGGGTGGCGCTGTGGATGGTGCCGAGGACGTGCTTGTGGTTGTGCGGCTGGACGACGTCGATCTTCTCGCCGCCGCCGGGGCGCTGCTCGCCGCCGATGGTGACGGTCAGGTCGACCGGTTCCGCCTGGCCCAGCCGCTGGAGCGCACCCTCGAGCTCGGCGCGCTCGGCGCTGCCCGGTGCGTAGGTCAGCACCGGCTCGTTCGTCGGGGCGGGGGTCTGGGTCACGGCGTCCACGGCGGCTCCTCTGCTCTGTAGTCCAGATGCCCCGAACGGTAACTCCGGACACGCCCCGGCGGCTTGTCCGATCGGCTAAAATCGATCGGGTGAGCTTGGCCGATCGAATAAGGCTGTCGTGACGTCGCTGCGCCACGTCCTGGCGACCTTGGGCGAGCCCCTCGTCGAGGTCGTCGTGGCGCCGCACGGGCTCGGCGTTCCGGTCGGCGACGTCGTGATCCTCGACCCCGAAGACCCCTTGGAGGCGTCTCCGGGCGACCTGGTGCTGGTGATCGGCGCCCGCGGCCGGGCGGCGGCCCCGGCGATCCGCGCGGCCGGGCGCGGCGGGGCGGCCGCGGTGGCGGTCAAGGGCGCCACGGGCGCCGACGTCGCCGCGGACGCGGGTGTCGCGCTGCTGACGGTCGGGGCGGAGGCACGCTGGGAGCAGGTGGAATCGCTGGCCCGCGGGGTCGTCGAGGCCGCCCGCGCGGGTGGCGAGGCCGCCAGCGGCGAGGTCCTCGGCGACCTGTTCGCACTGGCCCAGACCATCGCGACGCTCACCGGCGGCCTGGTCAGCATCGAAGACACGGCGAACCGGGTCCTCGCGTACTCGCGGGCGGGCGACGAGGTCGACGAGCTGCGGCGGCTGTCGATCCTCGGCCGCGAAGGCCCGGAGCGCTACCTCGCGATGCTGCGCGAGTGGGGCGTCTACCAGCGGCTGCGCGCCGGCGAGGGGATCGTCCGCATCGACGAACGGCCCGAGCTGGGCATCCGCCGCCGCATCGCGGCCGGCATCCACGCGGGCAAGCAGCCGCTGGGCACGATCTGGGTCCAGGAGGGCGCCCAGCCGCTCACCGAACGAGCCGAGACGGCGCTGCTGGGCGCGAGCCGCACGCTGGCGCCGCAGCTGATCCGGGCACGCACGCTGCCGAGCCCGGAGCTGCGGCTGCGCGAGGACCTCCTGGCGAGCCTCCTGGAAGGCCGGCTGGACGCGGAGTCCGTCGCCGACGACATCGGCGCGGACCCGGCGCGGCCGGCGCAGGTCCTGGCGTTCTCGCTGGAGCGTTCGGACAACCGGCAGCTGCGGCGCGCCGAGCTCGTGCACCTGATCGCCGTCCACACGGCGGCCTACCGGCGCAGCGCGCTGGTCAGCGTGATCGGCGGCCGCGTCTACGCGCTGCTGCCGGACCTGCCCGAGCACTCGGACGCCGCGGTGCTGGCGCTGGCCCGCGAGATCACCGCGACGGCCCGCCGTCACCTGGACGTCCCGGTCCGCGCGGCCCTCGGCGGCGTGGTGCCGCGGCTCTCGGAGGCGGCGGCGTCCCGCGGCGACGCCGACCGCGTCCTGGCGGCGATGACGCGCGGGCACTGGGCGGCGGACGTGGCCTCGCTGGCCGACGTCCGCGCCGAAGTGCTGCTGTCGGAGGTGCTGGCGTTCCTGGGGTCGCAGCCGCGCATCCGCGACCCGCGGCTGGTTTTGCTCGTGGAGCACGACACCGAGCACGGCGGCATCCTGGTCCCGGCCGTCCTGGCCTGGCTGAACGCGTTCGGCGACGTCCGCGCCGCGGCCCGGGTGCTCAACATCCACCCCAACACGGTCCGGTACCGCGTCCGCCGCGCGGCCGAGGTCTCCGGCGTCGATTTCGACGATCCGGCACAACGGCTCTTGACTCAGCTGCAGCTGCGGCTGGGACAACCGGGGCTTCGCCACCCGAACCCCCCAAGCGAGCTGTGCCCCTGCTAGCTTCGCGCGCGTGGATCTCTTCTCGCGCACGTGGTCGGCGTTGCGCCTTGCGGTCGCTTCCCTTTCCGACGCGGACTTCGGGAAGCCGTCCGGCTGCCGGGGGTGGCTGGTCCAGGACCTGGTCTGCCACCTGGTGATCGACGCGCAGGACGTGCTGATCACCCTCGCCACCCCGGCGTCCTCGGCCTTGACCCACGACTCCATCACCTACTGGGCGGTGTCTTCCGAGCCCCCGACGGGCGAAGACCCGCTGTCGGCGCTGATCGTCCGCCTGGCGGCGGCGTACGAAGACCCGGCGCTGCTGAAGTTCCACCTCGACGACGTGGGTGCGGCGGCGGGCCGCGCGGCGGACCTGGTGGACCCGGGCGAGCGGGTGTCGACGCAGGAGATGGTCCTGACCGCGGGCGACTACCTGTCGGCGTACGTCCTCGAGTGGACGCTGCACCACCTGGACCTGGTGGCGCACGTGCCGTCGGTGGCCGGGCCGCCGGCCGAGGGCCTGGCCCGGACGCGGGTGATGGTCGAGAAGATCGCGGGCGCGGAGTTCCCGGCGTCGTTCTCGGACACCGACGTCCTGCTGGTGGCGACGGGCCGGCGCGCGCCGACCGAGCCGGAGACGGCCGCGCTGGGCGACCTGCCCGAGCGGCTGCCGCTGGTGCTCGGGTGAGGCAGGGCGCCCTGCCTCACCCGGCTCACGTCACGCCTTCACCAGGCTGAACCGGCGCCGTTCGACGTCGATCCGCTCGATGCGGACGGGCAGCCGCGTTCCCGGCTGCGGGGCCGCGTCCGTCACCAGCAAGCCGTGGACACCGTCCGCGACTTCGACGAACGCGCCGAACGGCAGCACCCGGGCCACGACGCCGTCGAGGACACCGCCCTCGGCGTGGGCCGAAACGAACTCCTGCCATGGGGTCATGCGATTTCACCTCCTTCCCGCGCACGTCCCGATCGGGGTTGGTGCGCGGGACCGGCGGCCCGCGGGGCCGCCCGGAGGTCACGGCTCAGCCGGGTACCCCGTCTGCTCACGGCTCGAGGCCGACCCGGCAGTCACGGGGAAATCGTACCACCGGAATACGTCGCCGAAATTCTTTGACGCGATATCCGCGGATCAGGAAATGGGCTGACGCCGGTCGGCCAGTTCGGCCAGCGCGGCGAATGAATCGAGCCGCGCGGATTGGTCGTGGGCGGCCGTCGTGGCGAGGATTTCGTCGGCGCCGGTCAGCGCGACCAGCCGTCCCAGCCGGTCCTCGACTTCGGCCGGTGTCCCGGAGATCTGACCGTCCAAAGTCTCTTCGAGCCGGCGGCGTTCGCGGCCGGTCATCGGGGCGGCGAGGACGTCGCCGGGCGGGTCCAGGGGCGGGAAGACGCCGTGGGAGCGCGAATACACCGTCGCCCAGGCCTCCGACACGAGCAACCGGCGGGCTTCCGCCGCGGAGTCCGCCACCGCGATGGCCGACGACACCACCACGTACGGCTCGCGCGCCCACTCGGACGGGCGAAACCCGTCCCGGTAGCGCGTCACGGCTTCGGCCAAGGCCTGTTCTCCGCGCACCGGCGCGATCACCAGCGGCAGCCCGAGCTCCGCGGCGAGGTCCGCGCCGGACCCGGTGGCCAGCAGGAACGGCGGCACGCGCAGCCCCTCGGCCGGATAGGCGTGGACGCCCGGGTAGGCGTGCTCGCCGGTGAAGAACCCGAGCAGCTCGCGGACCTGCGCGCCGAAGTCGTCGGCGGCCTCTTTGCCGTGCCCCAGCGCCGATCGGACGCCGCCGGTGAAGCCGACCGACCGGCCGAGGCCCATGTCGATCCGGCCGGGGTGAAGCGCTTCCAGGACGCCGAACTGCTCGGCCACGACCAGCGGCCGGTGGTTCGGCAGCATCACGCCCCCGGTGCCGACGCGGATCCGGCTCGTCGCCCCCGCGACGGCGGCGGCCAGCACGGTCGGCGCGGACCCGGCGACCCCGGGCACGCCGTGGTGTTCGGACACCCAGAACCGGTGGTAGCCCAGCCGTTCGACGCCGGCGGCGAAGGCGACGGTGTCCCGCAGCGCCTGCGCGGGCCCGCGGTCCCGCCGCACGGGCGAGCGGTCGAGCACGGAGAACCTCACGCCGGGTGCAACGCCCGGCGTCCGGCGGGATTCCCGTCAGGGCCGCCAGCGCTCGCTGTACTCCGGGTGGTCGGCGTAGGGCAGGGCCAGCAGGCGCAGCGTGAGGCACCAGTTGGAGCCGGCCTCGTCGGCGGGCACGTGGCAGGTCTCACACCAGTATTCGCTGCCGTAGAGCGGAAAACCGGGCACCTTCTCCGACACGGTGGTGCGGTGGGCGAGCAGGATCCGCCGGGTCGCCTCGATCTCGTTGATCATCTGGTTGACCACGTCGAGCTCGAGATCGGTGAGCCCCCGGATCTTCTGCTCCACGGCGACCTTGGTTTCGCCGCGGTTCATCGCCTCGCCGGCCTTCGCCTTGTTGACGGCCTGCATGATCAGCGCCTGCCGCGCGCCCACACGTGCCGCGAGGAAAGCGATCAGGTCGTCCACGAACGGCCTCCTTCCTCGGACCCGCTCCCCGATGGTCCCGGGGAGTCGTCGATCCGGGACCGCACGTTACGCCGTCGGAGACCAAGATCGTGACATCGAGAACGGCCGTGCAACATTTGTGACCCGAAAGGCGACAGCGGGCGCTTGAGTGATCACTCGCTGTTCGGGATTCGTTCTTTCAGCCGAATGAAAGCCGCAGCTCGGCCGCTGATTCGGTGATGGCAGCCACCGCTGTGGCCGTGGTTACTCCGGGCGGGCTTTGCTCGGCTGGACCCGCTTCGGCTCCCCCGGCATCTTCGGATAGTCCGGCGGATAGGGCATCTCCCCCAGCCCGTGGTCCCGCAGGTCCCGCTCGTACCACTCCAGCGCCGTCTCCAGGCCGAACGCTGCCGAGTCCATCCCCGCGTGCAGGTCGCCGTGCCGGTCCAGGAACTCCGGGATCGTCAGCACGTCGAAGTCGTCCGCGTCCACCTCGCCCAGCAGGTCCCACGTCAGCGGCGTCGACACCGTCGCGCGCGGTGTCCCGCGGACCGACCACGCCGAGGCCACCGTCCGGTCGCGGGCCGCCTGGTTGTAGTCGAGGAACACCCGGCCCGCGCGTTCCTCCTTCCACCAGGCGATCGTCGCCTTGTCCGGGATGCGGCGCTCCACCTCGCGGCCCAGTGCGATCACCGCGTGGCGGACCGCGACGAAGTCCCACTCCGGCCGGATCCGGACCAGCACGTGCACCCCGCGGCCGCCCGAGGTCTTCGGCCAGCCCGTCAGGCCCGCGTCTTCCAGGACCGCACGGACCACCATCGCCACCTCGACCGCGTCCGCGAAGCCCGCCCGGTCCGGCGGGTCGACGTCGATCCGCAGCTCGTCCGGGTGGTCGACGTCCGACCTGCGGACCGGCCACGGGTGGAAGTCGAACGTGCCCAGGTTGGCCGCCCACGCGAACACCGCGGGCTCGGTCGGGCACACCTCGGCCGCCTTGCGGCCCGACGGGAACGTGATCTCCGCGGTCGACACCCACGGCGGCGCCCCCTTGGGCACGCGCTTGGCGTAGAACCACTCGCCCTCGACGCCGTCGACGTAGCGCTTCAGCGTCGTCGGGCGCTCGCCGATCGCGCGCAGCAGCGGCTCGCCGACCGTGATGTAGTGCTCCACCACCTGCCGCTTCGTGATGCCGCGCTGCGGGAAGTACACCTTGTCGGGGCTGGTGACGCGGACCGTGCGCCCGCCCACCTCGTACTCGACCGGATCACCGTTCTTGGGCATGCGGCCACGCTAGCGCCCGGACGCCGCCCGGTAGGCTCGAACGGGTGTCCGGCCGCACCAAGCTGATCGTCGCGCTCGCCGTGCTCGCCGTCTTCGCGGTGGCCGCGGTGCTGCTGCCGATCCCGGGCCCGGCCGAGCTGCGGGCCTGGGCCGCCGCCACCGGCCCCGCGACGCCGCTCGTGCTGCTCGTCGCGTATTCGCTGCTCACCGTGGCGCCCATCCCGCGGACCGTGTTCAACCTCGCCGCCGGCCTGCTCGTCGGCACCGCGGCCGGGATCGTGATCGGCCTGGTCGCCACCACCGTCGCGGCCGGCCTCTCCTTCGGGCTGGCCCGGCTGCTCGGCCGCGACCTGGTCACCCGGCACCTGCACCGCTCGGCCGTGAAAACGGTCAACGACCGCCTTTCCGACGGCGGTGTCCTCGCCATCACGTCGCTGCGGCTGATCCCGGTGGTGCCCTTCGCGCCGTTCAGCTACCTCTGCGGGGTGTCCTCGGTGCGCCTGGCCCCGTACCTGGCCGGTACGCTGCTCGGGAGCGTGCCCGGCACGGTCGCCGTGGTCGTCCTCGGCGACGCCCTGACCGGCGACACGCCGCCCGCGCTGCTCGCCTGTTACGGCGTGTTCGCGCTGGCCGGAGCGATCGGCCTGGTCAAGGTGTTCAAGAAGCGGGCACCGGCCGAACCGCAGCCCACCGGACCGGCTGGCTGACGGGAAGAGCACGCGGCCGACCGCTACACTCGATCGGGTGCGCGAAGCGGTAACGCGCTGAGCAGGGCCACCACCACCGGGAATTTCGTCAGGAGCAGTCGCCATCGACACCGGTCAGCTGATCGCGGGGCACTACCGCCTCGTCGAGCACATTGGTAGCGGTGCCATGGGTGTCGTGTGGCGCGCGACCGACGTGCGCCTCGAACGCGACGTCGCGGTCAAGCAGATCCTCCCGCAGCCGGGCGTCTCCGAGACCGAGCGCGACAACATGCGCCAGCGCGCGATGCGCGAGGCGAAGAACGCCGCCCGGTTCCAGCACCCGAACGCGATCGTGGTCTTCGACATCGCCGAGCACAACGGCGACCCGTGCCTGGTGATGGAGTACCTGAACGGGCCCAGCCTCTCGACGATCCTCGCCCAGGAGGGCTCCCTCCCGCTCGGCCGGGTCGCCCGGATCGGCGAGCAGGTCGCCTCCGCGCTGGTGGCCGCGCACCGCGCCGGGATCGTGCACCGCGACGTCAAGCCGGGCAACATCCTCATCGACGAGACCGGCACCGCGAAGATCACCGACTTCGGCATCTCCCGCGCGGCCGGCGACATGACGCTGACCGCGACCGGCCTGATCGGCGGCACCCCCGCGTACCTGGCGCCCGAGCTGGCCCGCGGCGCCGACCCGGTGCCCAGCTCCGACGTCTTCGCCCTCGGCGCGACCCTCTACCAGGCGATCGAGGGCACCACGCCGTACGGCAACACGACCAACCAGCTCGCGCTGCTCTACGCGGCGGCGAACGGCCAGATCAACCCGCCGGTGCAGGCGGGCGCGGCCACCGCGCTGCTGATGAGCCTGCTGCGCAGCGAGCCGGGCGAGCGGCCGAGCATGGCCGAGGCCCGCGAGCGGCTGGCCGCGCTGGCCCGCACCGAGCCCGGCGGCATGACGGCGTCCCCGCCGCTGCTGTCGGGCGGCGCGGGCCGCAAGCCCGCCGCCGCGCCGGCGGCACCGGCGTCTTCGGACGACGGCGAGCGGCCCCCGTGGCAGCGGACCGTGAGCAAGGCGCCGTCGTCCCCGCCGGTCGGCACGCCCGCGCCGGTGAACAAGGCCGCTTCGAACCCGCCGCGCCCGACCGCGGCGTTCATGCCGATGCGGTCCCCGGCCGCGCCGCCGAACACCCCGCCCAGACCGATGCCCGCGGCCGCGCCGACGGCCAGGGCGCCCCAGTACTCGTCGAACGCGCCGAAGCCGGACAACAAGCGCAAGTACGCGCTGTTCGCCGGGGCCGGCGCGGCGGTCGTCGTGGTCGCGGTGATCGTGTTCCTGGTCCTGAACTCGGGCAACGGCGGCTCGGGCGGCAACCAGACGGCCCAGTCGCCGGGCAACCAGCCGACGACGGGCCACAGCACGTCGAAGAGCAGCAGCCCGACCAACTCGGCCGCGTCCGCCGATCTCGGCAAGACGCCATCCGAGGGCAAGATCACCGACTACGGTGCCGCCGGGCGGCTGCTCGCCAACAGCTTCTACCCCAACGTCGAGCAGGGCTGGGGCCTGCTGACGCCCGCCGCGCAGGCCGTCTACGGCTCGCAGGCCGACTACCAGGCGTACTGGGCCGAGCACAAGAGCGAGCTGTCCGGCTGGCAGAAGGCCCAGGCGAACGGCCCCGGCGGATCCGACGGTTCGCTGAACCTCTCGATGGAGCTCAACGGTGTCCGCCGGGCGTACCACATCGTCCTGGTGGGCGGGCAGCTGCTGATCGACAGCAACACGAAGCTCGACGCGAACCCGAACACCGGTCTCTGAGACGTAACGCGCGTCCGGTGGGCTGAGCGGCCCGGATGGCCTACCGTGGTGGCATGGCCGACGACGGAGCTTCGCTGCCGGGCCAGAATCCTCGCTTCCACGAGGACCTGGTCGGCCTGGACCCGTACGACCCGGAGGCGCGCGCGTTCGCCGAGCACCTCGACCGCATCGAACGGTGCGGCCCGAACTTCACCATCGAAGCCGCCCTCGACGGCGTGGCCGACTTCGCCGACTCCAGCAACCGGCTCGGCGGGCTCCGCTACTGGGTGTCCGCCCTGATCGTGGTCCTCATCGTGCTCGGCGTGATCGTGGCCGCATGGGACATCGTGGTGCACGCCCTCGCCTGGCTCGCGGCGTAACGTGGGCCGGGTGAAAGGTATGAAACCCGTTGTCGGCGCGACCCCGCGCGTCGTGAAGTCCGAGCAGGAGTGGCGGGCGCAGCTCAGCCCCGACGAGTACGCCGTGCTCCGCCAGGCGGGGACCGAACGGCCCTTCACCGGCGAGTACACCGACACCAAGACCACCGGCGTCTACGAGTGCCGCGCGTGCGGTGCCGAGCTGTTCCGCAGCGACACGAAGTTCGAAAGCCACTGCGGCTGGCCGTCGTTCTACGACCCGGCCGATTCGGACGCGGTGCTGCTGCGCGAAGACCGCACCATGGGCATGAAGCGGATCGAGGTGCTCTGCGGCTCCTGCCACAGCCACCTCGGGCACGTCTTCGAGGGCGAGGGCTACCCGACCCCGACCGACCAGCGCTACTGCATCAACTCGATCTCGCTGAAGCTGGTCCCCCAGCCGTAACAGCCGGCAGCCTAAATCTCCCTTAAACCGGCAACCCGCCGCCCTTCCTCGAACGTAGTCTCCGCACACGGACGAGGGAGGGCGGACTCATGACCGACACCTGGGGCATTCCCGGACCGGTGTTCGCGGGGCTCTACGGGGGCCTGCTGCTCCTGACGGCGCTGGCCGCCGTGCTGCGGGCCGGGCTCGTGCTGCGCGGCCGCGCGGGCGGCGGCCCGGACCGGCCGGAAGAGCTGGCCCTGCTGACCGGCGGCCGCCGCCGCTTCGGCGAGTACGTCGTCGCCGTCCTGCTGGAGCAGCAGGTGATCCGGCTGGCGGGCAACGGGCGGCTGAGCCGGGTCAAGGGCACCGCGCCCGACGCGGTGGGCCGCGAGGCGCTGAGCCGGATCGGCAAGAACGGTTCCGCGGTCGAGCGCGTGTGCGACGCCGCAGGCAACCACAAGGTGGCGCACGAACTCGAGACCGCGCTCATCGGCCGCGGCCTCCTCGCCGATCCCCGGAAACTGCGCTCGAACTGGATCGCCACCGCGGTGGCCTACTGGGCCGTGGTCGCACTGGGCCTGGTCCGGCTGATCGCCGGGGCGAGCACCGGGCACCCGGTGGGGATCCTGCTGGGCCTGCTCGCCGTGGGCACCGTCATCGCGATCTTCACCACGGTCAAGGCGCGGAACCGGCCGGCGGTCAAGGCCACCTTCGCGGGCCGGGCGGCGGTCCGCCGGGCCGGCCCGCTGTCGACCGGCGCGGCCGCGGCCGTCGCCGCGGAGGGGCTGGCCGGGCACCCCGACCAGGATGTCCGCGCGGCGGTCACCCGGGCCGCGCAGCACGCCACGACCCGCCTCCACAATCGCCGCGCCCGCCTGGCCGGGGCCGGCGGAGGCACCGCCGTCGGCTACTACGGCGGCAGCTCCTGCGGCGGCGGGGGCGGCAGCTCGTGCGGCGGCGGGGGTGGCGGCTGCGGCGGTGGTGGTGGCGGGGGCTGCGGCGGTTGAAACGCCGACGCGAGCGCGTGCGTCTCACAGCTACGGTAACCGCGACACACTGAGGGGAGACGGGCGATGACCGACCCGTGGGGCATCTCGGGCCCGGATTTCGTGGTCCTCTACATCGCGTTGCTCGGCGCGGTCCTGGTGATCAGGGCGATCGTGTCGGGGATCGCGAACAGCCGGGCGATGCGGGCGGACGCCGTCACGCCCGGCCCGCCGCCGACCGTCTACCAGCTCGCCTTCCTCGCCGGCGGGCCCGACCGGGCCGTCGACGCGGCGATCGCGGCTCTGGTCGAGCGCGGGCAGCTGCGCGTCAACAGCTACAAGCAGGTCAGCCAGGCCGGGGCGCGGCCGGTCGAGCCGCTGGAGCGGGCCGTCTTCGACGCGGCGCAGCTGAAGACGACGGCGGCGCTGCGGGCGCACGGCCGCCAGTCGGCGGCGATGCGGGCCCTGGAGGAGGACCTCGACCGGCGCGGGCTGCTGGCGTCGGCGAACGCCAAGCGGCAGGCGCGGACGTTCGGGCTCCTCCTGCAGCTGGGCGTGCTGGCGTTCGGCGTGGCCCGGCTGGTCAACGGCATCTCCCTCGGCCGCCCGGTCGGGATCCTGGTGTTCCTGGTGATCGTCGCGGCGGTGCTGGCTGTCCTGGCGGCGGTCCGCCGGTCGAAGACGGGTGCCCGCCGGCCGTCGGCCGCCGGGCACCGTGTGCTCGGCCAGGCCCGCGCCGCGGCGAGCGGGCCGATCCCGGCCGGCATGCTGGCGGGCGGCGTCCTGCTCGGCGGGGCGGCGGCCGCGGTCGCGCTGGGCGGCTGGGCGATGTACCCGGACGAGGAGATCAGCGCGGCGCTGATGCCCCCGGTGAACTACGGCGGCGGCTCCTCGGGGTCGTCCGGGTCGTCGTGCAGCAGCGGCTCGTCCTGCTCGAGTTCGTCGTGCAGCAGCGGTTCGTCGTGCGGAGGCGGCGGCTGCGGCGGAGGGGGTTGCGGTGGGTGAGCTGGGCATCGGGATCGGCTGGCGGCACGAGCTCGACCTGTCCATCGCGCGGCTGCCGGGCGTGGACTGGGTCGAGGTCGTCGCCGAGAACCTGCACGCCGACCACCTGCCGGAGACGCTCGTGGCATTGCGCAGGCGAGGCCTGCCGGTGCTCCCGCACGCGGTTTCGCTCTCCTTGGGCGGCGCCGAGCCGCTCGACACCGGGCGCGTGCAGCACCTCGCGGAGATCGCGCGGGCGCTGGACGCGCCGCTGGTCAGCGACCACGTGTGCTTCGTGCGCGCGGGCGGGCTGGACTCGGGCCACCTGATGCCGCTGCCCCGCACGCGCGAGGCCCTGGACGTGCTGGTGGCGAACGTCCGACTGGCCCAGTCCATCGTGGACGTGCCGCTGGCGCTGGAGAACATCGCCGCGGTGCTCGACTGGCCGGACGCCGAGCTGACCGAGGAGCAGTTCCTCACCGAGCTGACCGACCGGACGGGCTGCCGGCTGATCATCGACGTGGCGAACCTGTACGCCAACGCCCGCAACATCGGCACGGACCCGGTGGCCTTCCTGGACGGAATCCCCTGGGAGCGGCTGGCGTACGTCCACATGGCAGGCGGCATCGAGCGCGACGGCGTCTACCACGACACGCACGCGCACCCGGTGCTGCCGGAGGTGCTCGCGCTGCTGGCGGAACTCCGCCGGCGCACGGACCCGCCGGGGGTCCTGCTGGAGCGCGACGACGACTACCCGACCGACGCCGAGCTGGCGGCGGAACTGGCTTCGCTGCGGGCGGCGGTGACGGCATGAGCCGCGAGGAGCTGGCCCGCCGCCAGGCGGAGCTGCTGCAGGCGTTGCTGGCGGGCGGGCCGGCCCCCTCGGGTTTCGACCCGGCGCGGCTGCGCGTGGAAGCCGTGGTGCTGCGGCGGAAGCACGGCCGGGTGCTGGCTCATCAGCGGCCGGAGCTGGCGGAGGCGCTGGGTGAGCGGTTCGGGCCGCTGTTCGCGCAGTTCAGCGCGGAGCGGCCGAAGAAGGCAACGGAACGCTCAGGGGCGTACGCGGACGAGTTCGTGACGTGGCTGATCGAGGGGGGCCACCTGCCGAGGCCGAAGCGACGGCTGGTGGACCGCCTGCGGCGCCGCTAGGGCGTCCAGGTCGGTTTGTCGACTCCCGGCTCGCGCGTCCCGAACTCCCAGTACGGCTCCGCCCCCGGCAGCCCGCCGGCCATCTTCACCCGCGTCAGCCGCCCGTACCCGCTGTCCGCCTCCTCCAGCAGGTCGCCGAAGTCCACGTCGGCCGAAGCCGGGTCCTTGCGGCCCAGCGAATCCAGCCACCGGCCCGTCCCGGCCAGGGACAGCCGTGCCCGCCACGTTCCGCCCTCGGTCAGCTGGCGGCGCAACGCCGTCATCACCGCCGCCGCCGTGAGCCAGCCCGTGGCGTGGTCCAGTGCCTGGACCGGCAGCGGCGATGGCGGGTCACCCCAAGCCAAGCCGCTCGACATCTGGACCAGGCTGTCGAACCCGCGCCGGCGGGCCCACGGGCCCTCCCAGCCGTACGCGCTCAAGTCCGCGATGACCAGCCCGGGCCGGAGCTCGGCCAGCTCCGCGGGACCGAATCCGATGCGCTCCAGCGCTCCCGGGCGGAACGACTGCACCAGCACGTCCGCCCGGCTGATCAGCTTCTTCAGCCGCGCGCGGCCGCCCTCGGTGTCCAGTGCGACGAACGTCGAGCGCTTGCCCTGGTTCGTGTCGCGCACCAACGCCTCGACCCGCGGCAGGTGCGCCGCCCCGACGTGCAGGACGTCCGCGCCGTGCGCCGCCAGGACCCGCCCGGCCACCGGGCCGGCGAGGACGTGGGTCAGCTCCAGGACGCGGATCCCGCCCAGCGGCCGGTCCGAGTAGAACAACGTCCGCTTCGGCGCGTCGGCGACCGGGGAAAGCGAAACCAGCGGCAGCGAGGCCACCGCCTCACCCTGCGGGTGCGCGGCCCAGTCCGACGGCGACCGCAGCTCGGCGGCCGCTCCCCCGGCCGACACGACCGCGTGCTCCACCTCGCGCGCCGCCCGTCCGGCCACCGCCTTCTCGACGGCTTCCCGTACCGCGGGGACGCCGAGGCCCCAGCACACCGCCGCTTCGTGGCGCGGGTAGTTGCAGTGCAGGCGCACCCAGCCGTCGGCCGTGCGGTAGTCGCCCGAAAGCGGCGCCCAGACCGACTCGGCGGCGGCACCGTCGACCCGCAGCAGCTGCTCGCTCCGGAACGCCGCCGCCGCGTGGCGCGTGTCCGCCGTGACCACGCCGGGTTCGATGCCGCGCACCCGGAGCATTTCGCCGGCCGCCAGGGTCGCCGCCGCCACGGAAGCCGTGGCCGCCGCCGCGACCCGGTACCGGCCCGGCAGCACGTCCTCGGTCCCGGTCAGCTCGAACGGCCCCGGCGAACCCTCGGAAAGCGCGGCCCAGACCCCTTCGACTACGTCGCGCACTACGGGAGCGCCGCGACGAGCTCGGCGGGCGGCACGCGGGTGCCGGTGTAGAACGGGATCTCCTCGCGCACGTGCAGCCGCGCCTCGGTGCCGCGCAGGTGGCGCATGAGGTCGACGATCCGGTGCAGCTCGTCGGCCTCGAAGGCGAGGATCCACTCGTAGTCGCCCAGTGCGAACGACGCGACCGTGTTCGCGCGGACGTCCGGGTAGTCGCGGGCTTCCTTGCCGTGGTCGGCGAGCATCTTGCGGCGGTCGGCGTCCGGCAGCAGGTACCACTCGTAGGACCGCACGAACGGGTACACGCAGACGTACTTGCGGGCCTCTTCCCCGGCCAGGAACGCCGGGATGTGGCTCTTGTTGAACTCGGCGGGCCGGTGCAGCGCGGTCTGGCTCCAGACCGGCGTCGACGCGCGGCCCAGCGGCGTCCGCCGGAATCCGGCGTAGGCGGCCTGGACCTGCTCGATCTCCTCGGCGTGCCACCAGATCATGAAGTCGGCGTCGGCGCGCAGCGCGGACAGGTCGTAGACACCCCGGACGGTGACGCCCTTGGCCTCCAGGCCGTCGAGGTACTCGGCGGTCTCCCGGCCGGCGGTCCCCCGGTCCTCACCCAGCCTGCCCGGTTCGATCCGGAAGACCGACCAGGTGGTGTAGCGGATGGTGTCGTTGAGCTCGTTGTAGTTGACCCGCGCCATGGGTCCATCCTGTCACCGCGGCGGTGCGCCCGCCGCCACGGGTCGAGTGAGCGCACTCACGAAGAGAGCTGGGCCGCGATCCGCTGCGCCGCCGCCTCCGCGGTGGCCACGCAGGCGGGCAACCCGACGCCGTGCAGGGTCGCGCCGGCGACCGCCAGGCCCGGCACGGCCGCCACGGCCTTCTCGATCCGCTCGACCCGCTCCAGGTGCCCGGTGCCGTACTGCGGCAAGCCGCCGCCCCACCGCGTCACCAGCGTTTCGATCGGCGCCGCCGTCACCCCGGTCAGCCGGGCGAGGTCGTCGCGGACGACCCGGACCAGCTCGACGTCGTCGTACCGCAGCGCGCCCGGCTCGCCGAACCGGCCGACCGAGCCGCGGACCAGGACCGGACCGGTGCCGTAGTGCGCCCACTTGCGCGAAGAGAAGGTGAACGCCTTCGACGCGTACGGCACGCCGAGTGCGTCCCGCTCGCCCTGGCCGATCAGGATCCCCGACGCCTCGGGCAGCTCGGTGCCCGGCGGCAGCGCCAGCGCGACCACGGCCATCGACGCCAGTTCGACCTCGCCGAAGGCCGCCGAAGCCGCGGGGACGACGTCGGCGAGCAGGCGGCGGGCCGACGGCGCGGGCACGGCCAGGACCACCGCGTCGGCTTCGGCGGTGTTGTCCGCGGGCGCGTGCGCGGTCGGCGCCGCGCCGATGCGCAGCCGCCAGCCGTCACCGTGGCGCTCGATCTCGCACACGGGCAGCCCGGTCTTCAGCTCCGCTCCGGACGCCGTGGTGAGCCGGTCGATCACCGTGCCCAGGCCGCCCGGGACGGTGCCGAACACCGGCGCCGTCGAGGGGTTGGCCGGGAGCTGGGCGGCGGCCGCCGCGGTCAGCGAACCCGCGCCCGCGGCCAGCGCGGCGGCCAGGCCGGGCATGGTCGCGCGCAGGCCGAGGCCGTCGGCCCCGCCCGCGTAGACGCCGCCGAGCAGCGGGTCGACCAGCCGGTCCACCAGTTCGTCGCCGAAGCGCTCGCGCAGCAGCGGCCCCAGCGGCAGGTCCCCGCCCGGCAGCCGCAGCTCGGGCAGCGACGGCTCGGTCTCGACGGCCTGCCGCCCCGCCTCGGAGAGGACCCCGGCCACCGACTCCGCGGACGCCGGCACGCCCATCACCGTGCCCGGCGGCAGCCCGGTGACGGCGCCGCCGGCGTGGATCTTCGCGCGGGCCTTCGTGGGGTGCACGACTTCGAGCCCCAGCTCGCGGACCAGCGCGAGCATCTCGGGACGGCGGACGAGGAAGGCCTCGGCGCCGACGTCGTAGGGCACCCCGGCGAGCTCGGCGGTGCGGAGCTTCCCGCCCGGCGTCGTCGTCTTCTCGTAGACCGTGATCTCCGCGTCCGCGCCGAGCAGCTGCCGCAGCCGGTGGGCGGCGGTGAGCCCGGAGACGCCCCCGCCGACGACCGCGACGCGCTTCACAGCTCGTGCACCAGCCCGACCACGCGGGTCAGCACGTCCGGGTCGACGCCCGGCAGCACGCCGTGGCCGAGGTTGAAGATGTGGCCGTCGGCGGCCTTGCCCTCTTCGACGATGCGGCGGACCTCGGCCGCCAGGACCGGCCAGGACGCGTGCAGCAGCGCCGGGTCGAGGTTGCCCTGGACCACGGCGCGGCCGCCGAGGCGCCGCACGGCCTCGTCCAGGGGGACCCGCCAGTCGACGCCGACGACGTCGGCGCCCGCGTCGCGCATCGCGGCGAGGAGCTCGCCGGTGCCGACGCCGAAGTGGATCCGCGGCACGCCGTACTCCGCGACACCGGCGAGGACCTTCGCCGAGTGCGGCAGGACGAACTCGCGGTAGTCCCGCTCGGACAGCGCGCCGGCCCAGGAGTCGAACAGCTGGATCGCGTCGACGCCGGCGTCGAGCTGCGCGCGCAGGAACGTCGTGGCGACGTCGGCCAGGCGCCCGGCCAGCTCGTGCCACACCTCGGGCGAGGAGTGCATCAGCGCCTTGGTGTGCTCGTGGTTGCGGCTCGGGCCGCCCTCGATGAGGTAGCTGGCCAGCGTGAACGGCGCGCCGGCGAAGCCGATCAGCGGGGTCTCGCCGAGCCGCTCGACCAGCAGCCGGACGCCGTCGGCGACCTTCGACACCTGCCCGGGCTCCAGCTCCGGCAGCGCTTTCACGGCGGCGAGGTCGCGCACCGGCTCCGCCACGACCGGCCCGGTGCCGGGGACGATGTCGAGGTCGACGCCCGCGGCCTTGAGCGGCACGACGATGTCGCTGTACAGGATCGCCGCGTCGACGCCGTGGCGCCGGACCGGCTGCAGCGTGATCTCGGCGAGCATCTCGGGGTCGAAGCAGGAGTCGAGCATCGGCACGCCTTCGCGCAGCGCGCGGTACTCGGGCAGCGAGCGGCCGGCCTGGCGCATGAACCAGACGGGCGTGCGGGCCGGGCGTTCGCCGCGCGCGGCGGCCAGGAACGGGGCTTCGGGCAGCTCGCGGCGGCCGGACGGGGCGGCCTGGCGCGGCAGGGGCGTGGTCTGAGACATCGCCGTCAATCGTGCCACGAGCCCGGGCGGGCCGTTCTCTCGGCGCGCCTGCGCCCGCAACGGGGCGTGGCCGCCCTAAAGTCGAAGCGTGACCGCGATGACGCCAGTGCCCGAACTCTTCCGCGAAGCAGTCGCGGCGCTGCAGTCCGTCCGGCCCCGCCGGGAGGTGCTGCTGGAGCCGATGCGCGCCCCGCAGCGGCTCGCGCCGTGGTCGTACGCGGTCAGCTGCGAAGTGTCCGGGCCCGCCGACGTGCTGGCCTCTGGCCGGCTGGTCCTGCTGCACGACCCGGAGGGCCAGGACGGCTGGGACGGCGTGCTGCGCCTGGTCATGTACGTGCGCGCGGAGCTGGACCGGGAGCTGGCGACGGACCCGTTCCTGCCGGCGGTCGGCTGGTCGTGGCTGACCGACGCCCTCGAGGTTTCGGGCGCGAGCTGGACGGCGCTGGGCGGCACGGTGACCGAGACGTCGTCGGCCCGCTTCGGCGACATCTCCGGGCCCGCCCGCACCGACGACCTGGAGCTGCGGGCGTCGTGGACGCCGACGGACGCCGGGCTGCTGCCCCACGGGCAGGCCTTCTGCCAGGTGATGGCGAGCGTCGTGGGCCTGCCCCCGGTCGGCGTGACCCTCTTCGGGCAGCGCCAGGGCTCCTGACCCACGCCGCTCGTGAGTGGCAAGGCGGGTTAGAACCCGCCTTCGCACTCACGACGAGCCGCGGCAGACCGGGCGATCTTCGGCAACGAATCGGCAACGGCAGGCCGCCGCCGCCCGCCCCGGGCTGCCACCTTGTCCGGAAGTGAGCAAAATTCACGTCCGCTGAACGCCGTTCATCTCGCTGTCGGGCCCTGAGATGCCCCCAGACGCCCGGACGGGCCCGGATGACCATCGGGGCCCGCCGGAGGTGCACCACGGTCTGCGAGGCCGTTTCACGTCTCCTCGTTCGTGACTCCCCGCGGTCACGCACCGCAACAAGATCAAAACGCCGCCCGGAAGCCCAGCGGCACCCCGGGACGGACACGGAGGGTCACAGTTCCCGGCCTCGGCGGCTACTCGAGAAGCCTCGCGGCGGAGGCGGTGCGGAGTTGATCAAGCCCCGGCCGGAGCCACATTCCGAGGCTTGGGGGAGCCCATCCGGCCCCTCGTCACTAGGCGCACCGGAAGCTGCACGCCTCATCTGCACGGCCATTTGGGCGCCGGTAACTCCTTAGCATCGTGTTCACTGGGCTATCCGTTAGCAACCGGCCGTGTACTAGCCCGATCGTGTTACTACGAACCCACTGAGTGACTGTTCGTTTGAGATAGATACCCATTCGATCCCCCCGCAACGGCCTCAGGACGGCTACAGTGCCTTCGACGACACCACTTTCGGTCTAAAGCTGGCGCGGCTGAACGGCCGAAGGTCCCGGTGCCGGTCGGGGGGCACGACCGACTCCAGGGAGGTAGTGACGTGGCTACCGTCGGCATTTCTCAGGCCGTCCGATCCACGCCAGCCGGCGCGTTGCCGGCGAGCATGGTTCCGCACCCGCGGGAAGAGCTCTTTTCGGTACTGGTGGTCGACGACCACCCGCTGTTGAGGGAGGCAATCGCAGCAAGACTCGCACAGATGGGTGCGGGCACCGTCCACGAAGCCGCCACGGTGGCCGAGGCGAGGGCGCGAGCACAGGCCACCGGGCCTTGTGACCTGGCGATCCTCGATCTCGGACTGCCGGACGGCAGCGGCATCGAGCTGGTTACGGAACTCCGTAGCCACGGCTGGCCGCGCGTGGTGGTCCTCGCATCCTCGGACGACCCGTACGCGGTCCGCTCGGCCTTCCAGGCCGGGGCCCAGGCGTACCTGCTGAAGTCCGCGTCGCCGGTCGTCGTGACCGATGGCGTGCGGCGCGTGCTCGAGGGCGGCGTCTACGCCGACCCGAGCGTGGCTCCGGTGCTGGCCACCGGGACCCGCGTCGCGGGCACCGACAACACCCCGCGCGAGCTGTCCGCTCGTGAGGTGGAGGTGCTCCAGCTGGTCGCCGACGGGCAGTCCAACAAGGAGATCGGCGAGGAGCTTTCGCTCTCCGCCCTCACCGTCAAGTCCCACCTCTCCCGGATCGGGCGCAAGCTCGGCACGGGCGACCGGGCGCAGATGGTGGCGCTGGCCATGCGGGCCGGCGTCATCCGCTGACGAAAGCACACCTCCCTGCGGGGCGGGCGGACCAGGCGCGGTACGCCCGTCCCGTAGGGTCGTCAACCATGGGAAGCACAGAGGCCGAGGACACCGGGATGGAGATCGAGTCCACGGGCGGCCCCGTGCTGCTACGCGAACCCGCCGAGGGCACGCCCCCGGTGATCACCGACGCTGCCGCGCTGGCCGAAGCCTGCGCGAAGCTCGCCGCGGGCTCCGGGGCGGTCGCCGTCGACACCGAACGCGCGTCCGGCTACCGGTACTGGCCCAAGGCCTACCTCGTGCAGCTGCGCCGCGAGGGTTCCGGCACGGTGCTGATCGACCCGATCGCACTGGCCGACGACCTCCAGCCGCTGCGCGACGTCCTGAACGACCTGGAGTGGGTGCTGCACGCCGCCTCCCAGGACCTCCCCTGCCTCGCCGAGCTGGGCCTGCACCCGGCGGCGCTGTTCGACACCGAGCTGGCCGGCCGGCTGGCGGGCTACGAACGCGTCGCGCTGGGCACGCTGGTCGAGCTGCTGCTGGGGTACACCCTCGAGAAGGGCCACAGCGCGGCCGACTGGTCGAAGCGGCCGCTGCCGGTCGACTGGCTGAACTACGCCGCCCTCGACGTCGAGCTGCTCGTCCAGCTGCGCGAAAAGCTGGAAGCGGAGCTGGGCGCCCAGGGCAAGCTGGAGTGGGCGCGGCAGGAGTTCGAGAACGTGCGGACGGCCCCGCCGCCGGCCCCGCGCGCCGAGCCGTGGCGCCGGACCTCCGGCGTGCACAAGATCCGCAGCCCCCGCGGCCTCGCCGCGGTCCGCGAACTGTGGCAGGCGCGCGACGAGCTGGCCCGCAAGCGCGACCGGGCGCCGAGCCGGATCCTGCCGGACAGCGCGATCGTCAACGCGGTCACGGCCGACCCGAAGACGGTCGAGGAACTGCAGGCGCTGCCGGTGTTCAGCGGCCGCGTCCAGCGCAAGTACACGGCGAGCTGGCTGCGCCACCTGCAGGCGGCCCGCGCGCTGCCGGCCTCGGAGCTGCCGTCGCCGTCGCAGCCGACGGACGGCCCGCCCCCGGTGAACCGCTGGGCGGACAAGGACCCGGACGCCGCGGCCCGGCTGTCGGCGGCCCGCGCGGCGCTGACGGCCATCGCGGAGGACCGACGGCTCCCGGTGGAGAACCTGCTGCTGCCGGATCTGGTCCGCCGGACGTGCTGGCGCCCGCCGGCCGAGACGGACGAGGACGCGGTGGCGGCGGTGCTGCGCGCGGGCGGGGCGCGGCCGTGGCAGGTGGAGCTGACCGCGGCGGCGCTGAGCAAGGCGTTGCAGGCCACCGCTTCCGCTTCCTGAACGGACAGATCCGGGACAGTTCCCGGGTTCGTGCTGCGCCGGCCACCGGCTGCCCTAGGCTGCGCCGGAAAACGACGTGTCGCCCGAAGGTCTTCCGATGCCCGGTTTCCTGTCCGACCAGCCCGCCGTGCAATGCTTTCTCAGCTTCACGCACGAAGATGACAGTTTCCTGAATTTCGTCACGCCGCTCAAGAATTCACTGGAAAAGTTCTGCGCTTCGGCGCACGGTCGCAAGGTCGAAGTGTTCGTGGACCGCGAAAGCATCGGCTGGGGCGAGGACTGGCGGACGAAGATCCAGGACGGCCTCAACGCCGCGATGGTGTTCCTCCCGGTCGTCTCGATGAACTACTTCTACGAGAGCAGCGCCTGCCGCGAAGAGCTGACCGCCTTCTACGCCAAGGCGAACGAGCTCGGTCTCACCCAGCTGATCCTGCCGCTGATCGTGCTCGGGCACGAGCTCATCACCGGCCAGAGCGAAGACGCCAACATCCGGATCATCGAAAAGCTCCAGTACGTCGACATCAAGGAGGCGGTCCTCTCCGGCGCCGGCACCGCGGAATGGCGGCGCACCATGGACCTGGTGGCCGACCGGCTCGTCAAGGCGATCCGCTCCGCGGAGGCGGCGCTGGAACAGCTGAAGAAATGCGACCGGCTGCTGCTCGAGTGCGGCCTGCCGGAAAGGGACGGACCGGGTCTGCAGGAATACAAGGAAAGCCTGGCGAAGATCGGCGACCTGCTGGAGCGGCAGTTCGACGCGATCAGCCACTCGCTCGACGAGCTGGCCGAGGAAATGCGTCAGGTGAGCGGCGAGGTGGCCGGGCTGGCCCCGGAGGCGATCAAGGCCAGGGTGGTCCGCGCGGCCGACACGATCAAGCCGATGGCGGTCAACATCCAGCAGGTCGGCACGGCGTTCGAGAGCACGGTCGCGAAGACCGACGCGACGATCCGCTCGTACATGCGCCTGATGGACTCGCAGATGACACCCGAGCTGCTGGACCGCGCGCGCCGCGAATACGACGAGTTCGTCGAAATGCTGACCGGGCTGATGGAGCTCGAAGCCCGCATCACGGAGTTCCTGGCGCAGATCCGCCCGCTGGAAGCGATCAACGCACCGTTGCGCGCGGCGATCCGCCCGCTGCGCGCCGGCGCCCAGTCGGTCCAGCTCGGGATGCACACGATGCGCGAGCTGTCGCGGGTGATCAGCGGCCTGCTGAGCGGCTGTCCCCGGCCACCGGGTTGACCACGGGCCCCTCTTCGGCCGGCGCCGCCAGCAGCCGGTGCGCCTCCGCCCGCAGTTCGTCCGTCGGCTCGGCGGCGCCCACCAGCCGGACGACCCCGTCGGCGCCCTCGCGCACGTGGGCTTCGACGTCCAGGTCCGGGTCGTCCCTGCGGATCACCGCGATGCTCTCCACCAGCCCGAACACCAGATCCGTCCGGATGCCGGCCGCGTCCGGTGCCACGCCCGAAGCCACCACCAGCCTGCCGTACGCCGCCTTCAGTTCCGCGCGCTCCGTGCGGAAGCGGGCCAGGTTGGGCGAACCGACCTCCGGCAGCAGGTACAACGCGCCCAGGTTGTGCCGGGCGCCGCCGAGCAGGCCGATGTCCGCGTACGCCAGTGCCCACAACCGGACCGCCGCCGGGGCCGCGCCGGCCACCAGGCGGGCCGCCAGTGCCAGTGACGGGCGGACCGTCTCCGCCAGCAGCGCCGCGAGGATGTCTTCCTTCGCCGGGAAGTGGTAGTACAGCGAAGCCTGGCGCAGTCCCGCGCGTTCGGCGATCGCTCGGGTGGTCGTGGCCGCGTACCCGGCTCCGGTGAACAGCTCCCCCGCCGCGTCGAGCACCGCCTGGCGCGCGTCGGGACGGCTCGCCGCCGCTCCGCTCGCCCTCGGCCTGCCGACTCCCGACCCTTTGACCACGCATGTGATCTTGCCAGGTCACCGTGCGCGACACGCGCACGGAGGTGCGGTTACGCCCGGATGTCGTCCTTGACGCCGGGTTCATCCGGCCGTTAACGCGTCCCTAACAAGACGGAGATCACCGCGTCGTGGCGGCGACCTAATTTCTGTCAAGCGATCGAAACAAGGAGTCCGCATGACGCCACCCGACGAACTCACCGCCTTCGGTTACCGCCAGGAGCTCCGCCGGTCGCTGGGCGGGTTCTCCGCCTTCGCCGCCGGGTTCTCCTTCGTCTCCATCCTCACCACCGTCTTCCAGCTCTTCGGCTTCGGCTACACCTTCGGCGGCCCGCTCTTCTTCTGGACGTGGCCGGTCGTGCTGGCCGGCCAGCTGCTCGTCGCCCTCAACTTCGCCGAGCTCGCCGCCCGCTACCCGCTCGCCGGATCCGTGTACCAGTGGGCGAAACAGCTGACCAAGGGGTTCCTCGGCTGGCTCGCCGGCTGGATGATGCTGCTCGGCTGCATCGTCGCCCTCGCCGCCGCCGCGATCGCGCTGCAGGTCGTGCTCCCGTCGGTGTGGGACGGCTTCCAGTTCGTCGGCGGCGACCCGTCGGTGACGTCGCCGACCGGCGCGGCCAACGCCGTGCTGCTCGGCACCGTGCTGCTCGTCTTCACCACCGCCGTCAACGCCGGCGGCGTCCGGCTGATGGCGCGGATCAACGACGTCGGCGTCGCCGCCGAACTGCTCGGGGTCGTCGTCCTCGTCACCGGGCTGCTCCTGTTCGCCGTCCGCGGCCCGCAGGTGGTGCTCCACGACGCGCCCGGCACCAGCGCCGGGATCGGCGGCGTGCTCGCTTCGGCGCTCATGGCGGCGTACGTCCTCTACGGCTTCGACACCGCCGCATCGGTCGCGGAGGAGACGAAGGACGCGCGCCGGACGGCGCCACGGGCGGTGCTGCGAGCCGTGCTCGTCTCCGGGATCGGCGGGCTCGCGGTGGTCGTCACCGCGCTGATGGCCGCGCCGAGCCTCACCGACGGGCAGCTCGCCGGCAAGGGCCTGCCGTACGTGATCACCGCCGTCTTCGGCGACACCCTCGGCCGGGTCTTCCTCGCCGACGTCGCGATCGCCGTCGTCGTCTGCACCCTCACCATCCAGACCGGCACCGTCCGGCTGATCTACGCGATGGCCCGCGACGGCGCGCTCCCCGCGTCCGGCCGCCTCGCCGGGGTGAGCCCGCGCACCGGGACGCCGGTCGCGCCCGCGCTGCTGTCCGGCGCGCTGGCCATCGGGCTGCTGCTGCTCAACGTCGGCAACCCGACGCTGTTCAGCACGATCACCGGGACGTCGGTGGTGATCGTGTACCTGGCCTACCTGCTGGTGACGGGCCCGCTGCTGGTGCACCGGCTGCGCGGGCGGTTCCCGGCCGAGCCGGGCCGGTTCTCCCTCGGCCGCTGGGGAGTACCGCTGAACGGAGCAGCCGTCCTGTACGGGATCGCCATGATCGTCAACATCGCCTGGCCGCGCGCGGAGATCTATGATCTCGCCGGTTCGGGCGCCCCCTGGATGCTCCTGTTCCCGATAGAGTTCGTCGGCGGCGCACTGGTGATCGGCTGGCTCTGCTGGCTGCGGCTGCGTCCCGCTCCGGCCCTCGAACCCGCGACCTGAGAGAGGACGACCATGAGCACCACCGCGACGACCTACGGAGCGCGCGACCACGCCCGCGCCCAGGCCGGCACCGTGGTCGACACGATGCCGTCGATCCCGGCGAGCACCTGGCCGACGCCGCCGGCCGAGGTCGCTCCCGAGGCGCTGACCTGGGCCGAAACCGTGGCCGGCGGCGGGTACACGCACAAGGTGCTGGCCCGGGGCACGCGGCTGCGGCTGACCGACGTCGACGGCGACGCCTGCGCGCACCTGCTGCTGTTCAACGCCGACCAGCCCTGGGAGCGGCTGAACGTTGCGGACACCGTCAAGGTGCAGTGGAATGCCTACCTCGGCGAGTCGGTGGCCCTGCTGTCGGACCAGGCGCGGGTGCTGGCCACCATCGTCGCGGACTCGAGCGGGCGCCACGACGCCCTCTGCGGGACGTCCACAGTGGACGGCAACACCGAGCGCTACGGCGACGGTGCCCCGGAGGGCCCCTCCCCCGCCGGCCTGCCGCTGTTCACCCTGGCCGCGGCCAAGAACGGCCTCGGGCCACGGGACCTCCCGCCCAGCCTGTCGTTCTTCCAGGGCGTGCGGGTCCAGCCGGAAGGCGGGCTGGAGTTCACCGGCTCCGCGGGCGCGGGCAAGGCCGTCGACCTCCGGATCGAAATCCCCTCGATCGTCCTGATCGCCAACGTCGCCCACCCGGTCGACCCGCGCCCGGACTACCCGGTGTCGAAGCTCGAAGTGCTGGCCTGGCGCGACCGGCCGACCGCCCCGGACAGTCCGGAGTGGACACACACGCCGGAAGCGCAGCGCGCGTTCGAGAACACCGCCGACTACCTCACCGCACGGGGGATCGCATGAGCACGGCCTACGAATCCCAGCTGGAAGTCAGCGTCGACGTGCCCGCGCGGGCGCCGTACTCGACCGTGCTGCAGCAGGGCCAGGAGCTGGCGATCATCGACCTCGGCGGCAACCAGGCCGTCGACTTCCTCTGCTACGACGCGAACGACACGTCGAAGCGCTACAGCGCGGCCGCGACGATCGCCGCGCAGGGCAACATCTTCCTGACCACCGGCAGTGTCCTGCGCACCCAGGAGGGCGCGCCGCTGCTGACCGTCGTCGCCGACACCTGCGGGCGCCACGACACCATCGGCGGCGCGTGCAGCAAGGAGTCCAACAGCCTCCGCTACGGCCAGCACACCCGGTACCAGCACGCCTGCGTCGAGAACTTCCTCATCGAGGGCGCCAAGTGGGGCCTGGGCAAGCGTGACCTGGTCAGCAACGTCAACTGGTACATGAACGTGCCGGTCGAGGCGGACGGCACGCTCGGCATCGTCGACGGCATCTCGGCGCCGGGCCTGGAGGTCCGGCTGCGCGCGGAGACCGACGTGCTGGTCCTCGTGTCGAACTGCCCGCAGATCAACAACCCGTGCAACGGCTTCGACCCGACGCCGGTGCGGATGGTCGTCATCTCCCCGGGAGTCGGCGCGTGAGGCTGCTCGTCGCCAACCGCGGTGAGATCGCGGTCCGCATCCTGCGCAGCGCGAAGGAACTGGGCCTCGAAACCGTCGCGGTGTACTCCGACGCCGACCGCCTCGCCCCGCACGTGCGGCTGGCCGACCGGGCCGTCCGGCTCGGCCCGGCACCCGCGGCGGAAAGCTACCTTCGGGCCGAGGCGATCATCCAGGCCGCGCTCGACACCAGCTGCGACGCGATCCACCCCGGCTACGGCTTCCTCTCGGAGGACGCGGCGTTCGCGCGGGCCTGCGAAGACGCCGGGATCGCCTTCGCCGGGCCGTCCCCGGAGCACCTGGAGGTGTTCGGCAGCAAGCACACCGCCCGCGAGGCGGCGATCGCGGCCGGCGTGCCGCTGCTGGCCGGCACCGGCCTGCTGTCCGATGTGGACGAAGCGCTGGCCCGCGCGGGGGACATCGGCTACCCGGTGATGCTCAAGGCGACCGGCGGCGGGGGCGGGATCGGGATGCGCGCGTGCGCGTCGCCGGACGAGCTGCGCGCCGCCTGGGAGACCGTGCGCAGCGTGGCGGCCAAGAGCTTCGCCAGCTCGGGCGTCTTCCTCGAACGCCTGGTGACCCGCGCGCGGCACGTCGAGGTCCAGGTGTTCGGCGACGGCTTCGGCGAGGTCATCGCCCTGGGCACCCGCGACTGCTCGCTGCAGCGGCGCAACCAGAAGGTGGTCGAGGAGTGCCCGGCACCCGAGCTGCCCGAAGACGTCCGGAAGCAGCTGGTCGACTCCGCCGTCGCGCTGTGCTCGTCGGTGCGGTACCGGTCGGCGGGCACGGTCGAGTACGTCTACGACCCCGAGCGCGGCGAAGCGGCGTTCCTCGAGGTCAACACCCGGCTGCAGGTCGAGCACCCGGTCACCGAGGCGGTCTACGGCGTCGACCTGGTCGCCTGGATGCTGCGGCTCGCCCAGGGCGACCGGGCGATGTTCCGTGCGGTGCCGGTCGCCCGCGGGCACGCCGTCGAAGCCCGCGTCTACGCCGAGGACCCGGGCGCCGGGCACCGGCCGAGCGCGGGTCTCGTCACCCGGGTCACGCTGCCCGCAGGCACCCGCGTGGACACGTGGGTCGAGCCGGGCGCGAACGTCACCACGCACTACGACCCGTTGCTGGCCAAGGTGATCTGCACCGGCACCGACCGCGCCGACGCGCTGGCGAACCTCCGGGAAGCGCTCGCCGCCACCCGGTTCGACGGCGTCCAGACCAACCTGGGCCAGCTGCGGGCCGCGGCCGCCGAACCGGATTTCGCGGCCGCGGCGCACGATACGTCCACTTTGGACGACGTCGCGGACGCGGAGCCGCGGATCGACGTCCTGCGCGGCGGCACGATGACGACCGTGCAGGACTGGCCGGGCCGCACCGGGTACTGGGCCGTCGGGGTGCCGCCGAGCGGGCCGATGGACGACCGGTCGCTGCGGCTGGGCAACCTCGCGCTCGGCAACCCGGAGGGCGCACCCGGCCTGGAGTGCACTGTGGACGGCGTCGCGCTGCGGTTCTCGCACGCCACCGAGGTGTGCGTCACCGGCGCGCCGACGACCGTGCTCGTCGACGGCACCGAGGTTCCCCTGTGGACACCGGTCGAAGTCCCGGCGGGGGCGACCCTCGACGTCCGGGCGTGCACGGCCGGGCTGCGCAGCTACGTCCTGGTGCGCGGCGGCGTCGACGTCCCGGAGTTCCTCGGCAGCGCGGCGACGTTCACGCTGGGCAAGTTCGGCGGGCACGGCGGCCGCGCACTGGCCGCCGGGGACGTCCTGCGGTCCGGGCCGGCGCCCGCGGACCCGGTGGTGGGCCCGGTCCCGGCCGCCGACCGGCCGGAGTTCGCGCCGCGGTGGACGATCGGCGCGCTCGAAGGCCCGCACGCGGCCCCCGAGTTCTTCACCCCCGAAGACGTCGACACGTTCTACGCCACGGACTGGCAGGTGCACTTCAACTCGGCCCGCACCGGCGTCCGGCTGGTCGGGCCGCGGCCGCAGTGGGCGCGGCCGGACGGCGGCGAAGCGGGCCTGCACCCGTCGAACATCCACGACACGCCGTACGCGATCGGCGCCGTCGACTACACCGGCGACCTGCCGATCCTGCTCGGCCCGGACGGGCCCAGCCTGGGCGGGTTCGTCTGCCCGGCGACGGTCGCCACCGGCGAGCGGTGGAAGCTCGGCCAGCTGCGGCCGGGTGACACCGTGCGGTTCGTGCCGATCGGCACCGACCACGCGGCGGCGCTGCGGACGCGGCCGGCGTCGGCGGTCGAGCCGAGCCGCCCCGGACGCGAGGACGGCGGCGTCCTCGCGCGGCTGTCCGCATCGGAGGACGAGCCGTCGGTCACCTACCGCCGCAGCGGCGACGACAACCTGCTCGTCGAGTACGGCGAGATGAAGCTCGACCTCGCGCTGCGGATGCGGGTGCACGCGCTGGCCGAGCGGCTGGCCGCCGAAGGCGTGCCGGGGATCGTGGACCTGACCCCGGGCATCCGGTCGCTGCAGGTGCACGTCGACCCGGACGCGCTGCCGGTCGGCAAGGCCCTCGGGCTGGTCCGCGAGCTGGAGCGGGACCTGCCGCCGACGCACGACCTGGTCGTGCCGAGCCGCAGTGTCCGGCTGCCGCTGTCGTGGGACGACCCGGCCACCCGCGAGGCGATCGAGCGGTACATGACCGGCGTCCGCGACGACGCGCCGTGGTGCCCGTGGAACATCGAGTTCATCCGGCGGGTCAACGGGCTGGCCGGTGTGGACGACGTGTACCGGACGGTGTTCGACGCGGAGTACCTCGTGCTCGGCCTCGGCGACGTCTACCTCGGCGCGCCGGTGGCGACACCGCTGGACCCGCGGCACCGCCTGGTGACGACGAAGTACAACCCGGCCCGGACGTGGACGGCGGAGAACTCGGTCGGCATCGGCGGTG
The DNA here is from genome assembly GCF_053601335.1 of Amycolatopsis sp. NPDC004747. Classification (NCBI taxonomy): domain Bacteria; kingdom Bacillati; phylum Actinomycetota; class Actinomycetes; order Pseudonocardiales; family Pseudonocardiaceae; genus Amycolatopsis; species Amycolatopsis sp. NPDC004747. The sequence continues at coordinate 12,370 of NZ_JBSGBQ010000052.1, read as the reverse complement.
CCTACCTGTGCATCTACGGCATGGAGGGCCCGGGCGGCTACCAGTTCGTCGGGCGCACGGTCCAGGTGTGGAACAGCTGGCACGGCGGGGAGCAGCCGTGGAACCTGCGGTTCTTCGACCGGATCTCCTGGTACCCGGTGTCGGCCGAGGAGCTGCTTGACCTGCGGGCGCAGAGCGCGTCCGGGACGCTGGAGCTCGACACCACCGAGGGCTCCTTCGCCCTGGCGGACTACCAGAAGTTCCTCGCGGACAACGCCGAGAGCATCGCCGGCTTCCGGGCCACCCAGGCGGCCGCCTTCGAGGCGGAACGGCAGGCGTGGGCCGCGGCGGGCGAGTTCGACCCGAAACCGGAGCCGGTCACCCGGCCGCCGGCGCGGGTCGAGGCGCCGCCGGGCGGGCACGTGGTCGAGGCGCCCTTCGCGGCGACGGTGTGGCGGGTCGACGTCACCGCGGGCGAACGCGTCGAGAACGCGCAGTCGCTGGTGACGCTGGAAGCGATGAAGACCGAGGCGCGGATCCCCGCGCCGGCGAGCGGTGAGGTGGTCGAGGTGCTCGTGTCCCCCGGTGACCAGGTGGCCCCCGGCACGCCGCTGGTGGTGCTCGGATGACCGCCCTCGAAGAGCGGGTGCGGGCGGCCTACCGGCGGATCGAGCAGGTCGACCGGCCGGAGATCTGGATCGACCTGCGGCCGGAAGCCGACGTTCTGGCCGAGGCCGCGGCACTGGAGCCACGCGGCTTGCCGCTGTACGGGAAGCTCGTGGCGGTCAAGGGCAACATCGACGTCGCCGGGCTGCCGACGACGGCGGCCTGCCCGGAATACGCCTACAAACCGGAGGCCGACGCGCCGGTCGTGGCGCGGCTGCGGACGGCGGGCGCCTTGGTGCTCGGCACCACCAACCTGGACCAGTTCGCGACCGGCCTGGTCGGCACGCGCAGCCCGTACGGCGCAGTCCGCAACGCCGTCGACCCGGCCTACGTCTCCGGCGGGTCGAGCTCGGGGTCCGCGGTGGCGGTCGCCCTCGGCATCGTGGACCTGGCGCTGGGGACGGACACCGCGGGCTCGGGCCGGGTGCCGGCGGCGTTCAACGGGATCGTCGGGCTCAAGCCGACCCCGGGCCTGCTGCCGACAGCCGGTGTGGTGCCCGCGTGCGCGAGCATCGACTGCGTGTCGCTGTTCGCCAGGACGGTCGAGGAGGCGTCGTTCGCGCTGACCTGCCTGGCCGAGCCCGCGCAGGTCCACACGGGACGGTTCCGGCTCGGCGTCCCGGCCCCGGGCCAGCTGGGTCCACTGGCGCCGGGCTGGGCCGAGGCGTTCGATGCGGCTGTCGCGGAGTACGCGGCCGCGGGCGCCGAAGTGGCCACTGTGGACATTTCGGCGTTCCTGGAGGCGGCCCAGCTGCTGTACGGCGGCGCGTTCGTCGCCGAGCGGTACACGGCGGTCGGCGAGTTCATCGACGCCCACCCGGACGCCGTCGATCCGGTCGTGCGCTCGATCATCGGCCCGGCGCGGGACATCCCCGCGCACCGGCTGTTCGCCGACCAGGCAACCTTGGCGGCCCTGCGAACCGAAGCGCTGGTGGCGCTGGCCGGCGTCGACGCGCTCCTGCTCCCGACGACGACCGAGCACCCGACGATCGCCGAAGTCGCCGCGGACCCGGTGGCGGTCAACGCCCGCCTGGGCCGGTTCACCAACGCCACCAACCTGTTCGGGCTCTCGGCGCTGGCCGTCCCGGCCGGCTCGGTGGCCGGCCGGCCGTTCGGCGTGATGCTCCTCGGCGCCCCGCACGACGACCTGAAGCTGACGGCGCTGGCGGGTTTGCGTTCCGAACGCATCCCGATCGTGGTGGTGGGCGCGCACCTGAGGGGCCAGCCGCTGAACCACGAGCTGACCTCCCGCGGCGGCCGGTTCGTGTCGGCGGTCTCGACGGCGGCGGCGTACCGGTTGTACGCGCTGGACACGGTGCCGCCGAAGCCGGGCTTGGTGCGGGTGGGATCCGGCGGGGTCTCGGTCGCCGCGGAGGTGTGGGACCTGCCGGCGGCGGGGTTCGGCTCGTTCGTGGCCGGAATCCCGGCGCCACTGGCGATCGGCAAGCTCGAACTGGCCGATGGCACCCGGGTCCCGGGCTTCCTCTGCGAGCCGTCGGCCACGGAGGGAGCGGAGGACATCTCGGCGAAGGGCGGGTGGCTGGCACACCTCGGCGTCGGATAACGGGTTGCGGGGCGGGGTGACACTGAGGTCATGAACACCCTGCCTTGCGGCCATCCGGGCCGCATCGGCACCCTGCGCACCTGTTTGCATCTGGCTGTCGAAGAACCTCCCTCGTCCACCCGCCACCTGACCGGCGTGGGCACCCGCTACGACCTCGTCTGCGCCGAGTGCACCCCGGCCGCGCTGGTCGAGGTCTGCGAAGCCTGCGCCGATCGGGCCGACCAGAAGAGCTTCCCCTCGGGCTGGCACGGCGAGCCCGAAATCCTGGTGCGGGACCGGGAAGTCGGCGGCACCTGGTCGACCCGCCCCTGCCCGGTGCGCCCGCTGAACGACGGCTGCCTGGCCCCCATGCCCGGCCATTGGCTCGCGCTCACCGCGGCGGGCTTCGTCCGCATCACCGACGACGACCAGTGGCTCGTCGGCCCGGTCGAGCTGCCCGAAGAGAACCCCGTGGACATGCGCGACTTCCCCGACCGCCCCCGACGCGGCCTGCACACCTCCCGGGACGGGAGGTTCGCCGCCGTCGTCTCCGACTACGGCCGGTTCGCGACGGTCGTCGACCTCGACGAGTGGGTCACCGTGGTCCACCTCGACCGGGACTGGGTCGACAACGAATTCACCCGGTTCCCGCTGGCCTTCCTCGGCGAAGGCGAGACGGCGAAGGTCGTCGCGGGCACGGATTGGAACCGCCTGGACGTGTTCGCCCTGCCCAGCGGAGAGCTGCTGACCGACCGGGAAACCGCGGCACCGCAGAAGGGGGAGCCCGAACCCGAGCACTACCTCGACTACTTCCAGGGCGCACTCCACGTCAGCCCGTCCGAACGGCTGCTCGTCGTGGACGGCTGGGTCTGGATGCCGGTGGGTTCCCCGCTGGTGGTGGACGTCAGGGCATGGCTCGCCGGCGATGTCCACGCGGCCGAGACCGGCCGGCATCTCACCCCCGGTCGCAGCAGCGACTGGGACCAGCCGATCGTCTGGCTGGACGACACCACCGTCGCCATCCAGCGCATGGGCGCCTCTTGGCAGCAGATGCTCGACGGCGTCGAGCTCTACGACGCCGGGACCGGGCGCCGCACCGGGATGTTCGCCGGGCCCACCGGACGGATGTGGGCCCACAGCGGCCTCCTGTACGTCACTGCCGAAACCGGGCTCGAAGTCTGGAACCCGGCCGAAGGCGCCCGAATCGGAGTCCTCGAAGGCTTCACCCCCACCGCCCACCGCGACGGCACCTGCGCCGAACTCCGTAACGATCAGCTGAGAACTTGGACAACTGCGCGGTAACAAGCCTCACCCCTGGGCACTTCGCCGCCGATCCACCTGAGTGAACCCTCGGAGGCGGCCATGACCACGGCGACCAGATCCCCGCAGAACACCCTCGTCCACTCGTACCTGTTCCTCCGGCGCGCCATCGGCCTCATCGGCCTCGCGCTGCCGTTCGTGCTCATCCTCGGCAAGCAGCTCGTCCAGGGTGGCGACCTCCTCGGCTCGCTGAGCAGCTACTACTACACCGGCCTGCGGGACGTCCTGGTCGGCGCGATGTGCGCGGTCGGCGTGTTCCTCCTCGCCTACTACGGCCACGACTACATCGACAACATCGTCAGCACCATCGCCGGGCTGGGGGCGATCGGGCTCGCCCTGTTCCCGACCACCCCCGACCACGACGTCACGGCGTGGGACCGGACCGCCGGCGTCCTGCACCTCGCCTTCGCGGCCGTGTTCTTCCTCTCCCTCGCGTATTTCTGCCTCCGCCTCTTCCCGCACGACGGCGAACAGCCCGAGAAGTTCGGCGCCCTCTACCGGGTCTGCGGCGGCGTGATCCTCGTCTGCCTGGTGCTCATCGCCGGGGCCAAGTACCTCGGGCTGACCCCGGACCTGCACCCGGCACTGTGGCTGGAGGCCGTCGCCGTGGAGGCGTTCGGCGTCGCCTGGGCCGTCAAAGGCGGGACGCTGAAGCCCAAGAGTGTGCCGTAGCCCACTCGACCGGGCCACACCACTGGTTACCGGTGGGTAACAAGGGCTATCGTGCGGCTGTGACAACCGGGGCTCCGCCCCGGGCCGGGGGCTCCGCCACCCGGAGCCCCCGAACGAGTCAAAGACGTCTACTTGATGGAGCATTCGTGGCCGCACCAGCAACGCCGCTCGCGCCGAACGCGCGGGGCGTGCGCAATGTCGCCTTCGTCGAGGGGGTCCGCACCCCCTTCGGCAAGGCCGGCGACAAGGGCATCTACGCCGGGACCCGGGCCGACGACCTGGTCGTCAACGCCATCCGTGAGCTGCTGCGGCGGCACCCCGAACTGCCGCCCGAGCGCGTCGACGAGGTGGCCATCGCCGCCACCACCCAGACCGGCGACCAGGGCCTGACCATCGGCCGGACCGCCGCGCTGCTGGCCGGGCTGCCCAAGTCGGTGCCCGGCTTCGCCATCGACCGCATGTGCGCCGGCGCCATGACGGCCGTCACCACCGCCGCGTCCGGCATCGGCTTCGGCGCCTACGACATCGCCATCGCCGGCGGCGTCGAGCACATGGGCCGCCACCCGATGGGCGAGGGTGTCGACCCGAACCCGCGGATCATCGCCGACAAGCTGGTCGACCCGACCGCGCTCGTCATGGGCCAGACCGCCGAGAACCTGCACGACCGCTTCCCGGCGATCACCAAGCAGCGCACCGACGCCTACGCCGCGCGCAGCCAGGAGCGCTACGCCGAGGCCGTCAAGACCGGCAAGATCGGTCCCGAGCTGGTCCCGGTCGCCACCCGGTCGAAGGAACTCGGCTGGGGGCTGGCCACTGAGGACGAGCCGCCGCGGCCGGGCACCACCGTCGAGCAGCTGGCGAACCTCAAGACGCCGTTCCGCCCGTTCGGCCGGGTCACCGCGGGCAACGCGGCCGGCCTCAACGACGGCGCCACCGCCTCGCTCCTCGCCGACGAGGACACCGCCCGCGAGCTGGGCCTGCCGGTCGCCATGCGGCTGGTCGGCTACTCCTTCGCCGGCGTCGAGCCGGAGGTCATGGGCATCGGCCCGGTGCCGGCCACCGAGAAGCTGTTCAAGCGCACCGGCCTGTCGATCGACGACATCGGCCTGTTCGAGATCAACGAGGCCTTCGCCGTGCAGGTGCTGGCCTTCCTCGACCACTTCGGCATCGACGACGAAGACCCACGCGTGAACCAGTGGGGCGGCGCCATCGCGTGCGGCCACCCGCTGGCCTCCTCCGGCGTCCGGCTCATGACGCAGCTGGCCCGCCAGTTCGCCGAGCGGCCCGACGTCCGGTACGGCATGACCACGATGTGCATCGGGATCGGCATGGGCGGCACCGTGATCTGGGAGAACCCGGCCTTTGAGGGGGCGAAGTAATGACTTTCACCGCTGAAGAAGCGAAGGCCGCGTTCCCGGACGAGGTCGTCACCCACGCGAAGACCCGCCTGGTCAAGGTGCCGGGTCTCGCCAAGCAGGTCGCGCTGATCACGCTCGACAACGGCCACGACCACACCCGGCCGAACACCTTCGGCCCGCAGGGCCTGGTGTCGCTGAACACCGCGCTGGACGAGGCCTTCGCCGCCGAGCCCGCCGCGATCGCCGTCACCGGCAAGCCGTTCATCTTCGCCGTCGGCGCCGACCTGTCCGGTGTCGAGCAGGTCAGCGACCCGAAGCTGGCGCGCGAGATCGCCCAGACCGGGCACGACGTGTTCCGCCGCCTGACCGAGTCGAAGATCCCGACGTTCGGGTTCGTGAACGGCGCGGTCATGGGCGGCGGCCTGGAGCTGGCGCTGTCCTGCCACTACCGGACGCTGTCGGAGAACACCGCCGCGATCGCGTTCCCCGAGGTCTTCCTCGGCCTGTTCCCGGGCTGGGGCGGCACGCAGCTGCTGCCGAACCTCATCGGCGCGGACGCGGCCGTCACGGTGATCATCGAGAACGCCCTGGCGCAGAACAAGATGCTGAACGTCAAGCAGGCGGCCGAGCTCGGCATCGTCGACGAGGTCTTCGGCTCGGCCGACTACCTCGAGCAGTCGCTGCTGTGGCTGGCTCGCGTCGTGAACGGCGAGATCACCCCGGTTCGCCGCGAGATCGACCGCGGTTCGGCCTGGGACGCCGCCATCGCCCGGGCCAAGTCCATTGTGGACGGCCGTACGCACGGCGCCTCGCCGGGCGCGACCAAGGCCGTGGAACTCCTCGCACTTGCGAAGGAAAACGACCTCGACCGCGGCTACGCGGCCGAGACCGACGGGCTCGCCGAGCTGCTCATGTCCGACGTCCTGCGCGCCGGGCTGTACTCGTTCAACCTGGTCAACAAGCGCGCCAAGCGCCCGGCGGGCGCGCCGGACAAGTCGCTGGCCCGCAAGGTGAACAAGGTCGGCATCGTCGGCGCCGGCCTGATGGCCAGCCAGCTCGCGCTGCTGTTCGTCCGCCGTCTGAAGGTGCCGGTCGTGCTCACCGACGTCGACCAGGAACGCGTCGACAAGGGCGTCGGGTACGTCCACGCCGAGATCGACAAGCTCCTGGCCAAGAAGCGCGTCTCCCCGGACGGCGCGAACCGGCTCAAGGCCCTGGTCACCGGCTCGCTCGACAAGGCCGCGTTCGCCGACGCCGACTTCGTCATCGAAGCCGTCTTCGAGGAGCTGGGCGTCAAGCAGCAGGTGTTCGCCGAGCTGGAGCAGCACGTCAAGCCCGAGGCGATCCTGGCGACGAACACCTCGTCGCTGTCGATCACCGCGATGGCGTCGAAGCTGCAGCACCCCGAGCGGGTCGTGGGCTTCCACTTCTTCAACCCGGTGGCCGTGCTGCCGCTGCTGGAGATCGTCCGCGGCGAGCAGACCGACGACGCTTCCCTGGCGACGGCGTTCTCGGTCGGCAAGCAGCTGAAGAAGTCCAGCGTGCTGGTGAAGGACGCTTCGGCGTTCGTCGTCAACCGGCTGCTGCTGCGCTTCCTCGGCGAGGTGCTGGTGACCGTCGACGAGGGCACGCCGTTCGACGTCGCCGACAAGGCACTGGAGCCGCTCGGCCTGCCGATGACGCCGCTGACGCTGATGCAGCTCGTCGGCCCGGCCATCGCCCTGCACGTCGGCGAGACGCTGCACGAGGCGTTCCCGGACCGGTTCACCGTGTCCGAGAACCTCGCGAAGTTCGTCAAGGCGGGAAAGAAGGGCGTCTGGGTCTGGGACGACCAGGGCAACCAGTCGGCCGACCCCGAGGTCGTCGAGCTGTGGACGCAGGGTGACAAGCCGTCCACCTCGGAGGAGGTGCGTGACCGGGCGCTGTCCGCGATCGCCGAGGAGATCCGGATCATGCTCGACGAGGGCGTGGTCGCCGAGGCGCAGGACATCGACCTGTGCCTGATCCTCGGCGCGGGCTGGCCGTTCTGGAACGGCGGCATCACGCCGTACCTGGACCGCTCGGGGGTGTCCGAGCGCGTGAACGGCAAGCCGTTCCTCGCCCCGGGCGTGGCTTCGGTCCCGACGGTCTAGTACTCGCCCTCACGAGGGCACTTCGGCGGCGGCGCGGTGAGGTTCAGCTGCGCCGCCGTCGCGTCGGAGTCGATCACCGTCACCCGCTCGGCGGTCCGGTAGCGGGCGTGCAGCTGGAGCGCCCACGCCTTCAGCTCGGTGCCCGGGACGGCGAGCAGGGAGACCGACGGCGGGTCGAGGAACACCCGCCGGGCCTTCGGGTCGTCGTGGAACGACGGCACCGCCGCCCGCATGTCCTCTTCGGACAGGAACGTCACGACGACCGCCGCGCACAGCGTGTGCCCGGCCAGCGGTGCGGGGTTCGTGTCCACCGGCAGTTCGGGCGGCCGGACGAGCGCGGCGACGAAGAACGCCAGCCCGACGCCTGCGGCGAGTGCCAGCGCGATCACCGGCGGCAGCACCCGCGCCAGGGGTTTCTCCTCCACACCGAAGATCACAGCACAGTTGGCCGCCGGGACACCGCCCGTTCACCCCGGCGGCTTAGCGTCCCGCCGTGACCACCGATCGACGCCGCTTCCTCAAGGGTGCCGGCCTCGCGGCTGCCGCCGCGAGCGTGCCCCTCCCCGCTCCCGCTCTCCCCGACCTCGACGCGGGCCGGGTGTGCGGCCGCTACCAGTGGCTGGTCGGCGACCACCACACGCACAGCCAGTACTCCTACGACGCGATGTACCAGATCGAGGACATCGCGCGCGGCGGGCGGGCGCACGGCGCGGACTGGATCGTCTTCACCGACCACGGCCACGCCGAGCACGAGAAGGTGTCGGTCGAGCCGACCGAGGCCGACTTCCTCGCCGCCCGGCGGAAGTACCCGGACCTGCTGCTGTGGCACGGCATGGAGTGGAACGTCCCGGGCGCCGAGCACGCGACCGTCTTCTTCCAGGCCGGTTCGGCGCAGGCGGCCAAGCTGCGCGAGTTCGAGCGGTCCTTCGACTGGCGGCTGACGAACTCGGAGGCGTCGAGCCCGGCGAACGAGGCCCTCGCCCTGCGGGCGTTGCGCTGGCTCGCCGACGAAGAACGCGCGCGGCGGATCCACGCGCCGGTCGTGCTGATCAACCACCCCCTGCGCAACGGCCGCGTCGCCCCGCACGAGCTGCGGGCCTACCGCGACGCCGCGCCGGGCATCGTCATCGGCATGGAGGGTGCGCCCGGCGCGCAGGCCGACGGCTTCCCGAAGCCGCTCGGCAACGGCGGCGCGCGCGGCGGCTACGCCAACAGCCCCGGCGCGAACTCGTGGCCGGGCTTCCCGGCCGAGGCCTACCGGACGCACGGCGGCTGGGACTGGGCGACGGCGAAGGTCGGCGGGCTGTGGGATTCGCTGCTCGCCGAGGGGAAGCCGTGGTGGATCACCACGAACTCCGACTCGCACTACAACCGCGGCGACACGCTGGTCCGCCCGGACGTGCCGGGCGACTGGTACGACACGCACGGCAGGTTCCCCGACCCGCTCGACACCGGAACGCCGCAGCTGCTCGCGCCGTACGCGGACTTCTACCCCGGCGAGTTCAGCCGCACCTACGTCGGCGTCACGCGGCGCAGCCTCGAAGGCGTGCTGGAGGGCCTGCGGGCCGGGCGGATCTGGCTGACGCACGGCGGGCTCGTCCAGGGCCTCGAGGTCGAGGCGCACGGCGGTGGTTCCGCCGTCACGCTGGGTGGACGCCTGCGGGTGCGGCGGGGCTCCGACGTCACGGTGGTGGTCCGCGCGCGGCTGGCGGACCGGCCGAACGGCGGCGGCTCGGTGCCGCGGCTGGCCCGCCTGGACGTCGTCTCGGGCCCGGTGACCGGCCCGGTCGCCGACCGCGACGCGATGACCGCGCCGGGCACGCGGGTCGTGGAGTCGTTCGAGCCGCGGTGGGCGCCCGGGCGGCAGGTGGTCTTCCGGCACACCTTCCGGAACGTGCGGGACCCGTTCTACTTCCGGATCCGCGGGTCGAACGGCGATGCGGAGCCCACACCGGACACCGTCGGGCAGGCGAACCCGTTCGAGGACTTGTGGTTGTACGCGAATCCGATATTTGTGGACCTGTGCTGAATGGACTGTCCCGCCGGCTGCTCGTGCGGTCGATCATGGCCGGGTTGCGCTTCCTGCTCCGGCTGCCGTCGCCGGTGCTGCGGGTGATCGCCGGGCGCCCGGTCGTCGTCGACGGCCGTCAGCCGGTCCTCACCGCCCAGGTGCTCATGCGGGTGTCGCGCTTCGCGCCGTTCGACGCGCCGCACCAGAACGGCAGCCTGGTGCGGGCGCGGGCCGAGCTGAACCTGGCGGGGGCGCTGGCCGGCGCCGGGATCTGCCCCGGCGTCCGGACCCGCGACTCGTCGTGGCCCGGGCCGGGCGGGCCGCTGCCGCTGCGGTGGTACGAGCCGGCCGGCGTCCCGGCGCCCGGCCCGGCGATCGTGTACTTCCACGGCGGCGGGTTCGTGCTCGGCAGCATCGACACGCACGAAGGCGCGTGCCGGCTGCTCGCCGAGGAAGCCGGGGTGCGGGTGGTGTCGATCGGCTACCGGCTCGCCCCGGAACACCCGTTCCCCGCGGCGGCCTCGGACGCGGTGGCGGCGTTCGCCTTCGTCTCTTCCCACGCGGAGGAGTTCGGCATCGACCCGGCCCGGCTGGCGGTGGGCGGCGACAGCAGCGGCGGCAACCTGGCGGCGGTGGTCGCCCACGCGGCGGCCCGCGCCGAACTGCCCCGCCCGGCGTTCAGCCTCCTGCTCACCCCGGCGACGGACGCGCTCGGGGAGTCGCCGTCGCACCGGCAGTTCGGCTCGGGCTTCCGCCTCGACCGCGACGAGTGGGCCTGGTACCGCGCGCAGTACCTCCGCGACCCGGAGTCCTATCGGGACCCGCGAGCCTCGGTCCTCTACGACGAGACCCTCGACGGCCTCCCCCCGACGTACGTCGCCACGTGCGGCTTCGACCTCCTCCGCGACGAAGGCGAGGCCTACGCCCGCCGGCTCGCTTCGGCGGGAGTCCCGCTGGTCCACCGCCGTCACGAAGGCCAGCTCCACGGCTTCGCCAACCGAGTCGGCGTGGACCCGGACGCCCGCGCGGCCATGCTCCACGCCGCCGGAGTCCTCCGCGCCGCCCTCGCCCTGGGGCATCACGCGTGACTGCAGGGGAATCTCGCGTGATCAGCTGGGTGTGCCCCTGGCGGGGCGCTCGTTCGGGGTTGAAAATGGGGTTGGTCGCTCGCTGACGTCGTAGCTCTGTGGTCGTTGGAGGCCGTTGATCAGCGGGACGCCGGGGGCCACGCCTTGGGCTCTTCAGTGTTGCTTCGAGCACGCGGATCAGATTCGCAGACTTTGCCTGGTGGCTCCCGCGGGCGACCGCAGCGGCAGCGGTGAGGAGCACGGGATGCTGACCGAATCTGAGGACACCGAGGAAATCGTCGCGCGGGTCGCGGCGCTGGACATCGGCAAGGCCGAGCTGGTGTGTTGTGTGCGGGTTCCCGACGAGCGCAGGCCGGGACGGCGGCTGCAGGAGATCACCACTCATCCGACGATGACCCGGGCGGTGCTGCTGCTGGCCGACCGATTGCGTGAGCTGCGGGTCGGCAGGGTGGTCATGGAGGCCACGTCGGACTACTGGAAACCGGTCTTCTACCTGCTGGAAGCCCACGGTTTCGACACTTGGCTGGTCAACGCCCGCGACGTCAAGCACCTGCCCGGCCGGCCCAAGACCGACACCCTGGATGCGGTGTGGTTGTGCAAGGTCGCCGAGCGGCAGATGATCCGGCCCAGCCTGGTCCCACCACCGCCGATCCGCCGGTTGCGGGATCTGACCCGCTACCGCATCGACCTGGTCAACGCCCGCGGCGCGGAGAAGAACCGGGTGGAGAAACTACTCGAGGACGCCTGCATCAAACTGTCGGTCGTGGCCTCGGACATCTTCGGAGTCTCCGGCCGCGACATGATGGCCGCCCTGATCGCCGGGGAACGAGACCCGAAGGTCCTCGCGCAGCTGGCACGGACCCGGATGCGCACCAAGATCACCTTGCTGGAAGAGGCGTTCACCGGGCACTTCACCGACCATCACGCGTTCCTGCTGACCCGGATGCTGGGACGCATCGACGCGATCAACACCGACATCGCCGCGGTCGAAGACCGGATCGGTGAGCAGATCATCCCTTTCGCCGACGCGGTCGGCCGGCTGGCTGAGATCCCCGGCATCGGCCCCACCACCGCGGCCGTGATCATCGCGGAGACCGGGAGGGACATGAGCCACTTCCCGACCGCCGGGCATCTGGTGTCCTGGGCCCGGTTCGCGCCCACCGTCAAGGAATCCGCCGGCCGCAAAAAAGGCACCGGCAGCACCGGGCACGGCAACCCCTACCTCGCCCGAGCCCTCGGCGAGGCCGCCGTCGCCGCCGGCAAAACCAACACTTTCCTCGGCGAACGCTACCGGCGCATCGCCAGACGACGCGGCAAGAAACGCGCCATCGTCGCCGTCGGCCGCTCCATCCTCGTCATCGTCTGGCACCTGCTCACCGAACCCGGCACCCGCTTCCGCGACCTCGGCCCCGACTTCCACACCGCCCACACCCACCCCGACCAGCGCAAACACAACCACATCCGCCAGCTCGAAGCACTCGGATACAAAGTCACCCTCGAACCCGCCGCCTGAACCCCACCACCCCAATCCGGCTCCGCTCCGCTACGCCGGATGCTGACGCATGCCACCCAAGACCCATTTTCGGATCAGAGGGGCATCA
>NZ_JBSGBQ010000051.1:0-50047 GCF_053601335.1 Amycolatopsis sp. NPDC004747 | reverse complement strand
GGTTGTGGGAGAGTAGGACACCGCCGAACTTAACCAAGGGAAGGCCCCGGTCGAGAACCTCACGGTTCTCCCGGGGCCTTTTCGCATGCCCGAAAACCCCGCTCCCGGGGCCCTTCCTCAACCCTGCGCCGGCCGGCGCAGCAGGCACGTGTCCATGATCCAGCCGTGCCGTTCCCGCGCCTCCGCCCGCACACGCCTGATCTCCTCGGCCAGCGCCGACGTGAGCGGGCCCGAACGCAGGATCTCGTGCGGCGTGCCGACGTAGGCACCCCAGAAGATGTGCAGCCCCTCGTCGACGTAGCGGTCGAAGGTCGTGTGCGCGTCGAGGAGGACGAACACGTCGTCCACCCCCGATGGCCAGCCGTCGGCCAGCCGGCGGCCCGTGGTGAGCTGGACCGCCCGGCCGATCTGGTTCATCGTCGTCCGGTGGCGGGCCACCAGGGCCGAGATGCTGCTGATCCCCGGGATCACTTCGTACTCGAACGACACGTTCCCCCGCGCCAGCACCGCCTCGATCAGCGCGATCGTGCTGTCGTACAGCGACGGGTCGCCCCACACCAGGAACGCGCCGGTCTCGGACGGCCCCAGCGACGACAGGAGCAGCGACTCGTAGACCTCCGCGCGCGCCGCGTGCCAGTCGGCGACCGCGGCCCGGTAGTCCGCCGGCGTGCGGTCGCGCGGCGGGTCCTCCGCCAGCACCACGCGGTACGGGCGCGTGACGAACCGGTCGAGGATCTCCTGCCGCAGCCGCACCAGGTCGGCCTTCTCGGGCCCCTTCTCGAGCACGAAGAAGACGTCGACGCGGTTGAGGCGGTCGATCGCCTGCACCGTCAGGTGCTCCGGGTCACCGGCGCCGATCCCGATCGCGTAGAGCTTGCGCATGCCGCGAGTCTGACGGCCCCCGGCGCGGAACCCCTACCCCCGATGGGTATAAAGGAAGGTGACGAAAGGAGCGGGAAATGGCCGAAACGACCTACACCGTCGAGGGCATGACCTGCGGGCACTGCGCCACCTCGGTCCGCGAGGAGGTCTCCGAGCTCGACGGCGTCCGCAGCGTGGACGTCGACGTCGAGAGCGGACGCGTGACCGTGACCAGTGACACGCCGCTGACCACCGACGCGGTCGCCGCCGCCGTGACCGAGGCCGGCTACCGCCTGGTCGCATGAGCTCCGCCGGGGTGCCGGCCGACGTCGAGCTCGCCATCGGCGGGATGACGTGTGCGTCCTGCGCCGCCCGCGTCGAGCGCAAGCTCAACAAGGTCGACGGCGTCACCGCGACGGTCAACTACGCCACCGAAAAAGCGCAGGTCAGCTACCCGGCCGGGCTGTCGGTCGACGACCTCAAGGCCGTCGTCGAGGCCGCCGGCTACTCCGCGCGCCTCCCGGAGCCGAAACCACCGGAGGAGACGCCGCGCAATCGTTTGCTCGTCTCCGCCGGGCTGACCGTCCCGCTGATCGCGCTCGCGATGGTCCCGGCCTGGCAGTTCCAGGGCTGGGCGTGGGTCGCGCTCGCACTGGCCGCCCCGGTCGTGACCTGGGGCGCGTGGCCGTTCCACCGCGTCGCCGCGGTCAACCTGCGGCACGCCACCGCCACGATGGACACGCTGATCTCCCTCGGCGTCGTCGCTGCCGTGGGCTGGTCGCTGTACGCCCTCGTCTTCGGCGGGGGCCACCACCACCTGTACTTCGAGGTGGCCGCGGCGATCACCACCTTCATCCTGGCCGGCCGCTACTTCGAGACGCGGGCGAAGCGCCGGGCCGGCGCCGCCCTGCGCGCGCTGATGGACCTCGGTGCGAAGGACGTCACCGTGCTCCGCGACGGCGAGGAGCACCTGGTCCCGGTCGCCGACCTCCGGGAAGCGGACCTCTTCCTCGTCCGGCCCGGGGAGAAGATCGCCACCGACGGCGTGGTCACCGAAGGCGGCTCCGCGGTCGACACGAGCATGCTCACCGGGGAATCCGTCCCGGTCGAGGTCGGGCCGGGGGACGCGGTCACCGGCGCCACCGTCAACGCCGGCGGGCGCCTGGTCGTGCGGGCCACCCGCGTCGGCGACGACACCCGGCTGGCGCAGATGGCGAGGCTCGTCGAAGCCGCCCAGAGCGGCAAGGCGGAAGCCCAGCGGCTCGCCGACCGCGTCTCGGCGGTGTTCGTCCCGCTGGTCGTCCTCGCGGCGCTGGCCACGCTGGTGGTCTGGTCGGCGACCGGCGGGCGCCCGGACCAGGCGTTCACCGCCGCGGTCGCGGTGCTGATCATCGCCTGCCCGTGCGCGCTCGGCCTCGCGACACCGACCGCGCTGCTCGTCGGCACCGGCCGGGGCGCCCAGCTCGGCATCCTCATCAAGGGCCCCGAGGTGCTCGAATCCACCCGCCGCGTCGACACCGTCGTCCTGGACAAGACCGGCACCGTCACCACCGGCCGGATGACCCTGGTCGAGGGTGACGGCGAAGCGCTGCGGCTGGCGGGCGCCGTCGAGGCCGCCTCCGAGCACCCCGTCGGCCGCGCCATCGCGGAGGCGGCGAAGCAGCGGTTCGGCACGCTTCCCGCGGTCACGGACTTCCGCAGCACGCCGGGCGTCGGCGTGACCGGAGTGGTCGAGGGGCACACGGTCAGCGTCGGGCGTGCCGAGGGCGGCGTCGGTGTGGCCTGGGACGGCGAGGTCCGCGGCCGGCTCGTCGTCGCCGACACGATCAAGCCGACGTCGGCGCAAGCCGTCGCCGAGCTGCGCGGACTCGGTTTGAAGCCGGTGCTGCTGACCGGCGACAACGCCGGCGCGGCGCGGGCGATCGCCGCCGAGGCGGGCATCGACGAGGTCGTCGCCGAAGTGCTGCCGGAGGAGAAGGTCGCCGTCGTCAAGCGGCTGCAGGCCGAAGGCCACGTGGTGGCGATGGTCGGCGACGGCGTCAACGACGCGGCGGCGCTCGCCCAGGCCGACCTGGGCCTGGCGATGGGCACCGGCGCCGACGCGGCGATCGAGGCGAGCGACCTGACGCTGGTGCGCGGTGACCTGCGCGCGGCGGCCGACGCGATCCGGCTGGCCCGCCGCACGCTGGCCACGATCAAGGGCAACCTGTTCTGGGCGTTCGCCTACAACGTGGCGGCGCTCCCGCTGGCCGCGCTCGGCTTCCTCGACCCGATGATCGCGGGGGCGGCGATGGCCTGCTCGTCGGCGTTCGTGGTCAGCAACAGCCTCCGGCTGCGGCGCTTCCGCTGACACCCCGGGAGGGTATAGTCGGGGTGAGGAGAGCCGACGACGGGGACAGGTGGGCGATGACGGGTTACGGCAGCGAGCGGGACGCCTATCTGAAGCGCCTGCGCCGGATCGAGGGGCAGATCCGCGGGTTGCAGCGGATGGTCGAGCAGGACAAGTACTGCATCGACATCCTGACCCAGGTCTCGGCGGCGACGAAGGCACTGCAGTCGTTTTCGCTGGAGCTGCTGGACGAGCACCTGGCGACGTGCGTGGTCCAGGCCGCGGCGGCCGGCGGCGAAGAGGCCGACCTGAAGGTGCGGGAAGCGTCGGACGCGATCGCGCGGTTGGTGCGCTCGTAGGTCAGCGGACCAGGACGGCGAGCGTGAGGCCGCCCGCGTTGGTCGTGAAGTGCACGATCGCCGACGCCAGGACGCCTCGGCCCACGTGCCGCCACCAGTGCAGGAAGATCCCCGCCGCGGCTGCCGCGGCCATGGCCAGTACCTGCAGGACCACCGCCGGCGTGGCGCCGAACACCGTGTGGACCGCGGCGTTGCGGCCGATCGCCAGCGCCGGGAGCGCGTGCCACAGGCCGAACAGGGCGGCCGACGCCAGGATCGGTCCCCAGCGCCACCGCTCGTCTTCGGCGCCGAACAGGGCGGGGAGCACACCGCGGAAGGCCACCTCCTCGATCAGGACGGTGCCGAACAGGATGCGGCCGCAGGTCAGCCACAGCAGCTGACCGAAGTCCGGGTCGCCGACGCGGCCGTCGTGGTACACCGTGCGCAGCGCGGGCACCGCGAGCGCGATGCCGAACACCGCCGCCACCAGCGCCGCGCCGGCCAGCCCGGCCAGCGCGGGGCGGCGCACCCCGCGCAGGCCGAGGTCGAGCCAGGAACAGCCGGCCGCGCGAGCCAGCGCCACCAGCACGGCTGCCGCCAGCAGGCCGCACAGCGGGTACGCCCAGCCGGGCAGCACCCGGTTGGCCAATGTCGTCGACGCGGCCAGCGTCACCACTGCCGCCGCCACGGCCGGCCCGCGCCGGACGGCGGAGGCGGCGTGCGTCAACCGACCGCCAGGTCGCCCGCCGGGGACCGCCGCTGGACCGGCACGCGCTTCGACATCGGCAAGGTCGCTTCGGGGTCGAACGGGGCCGGACGTTCGTCGAGCGCCACCGCCGCGTCGGCCAGCAGGGCGCGGCAGCCCACCAGGCTCGCTTGGAGCTTGTCGCGGACTTCGTGCAGGGCCGTGACCTCGCGCTGGGCCGCCTCGACGAGGGTTTCGCCGTGGCTGGCGGCTTCGGTGACCAGCTGGGCGGCCTTGTCGCGGGCGGCGGCGAGTTCGCTTTCGCCGGTGGCGACGAGGGTCTTGGCCTGGCTGGTGGCCTCCGCGATCACCTGGGCGGCCTTGTCGCGGGCGGCGGCGAGTTCGGCTTCGCCGGTGGCGACGAGGGTTTTGCCCTGGTCGGTGGCTTCCGCGACTACCTGGGCGGCCTTGTCGCGGGCGGCGGCGAGTTCGCTTTCGCCGGTGGCGACGAGGGTTTTGCCCTGGTCGGTGGCTTCCGCGACTACCTGGGCGGCCTTGTCGCGGGCGGCGGCGAGTTCGGCTTCGCCGGTGGCGACGAGGGTCTTGGCCTGGCTGGTGGCCTCCGCGACCACTGCGGCGGCCTTCTCCCGGGCCGCGGCGAGTTCCGCTTCGCCCTTCGTGATCAGCGTCTTGCCCTGCTTGGCCGCCTCCGCGACCACCTGCGCGGCCCTCTCCCGCGCGGCGGCCAGCTCACGCTCGCCGGTCGTCACCAGCTGGGCCGCCTTCGCGCGGGCCGCCGCTTCCTGCTCGGCCAGCTCGCGCATGGCGTCCGCTCGGCGGACCGTCATGGCCCGTGTGTGGTCCTCTTCCCGCTCGGCCCGGCGGTGGGCCGCCGCCTCGTCGAGCTCGCGGCGGCGCTGCTCGGCCGCGCGCACGAACTCCTCGTGCTCGGCCCGCCGCCGCTCGGCCTCGGCCTCGGCTTCGGCGACCAGGCGGCGTTCCCGCTCCGTCAGCCGGACGGCCTCCGCCTCGGCCTCGCGGCGGATGCGCTCCGCCGTTTCCGTTGCCCGTGCGGTGATTTCCGCCGCTTCCTCGCGGGTCAGCTCGATCATCCGGCGGGAGCGCTCCTGCAGCGCGTCCGCCGGGATCGGGGTCATGCTGATCCGGTCGATCTTCACGCGGAGCTCGCGGTTCTCCTCGGCGAGCGCCGCCCCGCGCTGCCACGCCGCGTCGCGCTCGGCGGTGAGTCTGCTCAGCTCGGCCTCGGCCCACGCGACGTATTCGGCGACCTGCGCGCGGTGAAAACCGCGCCACGCCAGGTCGAATCCGGGCTGCGTCTGCGCCACGTCCTCGCCACCGCCGGGGGCCATGCCTCACCTCCGAATTGGATGGTTTCTCCCCGGCCGCGCGTTTTCGTTGCGGTGCCGGGGAATCTCACGTGCACCCCAGTGTGCCGCAAACCCGCCGCCGCGCGCTGCCCGGGCGGGCGATCATTCGTCGAACGGTTCCCCGCGGCCGGTGGACGTGCTCCGCACGCCGGGCAGTTCGGCCAGTTCCCCGGCGAGGTCGTAGAGATCACCGCGCCCCTCCAAGCGCAGCGTCACGACCGCGATCCGTTGCCCCTCTTCGGAAAGCGGTTCGTGGTCGACGTCGACGTGGTGCACCGACCAGCCGCGCCCGGTGCAGACGGCGAGCGCCGCGCGCAGGACGCCGTGCCCGTCGAGGTAGCTCAGCCGGACCACCGGTGGCTCCCGCCGGTGCCGCGCGACGAACCGCTGCAGCGGTGGCAGCCCGCGCGTCACGACGAAGTGCCCGATCGTCGTGCCCACCGCGAGCACCGGCAGCCCCGCGCCGCACGCGGTGCCGACGGCGGCGGTGAGCCAGATCGTCGCCGCCGTGGTCAGCCCGCGCACCGCGTCGCGGCGGACGAAGATGAGGCCGCCGCCGACGAAGCCGATGCCGGACACGATCTGCGCCGCGATCCGGGACGGGTCGAGCGAGACGTGGTCGAGGCCGAGCAGGTCGGCGAAGCCGTACTTCGAGACGAGCATGAACACGGCCGAGCCGACGCCGACCAGGGCGTGCGTGCGCAGGCCGGCGGCCTTCATGCCGGCTTCGCGCTCGAGGCCGATGGCGACGCTGAGGACGAGCGCGAGCAGCACGGGCGGCAGCAGGTCCCACTGCGACGGCGTGGACCACAGGGTGGGCAAGGTCACGACCTCCAAGGCGTGCGCGGAGCGGCAACGGGGAAGAACCGGCGAAGGCTCTCACCAGGGGATACTGAATTCAATCAGCTACCGATCCGACCGGCAGCCACGGCGGAAGGGACGCCGGTGCGCCGGGCGGCTCACCGGCCGCGTCGGCCTGCTTCCGGCCGGATCGGTACGGCCCAGAGGCCCGATCGTGCCAGGTGAGGTGGAACGCGTGACAGCGACTCGGCCGGTCCCGGCGCCGGACTTCGTGGGCTACCCGGAGGTGCGGCGCGGCATCCGGGCGCTGCTCGAGGGACGGCCCGGCACCCACCGGCGGCCGGTTCCGGCGTGCCCGGGCTGGACCGTCACCGACCTGCTCGGCCACCTCACCGCGATCGGCGAGCGCGTGCTCGAGCGCCACGGCGGCACCCCACCGCCCCCGGCGGGCGCCTTGGCGGTGCCGGAGCTGCTCGACCGCTGGGACGACGTCGGCGAGGACCTCGACCGGCGGCTCGCGGCCGCGGGCGGGCGCAGCGGCGAGGTCATGGTGATGGACGCCTACACCCACGAACTCGACCTGCGCGCGGCACTGGGGGTGCCGCCGCCGGTGGAGCACGCGGCCTGGGCGCCGAGCTTCGAAGTGCTGGTCCGGGGCTTCTTCGGCTCGGTCGCCGGCCGCGGGCTCCCGCCGCTGCGCCTGCGCACGACGGGCGGATCGACTTGGACGGCGGGCGGGGAAAGCCCGGCGGCCTCGGTGACGGCCCCGGCCCACGACCTCTACCGCGCGCTGGCCGGCCGCCGCTCGCTCGGGCAGCTGGCGGCGCTGGACTGGAGCGAGGCGCCGGGGCCCTGGCTGCCGGCGTTCAGCTGGGGACCGTTCGCGCCGCCGGTGGAGCCGGGGGTGTGACGCCGGGGCGGCCGGCGGTGGGCAAGGCGTGGTTGGGGGCGGTCGGGCGGGCCGCCGGGACCGGTGTTTGCAGCGGCTGCGAGGCGAGGCGGGGCTGGGCCGGTGGGCGCAGCGGTATCGACTGTGAGGCAGGAGCGGGCGTGGTGGCGCACGGCAGCACTGCGGCCGGTGGCGTGGGCTGGTGATCGCAGCAGCATCGGCTGCGGGGCAGCAGTCGGCGTGGTGGTGTTCGGGCGGAGCTGTTCGCGTTGCCGCTGCGACCGGTGGGCGCAGCGGTATCGACTGTGAGGCGGGAGCGGGCGTGGTGGCGCACGGCAGCACTGCGGCCGGTGGCGTGGGCTGGTGATCGCGGCAGCATCGGCTGCGGGGCAGCAGTCGGCGTGGTGGTGTTCGGGCGGAGCTGTTCGCGTTGCCGCTGCGACCGGTGGGCGCAGCGGCAACGGCTGAGCGACAGCAGTGGGCGTGATGGCGCTCGGCGGCTGCGGCCGGTGGCGTGGGCCGGTGGTCGCAGCGGCTGAGGGCAGGGGTGCTGGTGTTCGGGCGGCGCTGTTCGTTCCCGCCGCTGGGGGCGTGCGGCGCGGCTGCGGGCCGGAGCAGCCGTGCCGCGGCGACCGGTGCCCGCGGGGCGCCGCGGCCTCAGCCGCCCGGGGGTGTTGCCGTCAGGATCGCCGCCAGCACCAGGACCACCGCCGCCAGTGCGACCTCGGTTGTCACCGCCAGGCGGAGGCGGCGCAGGTTCGTCGTCATGACCGTTCCCGGCTCCTGACCGCCCACCCCGCGTAGGACCGCGCGGCGAGCCACGTTCGCCACCGTCAGCAGGATCGCGAAGCCGGCGATCTTGCCCAGCACCAGCAGGCCGTACGCCGTCGTCCACAGCGATGACACCGACGGCATGATCCGCAGGGCCAGTACCCCGCCGCTGATCGCGATCAACGTCACGCACGTCATCGCCAGCCGGGAAAACCTGGTCACCGCCGGGCCGAGGTCCTCGTCCGGTGGTGGCCGGTGCAGGCAGCGGGCCAGCTGGACCAGACCGCCCGCCCACACCGCGATCGCGCCCCAGTGCACCAGGTCGGCGCCCACCGAGAAGAACATGACCAGGTCCGTCACCGGGTGCCCGGTGGCCGAAAAGCTGAGCAGCACGGCGAACCCGGTGATCATCGCCGCGTTCTCCAGCCGGCCGCGCTGCCGATCGGGCGTCGACGGCGCCAGCAGCCGCGGCACCAGCAGCGCCAGTACGACGGCCGCGACCAGCCGGACCAGCAGCAGCTTGCCGAACGACAGCCGGAAGGTGTCGGCCAGCAGGCCGGTGTCGAGGAGCGCGTCCAGGCCGCGGCCGGCCGCGTAGGGCCCCTGCAGCAGGAACGTGCCGACCGCGGTGGCCGCCGTCAGCCAGGCGCCCTGGCGCAGCAGCCGCGTCGCGCGCGGGTCCGTGCGCCCGGCCGGGCGGCAGGTCAGCAGGAACACCAGGCCGCCGAGCAGGACGACCCCGGCGAACGACAGCCAGCGGAAGACCGTGGCCACCACGTCGACGGCGGGATCCGTGCCGGTCGCGGCGGCGACCGCGCCCGCCGACGTGATCAGCGGGCCGGTGCCGACGACGAAGGCGAACGTGCCGCGCACCGGGTGGGAATCGGCGGAGACGAAGGCGTATTCGACGAGGTAGCTGCCGTCCGGCAGGTCCGGCCGCAGCCGGACCGCCACCTCTTCGGCGACGGCGCCCGGCTGGAACACCGGGCCGGTGTCGACGGCGGTGCCCTGGGTGTCCACGACCTTCAGCGAGCCGGGCTGGATACCGACGTTCTCCGAAAGCGTGACCGACACCTGGGCCGGCGCGGTGGTCAGCCGCGCGCCGTCGCGCGGCGTGACACCGGTGATCTCGACGTGCGCCGACGCCGGAGCGGCGGTGAGCACCAGCCAGCCGGCCAGGAAGGCCAGCAGGGCCAGTGCCCGCCGCGCGGTCCGGCCGCTCACGAAGCGGCGAGCGCCGGACGCTGGCCGCAGGTGCAGCCGGTCAGCTCGTGCTCCGCGGCCGACGCACGCCGGTGCAGCACGACCGCCACGATCATCGGGATGGTGACGATCGTGTTGTAGAACAGGTGCAGCTCGACGCGCGGGATCAGCAGCTGGACGATGCTGGTCGGCACCTTCGCGCCGGCCAGGCGCCAGCCGGTCTGCGCCTGGACGAACAGCAGCAGGTGCTCGATGTGGTGCCAGAACTGCAGGGCCAGCGCCAGGTTCCACCACTGCCGGGAGCGGCCCGCGAAGCCGTGCCGCAGCGTCCACAGCGCGACGAGCATGACGAGCGCGTAGCCGTAGTGCAGCCATTCGGAGCTGATCAGCGCGGGGAACGGGATGCCGAGCACGCCGCGGGCGTCGGAGGTCTTCCAGCCGAGCCCGTAGATCTGGAACGCCTGCGCGAGGTGTTCGGCCCAGTGCCCGATCACGATGATCATGAACACCGCGAGCGCGCGGTGGTGGTTGCGGCTGTTGAGCCCGCCGAGGAAACCGGACGGACGGGCGATTTCGGACGTCGACATGCAGACACCCCAGATTTCGCGAAGACGACGGTGTTCGTCGACGATAGCTGTTTCGAACGCTGTTCCGTTACTCCGGATTGCTGATCCTGCAACGGATTTCGTCGTGCATCCGGGCGAGACGGGCGGTCCCGCCCGGACGACGGCGTCAGTGGATGGCGAGCCCGGTCGGGCGCTCCGGCGCGGCCGGGATGTGGAACAGGCGGGTGAACAGCTCCAGGTGTGCCGGGTCGCCCTGCACGCGGACCTTGCCGCTGGCGATGGCTTCCTGGGCGGACAGGTTGCCGTTGAGCAGGTCGAGGATCGCCGGGCCCTGCGGCTCGAGGATCAGGTCCGCGTCGGGCAGCGCGCCGGCGGAGGCCTTCAGCGCGCCGTCCTCGACCATGGCGTGCACGATCATCTCGCCGCCGAGGTGGTGCAGCTCGAAGTTGATGTGCACGCCGGCGGCCGCTTCCTCCTGGAAGGTCGTGTACAGCGAGATGATCGCGGTGTCCAGGGTGAAGACCTCGTCCGCCCGCGGGTAGGTCAGCGAGCGGGCGCCCCACAGGCCGAGGTCGAGCACGATGTGGTCGAGTTCGCAGCCGTATTCGGTGAGCTCGTAGACCACGCCGGCGTCCAGCTGCGACAGGACCCGTCGGCGGATGACGCCCGCCTCTTCGAGCTCGTTGAGGCGGGAGGTCAGGATGCTCACCGGGATGCGCGGCAGCGTGCGCTGGAGGTCGTTGAACCGCTTCGGTCCGAGCATGAGGTCCCGGATGACCAGCAGTGACCACCGTTCACCGACGATCTCGAGCGCCCGGGCCAGGCCGCAGAACTGTCCGTAGGTGCGAGCAGAGGTAGGCATACTCGGGTCCTCACTTGTCTCGGGGTGCCAGACCGGGCGCCGCCCCGATTCGCGTGGGCCGCGAGTCCGGTATACGGTGCCCCCGACGCGCCATGCCGCCACGGGCGTCGCTGTCTACGGTGACGGTTTCCCGCCGCGCGCGGCCAGTGAGCCGTGCACCACCGCCGTGTGCGTTTTCCCCGTCGGACCATGCGTTTTGCACGACTTCGCCGTGCTTGCAGCACTGGCAGAGTAGACGCCGCGTGGAGCAGGATTCTGGTTCCTCGTCCAGGCTCCCACGACCGGCAGGAGAGCTCATGCGCACGAATGCGGTGGATGCGTGGGTTCCCGACGGCGGTCCGGCCCCGGCGCCGACGCGAACCCCGGCGTTCCGGCGGCACCTGCGGGCCGAGGTCCGGGAGGGCAAGGGCGCCTACCTGTTCTCCGAACAGGGCGTGATCGCGATGCGCGGCGCCAAGATCGAGTCGCTGGCGGCGCTGCTGGACGGCACCCACGACCTCGACCGGCTGCTGCGCGGCCGGCCCGGTGGAATGGCGCCGGAGGAGGTCGCCGCGCTGCTGACGCAGCTGGTCGAGGCCGGTCTGGTGACGATGCGCAGCGGTCCGGCCGAGACCCGGCCCGGCGACGACCGGGCCCTGGCCTACTGGGACGCCTGCGGGGTCGACGCCGACCTCGTGGCCGCGCGGCAGGGCACCGTGCGGCTGACGGCGGTGGGCGAGAGCGCGGACGGCGTCGACCCGGGCGCGGTCGAACGCGCGCTGGTCGCCGCGGACCTCGAAGTGGTGCGCACGGACACCGGCACCGCCGACCTGTCGGTCGTGCTGTGCGCCGACTACCTCGACCCGCGGCTGGCCCGGATCGACGCCGAACACCGGCGGGCCGGGCGGCCGTGGCTGCTCGCGCGCCCGTTCGGGGCGCAGGTGTGGATCGGCCCGGTCCTGCGGCCCGACGGCGCGTGCTGGCACTGCCTGACCCACCGGCTGTGGGGACACCGGCACGCCGAGGCGTGCGTCCAGGAGGAGCTGGGCCACGCCGGCCCGGCCCGCCGCCCGGTCTCGGCGCTGCCGCCGCTGACCTCGGCCGCGGCGCACCTCATCGCGCTGGAGGCGGCCAAGTGGGTGGCCGGGTACCGCCACCACGGCCAGCAGTGCGTGTGGACGCTCGACACGCTCGACCTGCAGGGCAGGCTGCACGAGCTGCGCCGCCGCCCGCAGTGCCCGTGCTGCGGCGACCCGTGGCGGGTGGCGTGGCGCTCGACGCGCCCGGTCGTGCTGCAGCCGGCCAAGAAGGCGACCACCGGGGGCGGCGGGCACCGCACGGCGACGCCCGCCCAGATGCTCGACCGGTTCCGGCACCTGGTCAGCCCGGTCACCGGGATCATCAAGGAGATCACGCCCGACCCGGCCGCGCCGTGGTTCGCCAACGCCTACCGGTCCGGGCCCAACATCGCGCGCGGCGTCACCGGGCTGGCCGCGCTGCGGGCCGGGCTGCGCTGCGAGAACGGCGGCAAGGGCGTCAGCCCGATCGACGCCGAGGTCGGCGCGCTCTGCGAGGCCGCGGAACGGTTCTCCGGCAACTTCCAGGGCGACGAGCTGCGCATCCGCGGCACCTACGAGGAGCTGGCCGGCGAAGCCGTCCACCCCAACGAGTGCATGCTCTTCGCGGACCGGCAGTACGCCGGCCGCGCGGCCTGGAACGCCGCGCACGGCGCCTTCCAGCGGGTCGGTGAGCCGTTCGACCCCGCCGCCGTGACCGACTGGACGCCGGTGTGGTCGCTCTCCGGGCGGCGCCGCCTGCTGCCGACGTCGCAGCTGTACTACGGGACGCCGAGCGCGAGCTCGGCGCGCGGCGTGCGCGCCGACTCGAACGGCTCCGCGGCGGGCAGCAGCCTGGAGGACGCGATCCTGCAGGGCGCGCTCGAGCTCGTCGAGCGCGACGCGGTGGCGCTGTGGTGGTACAACCGCACGCCGATGGCCGGGGTCGACCTCGCCTCCTTCGCCGACCCGTGGCTGGAGGAGATGTCCGGGAACTACGCGGCGATCGGCCGCGAGCTGTGGGTGCTGGACCTGACCTCGGACCTGGGGATCCCGGTCGCGGCCGCGTTGTCGCGGCGCACCGACGGCCCGCGCGAGGAGATCATGCTCGGCTTCGGGGCGCACCTCGACCCGCGGATCGCGGTGCGCCGGGCGGTGACCGAGCTGAACCAGATGCTGCCGATCGTGCAGGCGGGCAGCGACGACCTCGACGACCCGGACGCCCGGCGCTGGCTCGCCTACGCCACCGTCGCGAACCAGCCGTACCTGCGGCCCGCGGCGGGGCAGCGGATGCGGACCGCCGCGGACTTCGGGTTCGTCAACCGGCCCGACGTCCGCGACGACGTCGAGGCGCTGAACCGGGTGTTCGAGGGGGCCGGCCTGGAGCTGCTGGTCCTCGACCAGACCCGGCCGGACGTCGGGATCCCGGTGGTCAAGGTGCTCGCGCCGGGGATCCGCCCGTTCTGGGCCCGGTTCGCGCCGGGACGGCTCTTCGACGTCCCGGTCCGCCTGGGCCGGCTCGCCGCGCCGACGCCGTACGAGCAGCTCAACCCGTTCCCGATGTTCTTGTGACCGCCCCTCGCGGGGCCTTGTGTTCGCTGCTCGCTTGAGGAGAAGGCTTTGCCTGCAAACCGCCCGGAGGGGATCACCGAGACCGTCCGGCTCTGGTCCTTCACCGAAGACACCCTGCTGGAGGCGGGAGAAGACGACACGCTCGTCGCGATCACCTGGTGGGGCGAGTTCGAGCTGGCGGACATCCCGGTGCCGGTCCGCGAATCGCTGAGCCGGATGGTGCTCGGCCCGGTGTCGATGGGCAACCTCGCCGCGTCGGCGAGCGGCGGCGCCGAAGCGTGGGCCGGCACGCTGCGCAAGGTCCTCAACCGGCTGTCCGGCTCGGTGGTGCACTCGCTCGCGTTGAACGACGGCCGCGGGCCGGTGCTGTCGGCGATCCCGGTGACCCAGTCGCCGGTCTTCCCGGCCGACCGGGTGCCGGCGGGCAGGCTGGTGAAGCTGTCGCGGTTCTCGGCGATGCGTCCGGACGACGGCGGGCTGCTGCTCGAGTCGCCCCGGGCCCGGTACCGGGTCGCGCTGCTGCGCCCGCCCGCGGTGACCGTGGCGTCCTCGCTGGCCGGTCCGGTCACCGTCACGCAGGTCGCCGAGGCCACCGGGCTGGCCGAACCGGTCGTCGCCGACGTCGTGGCGTTCCTGGTGGCGGCGGGCGTGGTGCTGGTGGCCGACGACTGGGCCGCGTTCGCCGAGGACACCGACGACGAGCTTTCCGTCTGGTCGCCCGACGACCTGCTCTTCCACGCCCGCAGCCGGACGTGGCAGAAGGGCGGGCCGCCGGACCCGCAGGCGCCCCGTGCGGGCGCCGAGCCGCCGGTGGTCAAGCAGGTCGCGGCCGGCCCGACCTTCCCGCTGCCCCGGCCGGACCCGGTGGCGCTCGGTGCCACCGACCCGACGCTGACCAGGCTGCTCGAAGAGGACCACACGTGCCCGGAGGTCACCGAGCGCCCGCTGTCGGCCGAGCAGATCGGGGAGTTCCTCTACCGCGCCGCGCGGGTGCGGTCGATCGGGCCCGCGTACCTGCCCGGCGGGCCCGGCCACGAGGCGTCCCAGCGGCCGTACTTCAGCATCGCCTGCCTGTACGAACTGGAGATCTACGTCGGGATCAACCGCTGCGCCGGGCTGGCGCGGGGCATCTACCACTACGACCCGATGTGGCACACGCTGACGCTGATCAACGACGACCTCGGCGTCCTGGACGGCATGCTCGACCTGGCGATGGTCGGCGCCGGCAGCCACCGCAGGCCCTCGGTGCTGCTGACGATGACCGCGCGGATGTCGCGGATCGCCTGGGTGCTCGGCAGCGCCGCCTACGCGACGACGCTGGTGCACGTCGGCGCGCTCCAGCAGGTGCTCTACCTGACGGCGAAGGCGATGGGGCTGGCGGCGCACGCCGTGCCGGTCGACGCCGGCGACCGCGTCGACCGGTCGCTGAAGCTGGAGTGGCCGGCCGAGGTCAGCGTCGGCGAGTGCGTCCTGGACTTCCCGCCCTCGCGGTGACCGCGGCGTCGCCGAGGAACCGGCACCGCCCGTTAAGTCCGTCCTGTTACCTTGGTTGACCGGGGTTCGGGGGGATGCAGGAGGGGCCGTGGTTCAGCCGGTGCGGATTCGCGGTGCGGGGTTCCGGGAACGCGCTCCCGCGTTCGGGGACGAGCGGCCTGGCCACCGCACGCTCGTGTTCGGCGCGCAGGCGCTGGCCGCCGTCGCGGTGGCGTCCCTGACGTTCCTGCCCGTGCTGGCCGGCCAGGAGTCCTGGTTCGGGCGGCTGGCCGCGCTGGCCTGTGCCGCGGCGCTCGCGGGCGGGCACGTCGCCTGGTTCGCCCGCGGCCGCGTCCGGCGCCCGGCCCTGCCCCTGGCCGTGCAGGCGGCGCTGGGCTGCCTGCCGTTGCTGCAGTTCGGCGCGGTGTGGAGCACGGCGACCAGCTTCTTCGCGGGCGGGTTGCTGCTGGCCTTCCGGCCGGCCTGGGCGGTGCCGTTCGCGCTGCTGGTGTGCCTCGCGGCCGGGCTCGCCGCCGGTTGGTCCGGCGCCTCGGTGGACGTGGGCGCGGCGAGTGCGGTGACGACCGGGGTGGCCGCGTTGACGCTGTTCGGGCTCGGCACGGCGGCGCGGCTGGTGGCCGAGCGCGAGGAGGAGGCGCGCGAGCTGAAGCGCCAGGCCATCGCCGAGGAGCGGAAGCAGTTCTCCCGCGACCTCCACGACCTCCTGGGGTTGAGCCTTTCGGCGATCACCCTCAAGGGTGAACTTGTCGATCGGCTGGTGCTTGGCAGGCCCACGCAGGCGAAGGAGGAGCTGGCGGAGCTGCTGGTGATGTCGCGGCGCGCGCTGGCCGACGTCCGCACGATCGCCGCGGGCTACCGCGACCTGTCGCTCGACGACGAGTGCCGCGCGGCGGCGGCGGTGCTGAGCGCGGCCGGGATCCGCGTGACGGTCGCCCGGTCCGGCATCGGCGGCCTGCCGCCGAGGGTGGCGACCGCGCTGGCCACGGTGCTGCGCGAAGGGGTGACGAACGTGGTGCGCCACAGCACCGCGAGCTGGTGCGCGTTCTCGGTGAGCACCGAAGACGGGACGGCCTGGCTGGAGATCGTCAACGACGGTGCCGGCGGCTTGGCCGACGGCGGCGCGGACTCCGGCGCGGGACTGCGCAACGTCCGCGACCGGGTCGAGGACCTGGCCGGCACGCTGACCACCGAAGCGGGCGCGGACGGGACGCACCGGCTGGTGGTGGCCATCCCGGTGCGGTCGTCCGGCCAGCGCTGGCGGGGGCGGGCGAGCTGAGGCCGGCCCGGACCCGCCTCAGCGCACCCCCGGCGTCCGCGCCCGGGGAGGGTAAGCGCTTTCCTTCCGGGTGCGGCTCAGAGCCACTCGGCTTCGGTGGCGATGCGGATCGCGTGCACCCGGTTGCGGGCGTTGAGCTTCGTCACCACCGCGGCCAGGTAGTTGCGGACCGTGCCCGCCGACAGGAACAGCTCGGCGGCGATGTCGGCGACCGTGCGCCCCTTGGCGGCCAGCGACAGGATCTCGATCTCGCGCGGGGTGAGGGGGCAGTCGTCGGTCTCCCAGGCCGCCAGCGCCAGGTCGCTGTCGATGACCCGGCGGCCGATCGCGACCGAGCGGACCGCGTTCGCCAGCTTGTCCGACGGCGAGTCCTTGAGCAGGAAGCCGTTGACCTTGGCGTCCAGGGCCCGGCGCACCGTGCCCGGCCGGCCGAGGCTGGTCAGGATGAGCGTGTGGCAGTCCGGCAGGCTTTCGTGGATCTCGATCGCCGCGGACAGGCCGTCCTTGCCCGGCAGGTCGATGTCGATGACCGCCACGTCGGGCTGGGCCGCCTTCGCGGCGGGCAGGATCTGGTCGCCCGAGGACACCTCGGCCACCACCTCGATGTCGGACTCGAGGTTGAGCAGGGCGACCAGGGCACCGCGGACCATGTGCATGTCCTCGGCCAGCAACACCTTGATCACGACGGTACCTCGCACCCCAGTCCGACGACTCCGAACCGCAATTGTACGTCATTGCCGTCCGATGCCGGTGTTTCGTGAAGCGGACCCGATGACGCCACCGTGGAATGCCCGTGAATTCGCGGCGCCGCCCGGCCGGTGCCCGCAATCCGGCCGCCGATGCCCGCACGCTGGGCCGAATGGCTGCTGTCGAACTCACGCGGGTGAGCCCGCCGCCCGCGGATTAACGGACGGCGGATTCTCCGGCCGCGAATTGCCCGCCCGCTCAGCTCGCCATCGGCCGGGTGAGCGCCGCCTGCCGCAGGTCCGGCAGGGCCAGCAGGACGGGCGGGTCGAAGCCGTGCCGCGGCCGGAGCTGGACGTCGGCCAGGCTCGCGGTGACGCCGTGCTGGATCGTCACCGGCCCGGAGAGGCCGGCGAACGGCCGCAGCGGGGTGCCGTCCGGCGCCGTGGTGCCGTAGGCGTGCGTCAGCACGTACCATGAGCCCAGCGGGACGTCTGCCAGCGCGTAGGGGCCCGGTGCGGGCAGGATCACGTGCCGGGCCGGCGTGCCCTCGGCGATCTTGGCCGGGAAGAGCCCGACGAACACCGGCCCGACCTCGGCCGGTCCGGCCACGCGCAGCTGCCCGCGCACCGTGGCGCCCGAGCCCGGCGGGACCTGCGCCTCGGCGATCCGCGGCGCCGCGCCGCGCAGCTGGCGGAAGCCGGACGGCGAGACGCCGACGCTGCCGCTGAACCGCGCGCTGAACGTGCCGACGCTGTTGTACCCGACCTGGTGGCTGATGTCGGCCACCGAGATCACGGTGGTGGCGAGCAGGCGCTTGGCCTCCGCCAGCCGCAGGGCCGAGAGGAACCGGCCCGGCGACAGCCCGGTGACCCGCAGGAACACCCGGGTGAAGTGGAACTTGCTGAACATGGCCGCGCGGGCGAGGTCGTCGATCGTGAGCCGTTCGCCCAGGTTGTCTCGCATGGTCACGATGGCGCGTGCCACGGCTTGCCGGACGATCTCATCCATGGTGGGCCGTCCCTCCGGTCCGAGGAGTGCCGCCGCCAAGCGCCTTCCGGGGAAGACGCCCGGGGCGGTGGAATTGATTTCGGCTAAAACTGTAGGTCTGTTGCCGTCTACTTCTTAAGTGCTCTGTGCACCGGTGCGCATGGATTTCACCGATGGTCGACATGCGTTTTGCACATGCGGGTTTGGTCCCCTGCGGCGAGGGGTACCTGACCCGTGACGAACGCACATCGGCTAGGCCGATGATTGCGGGGAGCGCCCGCGCGACCGCGGATGGTGACGAAATCCCCGCCTTTCGACATGCTTTCGACGGCTTGTTAGGCCATTCGGCGTCTTTTTCGAAACCGCACGGAGCATGTGTAAACCACAGCGCCCCGATGAGGTGGACACTGGCCGTTTTCGTGTCCCTGGGCGACGATTTGTGTCACAAGAAGCGTTAATCTTCGCCACTGGGGAGCACAAATGTCGGAGCAGGTTTCTGTGAACGTTCGCGCCCTTTTTTCCGAGATGGGCATCGACTTCGGAAAGACTGCCGACGAGCTGGTGATCGAGCGGTTCGAGCTGTGGGACAACGGCGCCGGCCTCGGTCGCCCGGTGCGTCCCACGGTCTGCCGGTTCGAGGAGCTCGAAGCGGCTTGATGGACGTTTTCGCTGTTCTGATCCTTGCGAGCCGGCCACCGCCGACGCCTGACCGGCGTCGGCGGTGGCCGGCTCGTCGCGTGTGGAGGGTGCCCGGCCGGGGGTGAGTGGAAAATTTCCCACCTTGGGCAAGCGGAGGGTAAATTGCTTGTCACGGTTGGTAGTCGCGCGAGCGCGAAACGAAGTCCCTAACGTGGCCATGACCCGCGCATGTGCATTTCGCGGCCGGGGTGCCCGAGAGGTGCCCGAATGGTGCAACCGATTCGTTGAACAGAATGTTTAACTGGGCTTCTGGGGAATCGTGAAGCGGAGGCACCCGTGATCAGAGTGCTGGTTGCCGAGGACATGCACATCGTGCGGGGGGCGCTGGTCGCCCTGCTCCGGCTGGAACCCGACATCGAGGTGGTCGCGGAGGTCGCCTCGGGCCTCGACATCGTGCCCGCGGCCCGGGCGCAACGCGCCCAGGTGGCGATCATCGACATCGACCTGCCGGGCAAGGACGGCCTCACCGCGGCCGGTGAGCTGCACGAACAGCTGCCGGAGTGCCGCACGGTCATCCTCACCAGCCTGGGCAGGCCGGGCACGCTGCGGCGCGCGCTGGACGCCAAGGTGAGCGGGTTCCTGCTCAAGGACGCGCCACCCGACAAGCTGGCCAACGCCGTCCGCGGGGTGCTCGCCGGCCGCCGGATGGTCGACGGCGACCTGGCGCTGGCCGCCTGGGACTCCGTCGACTGCCCGCTCACCAGCCGCGAGCTGGACGTGCTGCGGATGACCGCGCAGGGCTACGGGACGGTGGAAGTGGCGGCGCGGCTGTACCTGTCGGCGGGAACGGTTCGCAACTACCTCACCACCGTCGTCGCGAAGCTCAACGCCCGCAACCGGGTGGACGCGATCCGCATCGCCGAGGAGTCCGGCTGGTTGTGACGGCGGTGCCGGTGGTCCAGACCGGGTGGTTCAGACCGGAACGACGGCGCGCAGCCGGAACCGGCCGTCCGGTTCGACCCCGGCGGTGAGTTCGCCGCCCAGATCGGCCACCCGGTGCGAAAGGTTGCCGATCCCGCTGCCGGGAGAGGTGTCGCGCGGCCGGGGCACGGTGGGCTCGGGGTCCCGCGGCGCGGGCTCCCCGCGCTGCGGTGGGGCGGTCCGCTCGACGCCGTCGTTGACGATGTCGAGGGCCACCCCCTGGTCCGTCCGGTGCATCGCGATCTCGCAGCTCTCCACCCTGCTGTGCCGCAGCACGTTCGTGACGCCTTCGCGCAGGACGACGGCCAGCACGGTGCGCACCGCCGCGGGCAGGTCGTCGGAGAGCATCTCCATCCGCACCCGGACGTCGGCGGCCGCCAGCACGGACTTCGCCGTGCGGGACTCGCTGTCGAGCGACAGCTCGCGGTAGCCGCTGGCCACCGAGCGGACGTCGGAAAGCGCCTGCCTGGTCAGGCCGAGTACCTCCCGCAGCTCCTCGGCGGCGCGGTCGCGGTCCAGTGGCAGCACCCGCGCGGTCAGCTCGCTCTTCAGCGCGATCGCGGACAGGCTCATGCCGAGCAGGTCGTGCAGGTCGCGGGCGAAGCGCAGGCGCTCCTCGGCGAGGGCCATCCCGGCCAGCCGGCGCCGGGTGTTGTCGAGCTCGGTGACCAGCCGGACCAGCCACAGCAGGCCGAACACGGCCAGCCCGGTCATCACCGTGGCGGCGGTGTAGAAGATCGTGGCCGTGATGTCCGCGCCCGACAGCCGCTGGATCTCGGCGTAGGCGGCGATGTTGAGCGCGAAGAACAGCCAGCCCGCCACCGGCGGCAGCACCAGCAGGGCGCTGCCGATCAGCAGCCCGGGCAGGCTGACCCAGCTCGGGCCGAGCGGCAGCAGCGGCAGGTAGACCAGGCAGACCTGCACGAACAGCATGCCGTAGCTCTGCGCCGACCGGAGGTTGGCCCCCGGCCGGTTGAAGTACGAGAACTGCAGGACCAGCAGGGCCAGCACCGAACCGACGACCAGCGTCACCTCCCACGGCCGGGTGGTCAGCTGGAGGAGGTGGACCGTGGCCCCGCAGCCCAGCAGGGTCATCACGACCGGCAGGAGCCGGCGGATCCGCTTCGAGTCGGTTTCCGACTGCCGCTCGGCCTCGCGCGCGGCCGGGCTGCCCATCGGCTCGGGCACGGGGAGCTCGACGCGCAGCCGGAACCGGCCGTCCGCGCCGGTCTTCGCGGTCGCCGTGCCGCCGAGGGCGGTGAGCTCGGCGGGCAGCGCCGTCAGCGTGTTGTCCGGGGTGAGCGCCGGGTCGCCCGCCGTCACGCCGTCGTTGATGATCTCGAGGCTGACCGTGCCGTCGTGCTGCCGGATGTCGATCTCGCAGTGCTCGACGTCGCTGTAGCGCAGGACGTTCGTGACGCCTTCCCGCAGCACCTTCGCCAGCAGCGTGCGGGCCTGCACCGGCAGGTCGCCCTGGTCGAGGTGGATCCGGACGGCGATGTCGGACGCCGACAGCAGCGATTCCGCCGTCCGCGACTCCTTCTCGAGCGACAGCTCGCGGTAGCCGTGGGACACCGCGCGGACGTCGGACAGCGTGCGCTGGGCGGTGGCGGTGATCTCGGCGAGCTCGGCCTTGGCCCGGTCGGCGGACCGGCGCATCAGGCGGTGCGCGAGCTCGCCCTTGAGCGCGATCGCGGACAGGCTGAGCCCGAGCAGGTCGTGCAGGTCGCGGGCGAAGGCCAGCCGCTGCTCGGCGACCGCGCGCTGGGCCAGCTCGGAGCGGGCCTCGTGGAGTTCGTGGACCATCCGCGCGAGCCGCGCGAGCAGGTAGAAGACCAGGCTGTAGAAGCCCATCGCGATGACGCCGCCGTAGAGGGTGTTCAGCAGCGACATCCCGTAGAACCGGTAGACACCGACGACGCTGAGGCAGACCGCGCCGAACGCGGGCCAGGCGTAGCGGGCGGGCAGCACGAGCAGGACGGCACCGCCGACGAAGTCCGGCATGTCGGCCCAGAGGATGCCGAAGGTCGGCAGCGGGACGTAGGCCAGGAGGACCATCACGCCGAGCAGCACCCGGCTGGTGGTCGAGTCGAGCCGGGCGGACGGGCGGCTGAACCACAGAAGCTGGATGGCCAGCAGCGCGGCGACGGCGCCGATCGCGTAGCCGGCGTGGAAGACGTCGACCGACGGTGGCAGCAGGTTGACGACGCCGGTCACGCCGAAGCCGGCGATGACCACGACGATGATGGCCGAGGCCAGGTAGGTGGCCAGCCGTGGGCGCCGGTCCGCGGCGGTCGTGCCACGGGGTTCGGCGGTCGCTGAACGCTCGGTGGTGGGCTCGAGTGTGGCGGCCGGAGACATCGGTTGCGGACCCTCCGGGATCTGCGCGACGACGGGGGTGCCCGCCGGGGGGACCACGACGCTGTGTACGTCCTGTCAGTCGATCCTAACTCAGAGGAGCTCGCAAGAACCGGTGCGAAAGCTCCGGAACGGATCTTGCCGCCGCCGCGGACCGCGGCCTCAGGCGGAGGGGAACCCGCCGAGGTGGGCGAGCAGGCTCAGGAAGTCCGGCAGCGGCACGGCGACCGATCCGGTGTGCAGCAGGAAACCGTCGGTCAGCCGGAAGAAGCTCAGCCCGGACTCGTCGTCCTGCTCGCCGCCGCCTCCGGCGCCGGGCACGTGCCGGGTCGCCGGGAAGTCGCCGGTGAACGCCGTGCCCGCGGCCGAGAACGCGGCCACGTCCCACCCGAGGTGCCGCCGGTACTGCTCCACCTTGGCGTAGGGCGCGCGGGAGACGAGCACCAGCCGCAGGCCGGGGTCGCCCACGGCGGCGGCGACCTCGGCGGTCGGGACCACGTCCGACGGCCCGCTGTGGTCGGCCATCGGGTGGTGCACGGCCAGCCGCTGGTGGCCGCCGAACAGCCCGGCCAGCGAAACGCGGCCCCGCGGGCCCTCGAACAGGTACTTCGCCCCGGCGACGGCTCGGGGGCGGTCCAGCTCCGGCACGGTCAGCTCCGTCATGACTCGTCCTCCCTGGCTGCGGTTCCCACCGAAGTGTGGGCCTCCCGCCCGCGGCGGGCCCAGCGTTCGCCGCGGGAACGGCAAGCTGGGAGACGCGCGGGCCGTCGTGCCGCGGGCCGGCGCGGACCCTAGGCTCTGCGGTCATGGCACGCTATTTCGACCTGCACCCGGAGAACCCCCAGAAGCGGGCGCTCGGCCAGGTCGTCGAGATCCTCAAGGACGACGGGTTGATCGCCTACCCGACCGACTCGTGCTTCGCGCTCGGGTGCCGTCCGGGCAACCGCGACGGCCTCGACCGGATCCGCGCGATCCGCAAACTGGACCACCGGCACCACTTCACGCTCGTGTGCCAGGACTTCGCCCAGCTCGGGCAGTTCGTGCACATCGACAACGCGGTGTTCCGCGCGATCAAGGCGACGACGCCGGGCAGCTACACGTTCATCCTGCCCGCCACCAAGGAGGTGCCGCGGCGGCTGATGCACGAGAAGAAGAAGACGGTCGGCGTGCGCATCCCCGACCACCGCGTCACCCAGGCGCTGCTGGCCGAGCTCGGCGAGCCGCTGCTGTCGAGCACCCTCCTGCTGCCCGGTGAAGGCGAACCGATGACGCAGGGCTGGGAGATCAAGGAAGAGCTGGACAACCAGCTGGAAGCGGTGCTCGACTCCGGGGACTGCGGCGTCGAGCCGACGACCGTGGTCGACTTCTCCTCCGGGGAGGCGGAGATCGTGCGCGTCGGCGCCGGTGACCCTGCGCCGTTCGAGTGACCCCCGCTGGTGGAGCGATCAGCGCTCCAGCAGCTCCAGCCACTCGGCGACGTGCCCGCCGCTGAACGTCAGCGCCAAGTCTTCGGCGAACCGGCGGCCGGTCACCAGCAGGCAGAAGTCCTCGGCCGGGCCGCTGACCCGGTCGGCGACGTCGGACGGCCCGAACTCCCACCGCGTGCCCGAGGGGGCCACCAGCTCGAACCGGAACGGCCCGGACGGCGGTGCCTGCTGGTGCCGCCGGTAGACCTGGTCCCTGGTCCGGACGCCGTAGTAGGCGACGTGCCCGATGGCGTCGTCGCGCCGCGGCCGGACGCCGAGCGCGTCGGCGATGTCCTGGCCGCAGGCGAACAGCTCGGTCAGCGCGGCCGCGGCGAGCACCGACGGCCGCAGCGGCCCGTCGCTCCACGGCAACAGGGGCTCGGCGGGCGCCGCGGCGAGCAGGGCGTTGGCCTTCCGCTGCTCGATCAGCCAGGTCAGGATCGCCTCGTCGAGCGAGTCGTAGGAGATCTGCGGGGTCACCCCGAACCCGGCCGGGTTCTCGGCGCTGAGCCGGACCAGCCGCGCGGTGGACGTCAGCCGGGCGAAGTGCGCCGTGACGTCGGGGGCGGCTCCGTACCCGTGGCGTTCGGCCAGCTCGGCCAGTGCCTCGGTCTCGGTCTGCAGGTCCGTGAACACGTCGGCCATCGCCGCCAACCTCCTGGTCCGGGTAACCGGGCTTGCCCGGATCCAGGCTGGCAGGCGGCCCCGCGGCGGCTCCACTCCGCGCTTGCGGCGCATCGGCTATGTTCTTGCCACGGACGAGGCGAGGGCAGCCGAAGGGAGCCCGGACGTGAAGTACCTGCTGGCGATGTACCTGAACCCCGAGGTGATGGCGAACCTGTCCGAGGAGGACATGGACGGCATCATGACCGGGCACCAGGACTTCATCAGGACGATCCGGGAAACCGGCGAGATGATCAGCACGCAGGCGCTCGGCGCGGTCGCCGAGAGCTCCGTCGTGCGGGTGCGCTCGGGCCTGCCCGCGGTCACCGACGGGCCGTTCCTGGAGTCGAAGGAGTTCCTCGCCGGCTACTACCTCGTGGAGTGCGCGAGCAAGGAGCGCGCCGTCGAGCTCGCGGCGATGATCCCGGACGCCGCCATCGAAGGCCTCGGCATCGAGGTCCGCGAGGTCGTCTTCTTCGCCGACGCCGAAACCGAAGTCCCCATGGCGTGACCGCGGTCGCCGAGGTGCTGCGGCCGCTCGTGCCGCAGGTGCTGGGCGTGCTGGTCCGCCGGTACGGCCAGTTCGACGCGTGCGAGGACGCGGTCCAGGAGGCGCTGCTCGCGGCGAGCGAGCAGTGGCCGGCCGACGGCGTCCCGGAGAACCCGCGCAGCTGGCTGATCACGGTCGCGACCCGGCGGCTCACCGACCACTGGCGCAGCGAGAGCGCGCGGCGGCGGCGCGAGGAGTCGGTCGCCGTGCGGGAGCCGGCGGCCGTCGTCGCCGGTCCCGGCGAGGAGCAGCCGCCGGACACCGACGACACGCTGTCGCTGCTGTTCCTCTGCTGTCACCCCGCGGTTTCGCCGCCTTCGCAGGTGGCGCTGACGCTGCGCGCGGTGGGCGGCCTGACCACGGCGCAGATCGCGAGCGCCTTCCTGGTGCCCGAGGCGACCATGACGCGGCGCATCACCCGCGCGAAGGAGAGCATCGCGGCGGCGGGGTCGACCTTCAGCGAGCCCTCGCCGGACGACTTGCCGGAGCGCCTGCGCGTCGTCCTGCAGGTGCTGTACCTGATCTTCAACGAGGGGTACACGGCGACGTCGGGGGAGAACCTGCTGCGCGACGAGCTGGCCACGGAGGCGATCCGGCTGACCCGCGCGGTGCACGCGCTGATGCCCGGCGAGGGCGAGGTCGCGGGCCTGCTCGCGCTGATGCTCCTGACCCACGCCCGCCGGGCGGCGCGCACCGGCCCGGACGGCGAGCTGGTCCCGCTGCCGGAGCAGGACCGCGGCCGGTGGGACGCGGAGCTGATCGCCGAAGGCGAAGCGCTGGTGCGGGCGACGCTGGGCCGCGCGGCCCTCGGCCCGTACCAGGTCCAGGCGGCGATCGCCGCGTTGCACGACACGGCGCCGAGCACCGAGCAGACGGACTGGCCGCAGGTGGTCGAGCTGTACCAGGTCCTGCAGGCGCTGATGCCGAGCCCGGTCATCACGATCAACCAGGCGGTGGCGGTGGCGCAGGCGGCGGGACCGGCGCAGGCCCTCGAGCTGCTGGACACCGTCGACGCCAAGCTGGACGTGAGCCTGCGCCTGGACGCGGTCCGCGCGCACCTGCTCGAGCTGGCGGGCGACCTGCCGGGGGCGCGGGAGCACTACCTGCGGGCGGCGGAGCGCACGGCGAGCCTGCCGGAGCGGCGGTACCTGATGAAGCGGGCGGGCAACATCCCGAACGGCGGGGACCCGGCGCGGAAGTGAGCGGTCTGCCGCGGCTGGTCGTGAGTGGCAAGGCGGGTTAGAACCCTCCTCACCACTCACGACCCCCGGCGGCGCAACCGTCAGCGGACCACGATGCCCGACGGGGGCTCCGGGGCCGCCGGGACGTGGAACAGGCGGCCGAACAGCTCCAGGTCGGCCACCTCGCCCTCGATCGACAGCTTGCCCGCGCGGATGGCCTCCGCGGCCGGGACCTGGCCGCTCATCACGTCCAGCAGCGCCGCGCCGCTCGCGGCCTTGATCACCAGGTCCGCGCCGGCGAACCGGCCCTCGCCGACCTTGACCACGCCGTCCTCGACCAGCGCGTGGACGATCATGCGGTCGCCGTAGCGGATCTCGTAGTTGATCTGGACGCCCTCGGCGACGTCCGCGTGGAACGTCGTGTACAGCGAGAGGATCGCCGAGTCGAGGGTGAACACGTCGTCCGGGCCCGGCTGGTGCAGCGAGCGGGCGCCCCACAGCCCGAGGTCGAGCAGGATGTGGTCGAGCTCGCTGCCGTACTGGGTCAGCTCGTAGACCAGGCCCGCGTCGAGCTCCGCGCGGACGCGGCGGCGGAGCACGCCGGTGGCCTCCAGCTCGTTGAGCCGCGCGGACAGGATGGACGGCGGGATCTTGGGCAGGCCGGCCTGCAGTTCGTCGTAGCGCTTCGGGCCGAGCACCAGGTCGCGGACGATCAGCAGCGACCAGCGCTCGCCGACGATCTCGAGCGCACGGGCGAGACCGCAGAACTGACCGTAGGCGCGGGTGTTGGGAGCGGGCATCGAACGTTCCTCACTTCTTTCTCGGGCGATGCGACAGTTCGGCCGGAGCCGGGGAAGCGGTGGCACGGGTCAGCGGTGGTCACCTTCGGAGATCAGCTCCCGGTGCAGCAGCTGCAGGTCGTCACAGGGTTCGACGCCCAGTTCGCCGGCCAGCCGCGAGCGGAGCCTGCGGTAGACGGCCATGGCGTCGGACCGCCGTCCGCTGCGGCCCAGCACGCGCATCAGCTGGCCGTGCAGCGCCTCGTCGAGCGGGCTGCTGGTGGCCAGCGACCGCAGCTCGCCGATCAGCTCGCGGTGCCTGCCGCTGGTGATCTCCGCTTCGATGCGCAGGTGCAGCACGCTGCGCCGCTGCTCGAGCAGTTCGGTGCGGTAGGCGGACAGGATCGGTCCACAGTAGACGTTGGCCAGCGGCGGCCCGGACCAGAGGTCCAGCGCCGCGCGGTAGGCGTCGGCGGCCGCGGCGTGGTCGCCGTTGTCCTGGTGCTCGTGGCCGAGCTGCTGCAGCCGGATGAACCGGTAGGTGTCCACTTGGGACGGATCGATGTAGAAGGTGTAGCCGGACTGCTTGGTGGCCAGCATCTTCTCGCCGTCGGCGGCCAGCGCGTTCTGGTCGATGCACCGGCGGAGGTGGTAGACGTAGGTGTGCAGGGTGGTGCGCACCGTCCGGGGCGGGTTGTCCGACCACAGCTCCCGGATCAGGGTGTCGATGTGTACCATCTTGCCCGGGCGCATCACGAGCACGGCGAGCAGCTGGAGGACCTTCGGCGTGGTCGGGGCGTAGTCGACGCCGTCACGCAGAACTTCCAACGGACCCAGTACGGTGAAGCGCACCCCGCCGTCGTCCGGCTCGTCGGTTCGCCGCTGTTCGGAGTACATGGTAGGCCTCCAGCATCATCAATGCGTCCTCGCGCTCCCCAGTTCGTGCCGCGCGGGTCGGTGGACGGCCGAACTCCGGGCTCCTATCCGAATGTGACAGAGTGCCGTCCCGGCGGCCAGTGAACCGCCCACCAGACTCGACGTGCGTTTGCCCCGTGCCGGCATGCGTTCCGCAGGTTCACGCCGTGCGCCGTGCACGGTGGGCCATCCGGCCCAACCTGCGCAAGGTCCGCTCGAGGGCGTCGCTGGAACGGACCAAGGGCGGCTTCCGCCGGACCGCCGCCGATCAAGCCCGCGGGTGTCGGGCACGCGCCGTCCGTGCGTTCCACACGGACAGTCCCGGGTGGAACGTCCGCACCGGACGGGTACCGCACGGACAACCGGCCGGACCGGCGCGGATTCCTCGATCGCTCGTCAATCGATCTGCAAGGCACGGCGTCTTCCCTGGCAGCAGGAGAACTGCCATCGGGGAAAATCGAGGATTGGGCTGATGATGTTGCGCTCTGTTGCAGCTGTCGGGAACGACAGCGAGTTCGGCGAGCCGCCCCGCGGACCGGCGCTCGAGCGAGTGGAGAAGTCGGTCCGTCCCGCGGTGCTGCAAGCGATCTCTTCCATCCAGGAGCGGTACTTCGAGCCGATCACGCTCGCGGCGCTGGCGTCGGAGGTGTTCGTCAGCCGGTTCCACTTCTCCCGGATGTTCGCCGAGGCGACCGGGGTGACCCCCGGCCGCTTCCTCACCGCCGTGCGCCTGTTCGAGGCGAAGAGGCTGCTGCTGACGACGTCGCTGAACGTCTCCGACATCGTGTGCAGCGTCGGCTACAGCAGCGTCGGCACCTTCACGAGCCGGTTCTCGCGTGCGGTCGGCATGACGCCGACGCAGTACCGGGAGCCGCAGGTCGCCGAGCTGCTCGTGGCGATCTCGCCGACCTTCCAGCGGCTCCCGCCGCTGCGGACGC
Source organism: Amycolatopsis sp. NPDC004747 (assembly GCF_053601335.1). Lineage (NCBI taxonomy): Bacteria > Bacillati > Actinomycetota > Actinomycetes > Pseudonocardiales > Pseudonocardiaceae > Amycolatopsis > Amycolatopsis sp. NPDC004747. Next base: position 21,834 of record NZ_JBSGBQ010000051.1, on the reverse strand, counting down.
TGCGCGCGGCCGGCCGCAGCTGCGCCTCGCTGCAGACCGGCACCGGCGTGCTGTCGCTGCAGCTGGACATGCCCCACGGCTCGGCGCCCGCCGACACCCTGGTCGGGCTGTTCGCCGACCCGGTGCCCCAGTGCGGCCCGGTCGCCTTCGGCGGCATGGCGAACATGACCTCGGGCGAGCTGGCCATCCACGGCGTGCCCGCCGGCCGGTGGACCGCGATCGCGGTGGCGCAGCACCGCCCCGGCGTCGCCGGGCCGCAGTTCTCGATCGGCTACTCGGCCGTCCAGGTGTCGCCGTACGGCCAGTCGACCGGCCGGATCGGCCTGCGTGCCCCGGCGCCCACCGACGCGCCGATCGCGATCACGCTGGCGTCGAAGCAGTCGCCCTTCACCCAGCGGATGCTCGCCGCCCAGCGGCCGCACCTGCGCGCCGTCGCCTGATCCCGCCCACGCGTTGTCACAGTAAGGATCACCACGATGTCGACCGTCATCGGAGTCCTCCGCAAGCGGTTCCTCGCTCCTTCGCTCGCCTCGGTCGGGTTCGCCGAACGCGGCTTCCCGGTCACCCACACCGATGCGACGGCCCGGCTGGAGGCGGTGCCGCAGGCGGTGGTGTGCGGGTTCGAATGGGCCATCGAAGGCGCATCGCTTTGGGAGATCGAGCGCCGGCTGGCGCTGATCGAGCCGGAGCAGCGCGGGTTCGCCTACGAGGGCGCCACAATGGGCTACACGATCCTCGACGCCATGCCCGGCGGTGGCCGGGACCGCACGCGCGAGCTGCTCGAAGGGCCGGGCCGCCCGCACATCTTCCTCACCTACATCGGGATCGGCTTCGCCATGGCGCGGCTGCCGCGTCCACTGTGGAAGAACATCCTGCCCGAGCTGACCGGGGTGGCCTACCACCCGGTGATGAGCTGGCTCGCCGTCGACGGCTACGGCTTCGACCGCGCCTACTTCGACACGGACAAGTGGGTCGGCGAACAGGCCGACCCGGTGCCCTACCCCTGGGCGGGCCGTCCGGAGTACTTCGGCCGCGCCTTCGACCAGGGGGTCGGCCGCGCGCTGTGGTTCATCAACGGCGGCAACCCCGAGGCCGCGGCGGCCGCGGTCGGGAAGTTCCCCGAGCACCGGCGGGCGGACCTGTGGAGCGGGGTGGGGCTCGCGGCGACCTTCGCCGGCGGCAGCGACCAGCCCGGCCTCGGCAAGCTGCGCCGGCTGGCCGGGGAGTACTACGACGAACTCGCGCTGGGCGTGATCTTCGCGGTGAAGGCCCGCACCTACTCCTCCTACGTCCCGGCCCACACCCACCTCGCGGCCGGTGTGCTCACCGACCTGTCGGTGCAGGGCGCGCAGAACCTCGCGGACCGCACCGAGCGGGCCGACGGCGAGGACGGGCCGGACCCGGCCTACGAACTGTGGCGCCAGCGGATCCGGGACGAATTCGCCCCCACCGCCCGGCGCCAGGCGGGCTGAGACCGATTCCGCATTCGCGCGCCGATCTGCACGCAAACGTGGAGTAGAGCGCTGACCAGCGAATCTGTGACCGTATAAGGGAAGATCCGGACCATCCGACCCGTAAGGGGGAGAGTGCGTTGGGCAATGGTTGGCGTGCGCTCAGACGCCGTATCCTGACACCAGATGTCTCGGAGACTACGCTGGAGAAGCGGGGTTTCCACCGGAAGAGCCCAGCCGCTCAAGAACGGCTCGAGACGGTCGGCGAGAAATTCCTCCTCGGGTACGCGCACGCGGTCGAAGCGCGTTCGGTCGAGCAAGCCGAAGAATGGCTCGAAGAGATCCCGACGCAATTCCGCGGGTTCGCCTACGAAGGCGCGGGAATGGGCTACGGCGTGCTCGACGGGCTGCCGTTCGGCAAGAGCACGAACGTCGCCGACTTCCTGGCCGGCCCCGGCGAGAAGCACGACTACATCATCTACGTCGGGGTCGGCTGGGCCATGTGCCGGCTCCCGCGGTTCGCCTGGCCGAAGGCCTCGGCCTTCGACCCGCTGCTGCGCTGGCTGGTCCTGGACGGGTACGGGTTCCACCAGGCGTACTTCAAGACCGACTCCTACATCAAGCAGCAGTACCAGGAGCCGGGCTTCTCCTGGCCCGACCGGCGCTACGACGGCTACGCGCTGCGGGCCATCGACCAGGGCATCGGCCGCGCGCTGTGGTTCATCTGCGGCACCGACGTCGAACTGGTCGCCAAGACGATCGAAGAGTTCCCCGAGTCCCGCCACGGCGACCTGTACGCCGGGGTGGGGCTGGCCTCGACCTACGCGTGCGGCGTCACCGCCGACGAGCTGGCGGAGCTGGTCGACCGCGCCGGGATCCACCACGGGCAGCTGGCGCAGGGCAGCGCCTTCGCCTCCGAGTGCCGGGTGCGCTCGGGCCTGATGATCCCGGAGACCGAGATGGCGGCCCGCGCGATCTGCGGCATGTCCGCCGAACGCGCCGCGGCCATCACCCAAGAGGTCCGGCCGGCCGTCGTCGTCGACGGTGACGACGTCCCGGCGTTCGAAACCTGGCGGCAGCGGATCGCCGAAGAAGTGCTGACCCACGGAGGGAAGAACAAATGACCGCGACCTTCGGCTGGCTGCGCAGGCAGCTGGCGGGCATCGTGGCGCTGGCGCTGATCCTCGGCCTGTTCCTGGTCGCGCGCCTGCCCAGTGTCTCGGCCGCCGAGCAGGACACGATGGCGGACAAGTTCCACTTCACCCCGATGACGATCGCGCTGCCCGCGGCGACGAAGTCGCAGTCGATCCGGACGGTGAACAAGGAGTACGAGAAGATCGCGGCCTGGATCTCCTCGGTCGGTGCCGCGATCGCCATCAACGACATCAGCGGCAGCGGCAAGCCCAACGACCTCTGCCTCGTCGACCCGCGCAGCGACCAGGTCGTCGTCACGCCGACGCCGGACTCGGGCCCGCGCTACGCCCCCTTCGCGCTCGACCCGGCGCCGGCCCTGCCGACGTGGGACTACATGGCCCCGATGGGCTGCGTCCCCGGTGACTACAACGAAGACGGCCGGACCGACATCCTGGCCTACTACTGGGGCCGCACCCCGGTCCTGTTCCTGCAGAAGGCCACCGCCACCAAGTTCGACGCCTCGGCGTTCCAGCCGACCGAGCTGGTGGCGGGCAACCACCGCGGCGCCGACGGCAAGTACAGCGGCCCGCTGTGGAACACCGACTCCGTGACCATCGGCGACTTCGACGGCGACGGGCACGTCGACGTCTTCGTCGGGAACTACTTCCCGGACAGCAAGGTCCTGGACCCGACCGCCGACGGCGGCATCACGCTGAACCAGTCGATGTCGCACGCGGTGAACTCGGGCGAAAAGTACATCTACCGCTGGACCGGGGCCACCTCCGGGGCGGACCCGAGCGCCAAGTACGTCGACGCCTCCCAGGGCATCCCGGAGAGCGCGCGCTTCGGCTGGACGCTGGCCTCCAGTGCCACCGACATCGACGGCGACAACCTGCCGGAGCTCTACATCGCCAACGACTTCGGCCACGACCACCTGCTGTACAACAAGTCGACGCCGGGCAAGATCGAGCTCGCCGAGGTCGCCGGCGTCCGCGGGATCGACGACCCGAAGTCGAAGGTGCTGGGCCACGACTCCTTCAAGGGCATGGGCGTCGACTTCGGCGACCTGAACCACGACGGCCTCTACGACATGTTCGTCAGCAACATCACGACGTCGTGGGGCATCGAGGAGTCGAACTTCCAGTTCATGAACAAGGCCAAGGACACCGCGGACCTGACCAAGCAGCTGAAGGACGGCGTCGCGCCGTTCCACGACGACAGCGCCGAGCACGGCACGGCGTGGTCCGGCTGGGGCTGGGACGTCAAGATCCAGGACTTCAACAACAGCGGCGAGAACCAGATCGCGCAGGCGACCGGGTTCGTCAAGGGCCAGGTCAACCGCTGGCCGAACCTCCAGGAGATCGCCACCGCGCACGACGGCCTGCTGTCCAACCCGCTGTGGTGGCCGAACGCCAAGGCCGGTGACGACATCGGTGGCGACCAGACGCTGCACTTCTTCGTGAAGAGCGCCGACGGCCGGTACGCCGACCTCGCGCCGAAGCTCGGCCTGGCGGTGCCGGTGCCCACCCGTGGCATCGCGGTCGGTGACACCGACGGCGACGGCCTGCCCGAGTTCGCCGTGGCGCGGCAGTGGGAGCAGCCGATCTTCTACCACAACGACAGCCCGAACCCCGGCAAGTACCTGCAGCTGAAGCTGAGCACCGACGCCCCGGTGGCGCCCGGCCCGCTGCCCGCGGCCGGCACGCCCGCGATCGGCGCCCAGGTCACCGTGACGACCTCGGACGGCAAGAAGTACCTCGGCCGGGTCGACGGCAGCAGCGGTGAGGCCGGACGGCGCAGCTTCGACGTCCAGATCGGCCTCGGGCACGACGTCAAGGGCCCGCTCGACGTGCACCTGCAGTGGCGCGACCGGGACGGGCAGCTGCGGACGCAGAACCTGAAGCTCGAACCCGGTTGCCACATGTACCAGCTCGGCTCCACGGCGAAGGAAGCGATGTGACATGACCACCCCGACTCTGACCAAGGTGGACAGTGCGCCGCCGAAGCGGACCAACAAGGTCATCACCGCGTTGCGGCGCTTCGCGATCTCGATCACGATCTTCAACATCGTCGGCTACACCGTGCTCGGCTTCGAGCAGCCGTGGCTGTACCCGTTCGTCGCGCTGGCGACCGCGTACACCACGGAGATCGCCCTCGAGATCATCAACGCCCGCGTCACGCACCGCGCCGTCCGGTTCCGCGGCAACGGGTTCAAGGGCCTGGCGGAGTTCCTCCTGCCGGCGCACATCACCGGCCTGGCCCTCAACATGCTGACCTACGTCAACGACCAGATCCTGGTGATGATGTTCGGTGTCGCCGTCGCGGTCGGCACCAAGTGGATCCTGCAGGCGCCGGTGTACGGCCGCATGCGGCACTACATGAACCCGTCGAACTTCGGCATCACGATCATCCTGCTCGTGTTCCCGTGGGCCAGCATCGCCCCGCCGTACCACTTCACCGAGCAGATCCCCACCTGGGGCGGCTGGCTGATCGTCGGCATCATCCTCGCGTCGGGCACGGTGCTCAACGCGATGCTGACCAACCGGATGTGGCTGATCGCGGGCTGGCTGAGCTTCTTCGTCGTCCAGGCCTTCGTCCGCGGCTGGCTCTTCGGCACGTCGATCCCCGGCGCGCTGGCGATGGGCACCGGCGTCGCGTTCGTGCTCTACACCAACTACATGGTGACCGACCCGGGCACGTCGCCGTCGAAGCCGGCTTCGCAGTTCCTCTTCGGGTCCGGCGTGGCGCTCGCGTACGGCTTCTTCACCGCCGTGCACGTGGCCTACGGGCTGTTCCTGGCCACCGCGACCGTCTGCCTGATCCGCGGGATGTTCCTGTGGGGCCTGCACTTCTCGAACAAGGCCCGGATCAGGTTCGAGGCCGACCAGGCCGCGCAGAAGGCCAAGCTGGAACTCGCGTCGGCACCGCCGTCCGGCGACGAGAAGCCCGGGGCTGTCGCGGCATGACCGGTCCTTCGGACGAGGCCCGGGCGGCGCGCACCGCGCCGCCCGGGCCGCCGCGCCGGGCGACGTTCCGGTTGCTGAAGCAGCTCTTCACCGACCGGCTCGCGCTCATGGGCGACAACGCCGAGACCTACGGCGACGTCGTCCGCATCGCCATCGGACCGAAGGCGATGTACCTGGTCAACCACCCCGACCTGGCCAAGCACGTGCTCGCGGACAACGCGGCGAACTACCACAAGGGGATCGGCCTGCAGGAGGCCCGCCGCGCACTCGGCGACGGCCTGCTGACCAGCGACGGGGACACCTGGAAGAAGCAGCGCCGGACCATCCAGCCGGTGTTCCAGCCCAAGCGGATCTCGCGGCAGGCCGCCGTGGTCGCGTCCGAAGTGGACGGTCTGGTCAAGCGGCTGGCCGCGCACGACGGCCCGGTCGAGATCCTGCACGAGATGACCGGGCTGACCCTCGGCGTGCTCGGCAAGACGCTGCTCGACGCCGAGCTCGGCGGCTACGAGACGCTGGGTCACTCGTTCGAAGCCGTGCAGGACCAGGCCATGTTCGAGGCGGTCACGCTGAGCATGGTCCCGCAGTGGGTACCGCTCAAGAAGCAGCTGCACTTCCGCACCGCCCGCGACGACCTGCGCCGGATCGCCGACGAGCTCGTCGAGCAGCGGCTGGCGAACCCGGTCGAGAACGGCGAGGACGTGCTGTCCCGGCTGATCGCGTCCGGGTCCGAGCAGGGCGCGACGCGCGAGCGGATGCGCGACGAGCTCATCACCCTGCTGCTGGCCGGCCACGAGACCACGGCGAGCACGCTCGGGTGGGCGTTCCACCTGATCGACGAGCACCCCGAGGTCGGCGAGCGGCTGCACGCCGAGGCCGCCGAGGTGCTCGGCGACCGGCTGCCCGAGCACGAGGACCTGCGGAAGCTGACCTTCACCGTCGCGGTGGTCGAGGAGGTCATGCGGCTGTACCCGCCGGTGTGGCTGCTGCCGCGGATCGCCCAGGCCGACGACGAGATCGGCGGGTACCACGTGCCGGCCGGCTCCGACGTCGTCGTCGTGCCCTACACGCTGCACCGGCACCCGGAGTTCTGGACCGACCCGGAGCGCTTCGACCCGGGGCGGTTCACCGCCGCGGAGCGGCCGCCGCGGTACGCCTACCTGCCCTTCGGGGCCGGGCCGAGGTTCTGCATCGGCAACAGCCTCGGGGTGATGGAGGCGGTGTTCGTGCTCGCCATGGCCGCGCGCGACCTGGAGCTGCGCAAGGTGCCGGGCAAGGTCGTCGAACCCGAGGCGATGCTCTCGCTGCGGGTGCGCGGCGGGCTGCCGATGACGGTGCACCGCCGGGAACGGCTGCGGCGGTCCGAAGCCGCCTGAGTTCACTGTGGACATTTCGATGAGGAGGTAGGCCGGTGCAAGCCGAGGCCACCGAAGAAGAACGCTTCAAGAACATGACCCTCGAGGCCTACGCGGACACGATCGTCCCGGGGGAGAAGCGGTCCCCCGAGGACCGGGCGATCGCCGGGGCCGCGCCCGGCCCCGGCTCGGTGGCGGCGGGCGCGCTCGACCTGCTGAACTTCGACGCGACCGGCGTCACGGCCGGGCTGCCCTACCTCGCGCAGTCGCTCAACGACCACGCGAAGGCCTACGCGGGCGAGGTGGAGCTGGAGCTCGACCACGACGTCCCGCCGTTCGTCGCGCTGCCGTACGAGCACCGCCGCGAGCTGGTCAACCGGCTGACCACGCCGGGGCACCCGGAGAAGGACGGCTGGGTCAGCCTCGCGCTGTTCTGCAACATGGCCTTCGACAGCGCCGCGCACCTGCACACCGCCGAAGCCATCCGCGACGGCCACCCCGGCCTGCTGGCGCTGGGGTACACGCCGCCGGACGCGGACGGGTTCTGGCGGTTCCCGAAGTACGGCTACGGCCGCAAGCTGGCCGAACTCCACCCCGACACGACTGCCTCCGGGAGCCCGGCATGAGTGCCATCGACAAGACCGACGTCGTCATCGTCGGCAGTGGTTTCGGCGGGTCCATCCCGGCCTACCACCTCGCCGCCGGCGGGGCCAAGGTGACCGTGCTGGAGCGCGGGCCGTGGCTGGCGGCCGACGACTTCGAGCACGACTACCTGCTCGGCTCGTCCTACACCCGCGCGTTCGACTTCGTCGTCGGCGACGGGATGAGCGTGCTCGGCGGCAACTGCGTCGGCGGCGGCAGCGTGGTGTACTTCGCCGCGATGCCGCGGGCGCCCCGGTTCGTCTTCGAACGCCACGGCAGCATCGGGCGCCGGATGTGGCCTTCGGTCATTTCCCGTGACACGCTGGAGCCGTGGTACGACCGCGTCGACGAGTCGATCCCGGTGTCCAAACAGGACTGGAGCGACGTCTCCTACGCCGGTGGGCTGTGGGCCGCGGCCTGCAACCACTCCGGGCGGACCGCCAACCCGGCGCCGGTCGCCGTCGACAACGCGACCTGCGTCAACTGCAACTTCATGATGGCGGGCTGCAAGTTCGACGCCAAGCGGTCGATGCTGACGAACTACCTGCCCGCGGCCCTGTCACACGGCGCGCAGATCCGGCCGCTGCACGAGGTCCAGCGGCTCGAACGCACCGAGGACGGCAGCTACCGCGTCCACTTCGACATCGTCGACGACGAGGACTACCGGATCCACACCGGCAGCGGCGTGATCGAGGCGAAGGTCGTCATCATCGCCGCCGGCGCCGGGGCCACCCCGGTGATCCTGCAGCGCTCGGAGGCGGCGCTGGGCGAGATGCCGCACGGCGTCGGCCGGTACTTCTCCGGCAACGGCGAGCGGCTGAACACCGCGATCATCGACGAGGACCGCGTCCGCGAGGTGCTGGGACTGTCCCGTGAGGACGGTCCGGTGTACTCGGCCAACCACATCGGCAAGGGCCCGACCGTGGCGAACTGGGACAAGCTCGACGGGTCGCTGCCGGAGTACGAGCGGTACTCGCTGGAGCAGCTGTACTTCCCGCCGGGCCTGGGCACCATCCTCGCCCAGGTGCCCGGCGGCGAGGAGCCGCGCTGGTTCGGGGCGGAGAAGAAGGAGATCCTCAAGCAGTGGGCCAACTGGCTGACGATCTTCCTGATGACCGAGGACGACAACGAAGGCGTCTTCGGCACGCCGCCGCCGACCGGTAACGCCTACCGGATCTCGCAGCAGATGCTCGGCCGCGGTTCGCTGCGCTACGACCCGACCGAGAACACCCGCCACGGCTGGGCGCTCGCGGACGCGGACTGCAAGGCGATCATCGAGAAGGACGGCCTGGCTCGCGTCGCCCCCTGGACGAACGACGTCGTCGGGGCGTACACGGTGCACCCGCTGGCGTCCTGCCGGATCGGGGACGACCCGGCGACGTCCGCGCTGCACCCGAACCACGAGCTGCGCAACCACCCGGGCATCTTCGTCACCGACAGCGCGTCGGTGCCGGGTGCGTTGACGGTCAACCCGGCGATGACCATCGCCGCGCTGGCCGAGCGTTCGATCCCGGGCATCGTCCGGGAGCTGCAGGCCCGCGGCGTCGACGTCAAGTACGGCGCCCCGGCCCCCGACGGCTCGATCACCGGCCGCCGCGCGGTCTCCAAACTGGACCTGGTCGCCGGAAACTGACGCACCGCAAAAGCGAACTCGCGTGATCGGGGACGGATCTCGCGTGATTGAAGCCGTAACTCGCGTGATCGGACGCGGTACGGCTCCAAGCACGTGAGTTACGGCTCTGATCACGCGAGTTCCGTTTGCCAGCACGTGAGTTCGGTGGTTTGAGGAGGAAGTATGGCGCCGGGAGTGGTGCGGGTTGCGTTGCGGCGGACGCTGCGGGAGGTGAAGTACGTCGATGTGGTGCGGCCGCGGCAGGCGCGGGGGCTGGTGAAGGACGTCTACCGGCAGGTGGAACGGGACTTCGGGATGCTCGCCCCGCCGATCGCGCTGCACTCGGCGGCCCCCGAGGTGCTCGCCGCGGCGTGGCTGGTGCTGCGGGAGTCGCTGGTCGCGGCCGGGACCGGGAGCCGGGCGGACAAGGAGGTCGTCGCGGCCGCGGTGTCGGCGGCGAACTCGTGCCCGTACTGCGTCGAGGTGCACGGGATGGCGCTCGGCTCGCTGGGCGAGCCGGACGCCGCCGCGGCCATCGAGGGCGGCGACGCCGGCGCCATCCAGGACCGCGAGACGCGGGCCCTGGCGCTGTGGGCGCGAGGCGAGGGCGCGCTGCCCGCGGACGTGCCCGCCGCCACCGCGGCGGAGTTCACCGCGGTGGCCGTCGCGTTCCACTACCTCAACCGGGTGGTCAGCGTGTTCCTCGGCCCGTCGCCGCTGCCGGAGCGGGTGCCGCCGCGGGCGCGGGAGAAAGCCAAGGCGGTGCTGGGTTTCCTGCTCAAGCCGGGGGACGCACCGCCCGCCGGGGAGGCGCTGGGGTTCCTGCCCGCCGTGCCCGGTGACGCACCGGCCGGCCCGCTCGAAGACGCCTTCGCGCGCGCCACGGCGGCCGTGGAGGCGGCCGGGGAACGCTCGGTGCCCTCGCGCGTGCGGGACCTCGTCCGCCGGGAAGTCAAGGACTGGGACGGGAAACCGCCCGGGCTGAGCCGGGCCTGGCTCGAGCCGGTGCTCGGCGAGCTGCCGGTGGAGGAGCGGGCCGCGGGACGGCTGGCGCTGCTCACCGCCAAGGCGGCGTACCGGATCGGCGCGGCGGACGTCGCCGCCGTCCGTCCGGAAAGGACGGACGATCGCGGCCTGGTGGAGCTGGTCTCGTGGGCCGCTCTCACCGCGGCCGTGGCGGCCGGTGACCGGCTGGCGCACCGCGCGTGAAGAGAAGACCGCGCAGGTCGGCGCGGGTGATGATCGAAAGGTCGGACGGCCCCGCCGGGGCGCGCAGCACCGGGACACACCCTCACCACCCGGTTCGCGCCGCTGCCCCGCGCGGCGGCCGGCCCGCTCGGCCGGCGGCCGCGCCGCGCGGTGGCTCCCCCACCCGCCACCCGCGGCGGCCGCCGGCCCACGCAAAGACGTCGCATTCCGGGAAAGGACAGACGGGTGACTGACACCAGGGGCGTGATCGCCGACCTGACCGCCGAGGCTGCGGAGGTCGATGCGCTGGTCGCGGGCCTCGCCGAGCACGGCTGGGACATGCCGACCCCCGCGCCGGGCTGGTGCGTCCGGCACCAGATCGGGCACCTCGCCTTCATCTTCCGCATCGCCGGCCTGTCGGCGGCGCAGCCGGAGGCGTTCGTGGCGATGACGAAGTCGCTTGCGTCGGTCGGCTTCGAAAAGGCGGTAGAAGGCGCGCTGCAGGAGTACGTCCACGACCCGGCCGAGGTGCTGCTGACGCGCTGGCGGGCCGAGCGGGACGCCGGGATCAAGGCCCTCGCGGCCGTGCCGGGCGACCAGCTGGTGCCGTGGCTGGTGAACCCGCTGCCGCCGTACGTGCTGGCCTGCGCCGGGATGATGGAGCTGTTCGGGCACGGCCAGGACATCGCCGACGCGCTGGGCGTGCGCCCCGAGCGCACCGACCGGATCCGGCACCTCGCCGGGTTCGCCGTGCGGGTCCGCGACTTCGGCTACGAGGCGCGGAACCTGACGCCGCCGTCGGAGGAGTTCCGGTTCGAGCTCACCGCGCCGTCGGGCGCGCTCTGGACGTTCGGGCCCGCCGACGCCGAGCAGCGGATCAGCGGCAGCGCCGAGGACTTCTGCCTGCTCGTCACCCGGCGGCGGCACCGCTACGACCTCGACGTGCGGGCGAAGGGCACGCTGGCCGACCAGTGGCTCGACATCGCCCAGGCCTACCGCGGGCCGGCGGGCGAAGGACGTCGTCCCGGCCAGTTCCGCGTCTGACAATCCTTTGTAGACAGTAGTGGCGGCATGTCCGAGCGTGCGCAGGTGCGGCGCGCGGGCAGGAAGAGAGAAGACGGTCCGGACCGCCCGGGAGATGCTGGAGCGGACGGCCCGGCGGATCGGGCACCGGGTGGTGGCGAAGGCGCACCGCCCGGCGGCGAAGACCGAAGACCGGAGCGGGACCCCGATCCCGTTCCGGAGGACAGCGGGGACCTGAAGGTTCCGGTGATACGGGGCTCGAGAGCCAGTGGGAGTGCGGTGGCATGAGCGTAGAGCGGATTTCGATCGTCGGTATCGGTCTCCGGTACCCCGACGCGAGTTCTCCGGAGGAGCTCTGGGAAAACGTGCTGGCCGGGCGCCGGGCGTTCCGCAGGCTCCCGGACGAACGGATGAACCGGGCGGACTACTACTCGCCCGACCCCAAGGCGCCGGACCGCTTCTACGCGCAGAAGGCGGCCGTGCTGCGGGACTACGAGTTCGACCGGGTGGCGCACAAGGTCGCCGGCAGCACGTTCCGGGCGACCGACACGACGCACTGGCTGGCCCTCGAGGTCGCCGCGCAGGCGCTCGCGGACGCCGGGTTCGGCGACGGTGACGGAGCCCCGAAGACGACCACCGGTGTCGTCATCGGCAACAGCCTCACCGGCGAGTTCTCCCGCGCCAACATCATGCGGCTGCGCTGGCCGTACGTGCGCCGCACGGTCGCCGCGGCGCTGACCGCCCGCGGCTGGGAGGACGAGGACACCGCGAGCTTCCTGCGTGAGCTCGAAGTCCAGTACAAGGAGCCGTTCCCGGAGATCAACGAGGACACCCTCGCCGGTGGCCTGGCGAACACCATCGCTGGCCGCGTCTGCAACTACTTCGACTTCGCCGGCGGCGGCTACACCGTCGACGGCGCCTGCTCGTCCTCGCTGCTGTCGGTGGTGACCGCGGCCAACGCGCTCGCCCAGGGCGACCTCGACCTCGCCATCGCCGGCGGTGTCGACCTCTCGATCGACCCGTTCGAGGTGATCGGCTTCGCGAAGACCGGCGCGCTGGCCAAGCGCGAGATGAAGGTCTACGACGCCGACTCCAACGGCTTCTGGCCCGGCGAGGGCTCGGGCATGCTGGTCCTGATGCGCGAGAGCGACGCGCTCGAGCAGGGCAAGCGGATCTACGCATCCATCGGCGGCTGGGGCGTCTCCTCCGACGGCAAGGGTGGCATCACCCGGCCCGAGGCGGCCGGGCACCGGCTGGCCCTCAAGCGCGCCTACGACCGCGCGGGCTACGGCGTCGAGACCGTCTCCTACTTCGAGGGCCACGGCACCGGCACCGCGCTCGGCGACGCCACCGAGATCGAGGCGCTGTCCACCGCCCGGCGCGACGCCGACCCGCTGGCCAAGCAGGCCGCGCTGTCGACGATCAAGGGCAACATCGGCCACACGAAGGCCGCGGCGGGTGTCGCCGGCCTGATCAAGGCGACCCTGGCGGTCTACCACCAGGTCATCCCGCCCGCCACCGGGCACTACGACCCCCACGAGTCGCTCACCGGGACGTCGGCGCGGATGTACGTCCCGCGTGACGCGGCGCTCTGGCCGGTGGACCAGCCGGTCCGCGCGGGTGTCTCCGCGATGGGCTTCGGCGGCATCAACTCCCACGTCACGGTCACCGAGGCGCCGACCGCGGCCCGCCGCCGCGAGCTCGACGAGCGGGCCAGGACGCTGGTCGCCGGCCGGCAGGACGCCGAGCTGCTGCTGTTCGACGCCGACGACGTCGCGACCCTGCGCGGGAACATCGCGGCGGCGCTGGAGGTCGTGCCGAAGCTGTCGTTCGCCGAGCTGACCGACCTCGCCGGGTCGCTGGCGAAGGAGCTTTCGGGCAAGCCGGTGCGCGCCGCGGTGGTCGCGGGCAACCCGGAGCAGGCGGAGCGGAAGCTCACCAAGCTCCTCGAGCAGCTCGAATCGGGTGACTCGGTCTTCGAAAGCGCCGACGGCATCTTCGCGAGCAGCCGCACCTCCGCGCCGAAGATCGGCTACCTGTTCCCCGGCCAGGGCTCCGGCCGCGGCGGTGACAGCGCGCTGCGCCGCCGGTTCGCGGTGGCCGACGAGATCTACCGCGCCGCCGCGCTGCCGGCCGCGGGCGACCAGGTCGCCACCGAGGTGGCGCAGCCCCGGATCGTCACCGGTTCGCTGGCCGCGCTGCGGGTGCTGCGTTCGTTCGGCATCGAGGCGTCGACCGCCACCGGGCACAGCCTCGGCGAGCTGACCGCGCTGCACTGGGGCGGCGCGCTCGACGAGCGCGGGCTGCTCGAGCTGGCGAAGGTCCGCGGCAAGGTGATGGCCACGACGACCGGCGACGGGACCGGCGCGATGGCCGGGATCGCCGCTTCGCCCGGCCGCGTCGAAGAACTCGGCCTCGGCGACGACGTCGTCATCGCCGGCTACAACGCGCCCGAGCAGACCGTGATCTCCGGCCCGGCCGCGTCGATCGACCGGATCGTCGCCCGGGCCAAGGCCCAGGGCGTCGGTGCGACCCGGATCAAGGTCTCGCACGCGTTCCACTCGCCGGCGGTCGAGCCCGCCGCGAACGCGATGACCGAGCAGCTGGGCGAATTCACCTTCTCGCGGCTGGAGCGGCCGGTCGTCTCCACCGTCAGCGGCGACGTCCTGCACGCCGCGGAGAACCTGCCCGAGCTGCTGCGCGACCAGATCGTGCTGCCGGTCCGCTTCCGCGAGGCCGCCGCCAAGGTGGCCGAGCGCAGCGACCTGGTGGTCGAGGTCGGCCCCGGCCGGGTGCTGACCGGGCTGTTCGAGGAGATCGCCCCGGAGACGCCGGTGCTCGCGATCGACACGGACAACGCGTCGCTGCAGGCGCTGCTGCGGGTCGTCGGTGCGGCGTTCGCGCTCGGCGCGCAGCTGTCGGTGGAGGCGCTGTTCGAGGGCCGCGTCGTCCGGGCCCTGCCCGCCGACGGCCAGTTCAACTTCCTCGCCAGCCCCTGCGAAGCGGCTCCGTCGATCGACAGCGAGCTGGCCGCCGAGCTGGCCGCGGAGAAGGCGCAGGCCGCCGAGGCGGACGCCGCCGCCGACACCGACGGCAGTTCCACGCTCGACCTGCTGCGCAAGCTCGCCGCCGAGCGCGTCGAGCTGCCGCTGGAGACCGTCACCGCCGACACCCACCCGCTCGACGACCTGCACCTGTCGTCGATCACGGTCGGGCAGCTGGTCAACGACGTCACCCGGGCGCTGGGCCGTCCGGCGCTGGAAGGCATGCCGAACTTCGCGACGGTGTGCCTCGGTGAGCTCGCCGAGATGATCGACGAGCTGGCGCAGACGGCGAAGCCGACCGACACCCAGGTCGGCGAGGCCCCGGGCGTCGGGCCGTGGGTCCGGCCGTTCGCGGTCGAGTACGTGCCCGCGCCGCGGCCCACCGCGGACCTCACCCCGGGGGCCGGCAACGCCGAGTGGCAGGTCTTCGCGACGCCTCGGCACCCGCTGGCCGAACCGCTGCGGGCAGCGCTGGCCAAGTCCGGTGCCGGTGACGGGGTGCTGCTCTGCCTGCCGGCGGACTGCGACTCCAGCCACGTCGGCCTGTTCCTCGACGCCGGCCGCGCGGTCATGGCCGCCCCCAACGGCACGCGGTTCGTGGTCGTCCACCACGGCTACGGCGCCGCCGGGCTCGCCCGCACCCTGCGGCTCGAGGACCCGTCGGCGAAGACGACGATCATCGACTTCGCGAACCCGACGCCGTCGGACGCGGGCGAGATCGCCTCGGCCGTGACCACCGTGGTGGCCGAGGTCGCCGCGACCACGGACTTCACCGAAGCCCGCTACGGCGCCGACGGTGGCCGCACGGTGCCGCGGCTGTCCGCGCTGCCCGCGCCGAAGCCCGGCCCGATCCGCGACTCGCTGGACTCCTCCGACGTCCTGCTCGTCACCGGTGGCGGCAAGGGCATCACGGCGGAGAGCGCGCTCGCGCTGGCCAAGGACTCCGGCGCCCGGCTGGCCCTGCTCGGGCGCAGTGACCCGGAGTCCGACACCGAGCTGGCGGAGAACCTCGACCGCATGGAGGCGGCGGGCATCCGCTACCGCTACGAGCGCGCCGACGTCACCAGCGCCCCGCAGATCGCCGAGGCGGTCGCCCGCGTCGAGGCCGAGCTCGGCCCGGTCACGGCGATCCTCCACGGCGCGGGCCGCAACGAGCCGGCCGCCCTGTTCTCCCTCACCGAGGACAGCTTCCGCAAGACCCTCGCCCCGAAGATCGGCGGGCTGAACGCGGTGCTCGCCGCGGTCGACCAGGACCGGATCAAGCTCCTGGTCACCTTCGGCAGCATCATCGGCCGGGCGGGCCTGCGCGGTGAAGCGCACTACGCCACGGCGAACGACTGGATGACCGAGCTGACCCTGCGCTTCGGCCAGGAGCACCCGCAGGCGCGGGCGATCGCGCTGGAGTGGTCGGTCTGGTCGGGCACCGGCATGGGCGAGAAGCTCGGCGTGGTCAGCGCCCTGATGCGCGACGGCATCACGCCGATCCCGACCGAGGAGGGCATCACCATCCTCCGCCAGGTGCTGGCCGACCCGGCCGCGCCGCCGGTGCTGGTGGTCTGCGGCCGCACGTCGGGACTGGCCACGCTGCCGATCCAGAAGCGGGAGCTGCCGCTGACCCGGTTCGTCGACCGCGCGGTCGTGCACTACCCGGGCGTCGAGCTGATCACCGAGGCCGACCTGTCCGACGGTGCCGACCCGTACCTGACCGACCACCTGCTCGACGGGCAGCTGCTGTTCCCGGCGGTGCTCGGCATGGAGGCCATGACGCAGGCCGCGGCGGCGACGCTGGACCGCACCGGCACCCCGGTGCTCTCCGACGTCGAGTTCCTCCGGCCGATCATCGTCTCGCCCGGCGGGTCGACCACGGTCCGGCTGGCCACGCTGGCCCGCGACGCCGACACCGTGGACGTCGTGATCCGCAGTGACGAGACCGGCTTCAGCGCCGACCACTTCAAGGCGCGGCTGAGCTTCGCCCGGCCGGACCGGATCGGCGAATGCGTCCCGCGCGACGTCGCCCTGCCGCCGGTGCCGGTGGAGCCGATCAGCGAGCTGTACGGCTCGGTGCTGTTCCAGGGCAAGCGGTTCCAGCGGGTGCTGGGCTACCGCCGGGCCAGCGCGCGGCACGCGGTCGCCGAGATCTCGACCAGCGCCGACCACTCCTGGTTCGCCCCGTTCCTCCCGCAGGAGCGGCTGCTGGCCGACCCCGGCACCCGGGACGCGATGATGCACGCGATCCAGTGCTGCGTCCCCGACGCGACGCTGCTGCCGCAGGGCATCGAGAAGCTGTACCTCGCCGAGCCGGGCCGTCAGCACTCCGAGTACGTCCTGCTGGACGCGAAGGAACGCTTCCAGGACGGCGACAGCTACGGCTACGACCTGGACGTGCGCAACCCGGACGGGACGCTGGTCGAGCGCTGGGAAGGCCTGAAGCTGCGCGCGGTCCGCAAGCGCGACGGCGCCGGGCCGTGGGTCCCCTCGATGCTGGGGTCCTATGTGGAGCGTGCCTGTGAGCGGCTGCTCGGCGGGACGCGGTCGGTCGTGCTCGAGCCGGACCCGGCCGGGCGGCCGGCGGAGGGCATCGCCGAGCGGAGGGCGCAGACCGCGCTCGCCGCGGGCCGGGCGCTCGACAAGCCGGTCGAGGTGCGCTACCGCCCGGACGGCAAGCCGGAGTGCGACGGCGTCCAGGTCACCGCGTCGCACACCTCGGAGCTGACCCTCGTGGTCGCCGGCGCCGACCAGGTCGCCTGCGACATCGAGACGGCGATCGAACGCACCGACGAGGACTGGGCCGGCCTGCTCGGCGAAGAGCTCCTCGCGCTCGGCCGGCTGCTGGCCGCCGACACCGGGGAACCGATCAGCGTGGCCAACACCCGGGTGTGGAGCGCGCTGGAGTGCGTGCGCAAGACCGGCTCGATGACCCAGGCGCTGACCGTGCGCCAGGTCGACGCCGACGGGTGGGCGCTGCTCGCCTCCGGCAACGCCCGGATCGCCACCTGGTCGACCACCGTCAACGACCGGACCGACCCGATCGTCTTCGCCGTGCTCCACGCAGAGGGGAACTGAAGATGTCCGACTACTACGAGATCCGCCACACGGTCGGCTTCGAAGAGACCAACCTGGTGGGCAACGTCTACTACGTGAACTACGTGCGCTGGCAGGGCCGGTGCCGCGAGATGTTCCTCAAGGAAAAGGCGCCGGCGGTGCTGGAGGAGGTCCGGCACGACCTCAAGCTCTTCACCCTCAAGGTGGAGTGCGAGTTCTTCGCCGAGATCACCGCGTTCGACGAGCTGTCCATCCGGCTGCGGCTGGAGGAGCTCACCTCGACGCAGATCCAGTTCGCCTTCGACTACGTCCACCTCCGTGCGGAGGGCGAAGTGCTGGTGGCTCGGGGACGGCAGCGCATCGCCTGCATGCGCGGCCCCAACACGGCCACCGTGCCGTCGCGGGTCCCCGAGCAGCTGCGCGAAGCACTGGTGCCCTATTCGACGGCCGCGGTCAACGGCAAGGGAGTCTGAAGTGGGCTACGAGTCTGAGCCTTCGGAACGGCCGGTGCTGAAGCGGCTGCCGACCTCACCGGCCCGCCGCGGCCTGTCGGCCCAGCCGGGACTGCGCCAGGTGATGGCGCAGTTCGCGACCGGGGTGACGGTGCTGACGGCGGGCGGGGAAGACGCGCACGGCATGACCGCCAACGCCTTCTCGTCGGTTTCGCTGGAACCGCCGATGGTGCTGTGCTGCGTGTCCAAGGCGGCCAGGATGCACGCGGCGATCGTCACCGCCGGCTCGTTCGGGGTGAACATCCTCGCGGCGGACCAGCAGGAGACGTCGAAGTATTTCGCCGACTGGCGCCGTCCCGACGGGATGGCCCAGTTCGAGGCCGTCGGCTACACGCCGGGCGGCAAGACCGGCTCGCCGCTGCTGCTCGGCGCGCTGGCCTGGCTGGAGTGCGAGCTGGCGCAGGTGCTCGAGGGCGGTGACCACTCGATCTTCCTGGGCCGGGTGGTGGCCACCAGCCGGGGGACCGGTGAGCACGCGCTCGTCTTCTACGGCGGCGGCTACCACCACGTCGACGGCCGGGCCCGCGCGGCCTGAGGGAGGCAAGGTCATGCTGATCGCGGTCACGGGCGGGACCGGCTTCCTCGGTGCCCACACGGTCGCGGCGCTGCTGCGGCGCGGGCACCGGGTCCGGCTGCTCGCCCGTGACGCGAGCGGCGTGGCCCGCGCGCTGGCGCCGCTCGGCGCCGACGCGTCCACTGTGGACGTCCAGGTCGGCGACGTGACGGACGCCGCGGCGGCGGGCAGGCTGGTCGCCGGGGCGGACGCGCTGCTGCACGCGGCGGGCGTCTACACCTTCGACAGCAGGCGGCGCGGCGAGCTGTGGCGGGTGAACGCCGGCGGCACCGAGGTCGTCCTCGATGCCGCCCGGCGGGCGGGTACCGGGCGGATCGTGCACGTTTCCACGGTCGGCGCGCTCTACCCGACGGACTCGCCGTCGATCGGGACGGCGAGCCCGGTCGGCGCGCCGCGGGAGCCCTACCTGGCGTCGAAGGCCGAAGCCGAGCGGATCGCCCGGCGGCACCGGGCCGAGGGCGCACCGGTCACCGTCACCTACCCGCCGGCGCTGCTCGGCCCGCACGACCCGCACCTGGGCGACCAGAACCTGCGCCTGCGGGACCTGCTGCGCGGGCTGATGCCGATCTGGCCGGGACGCGGGCTGCCGCTCGGCGACGTCCGCGACTCGGCGGCGGCGCACGCGGAGCTGTTCGCCACCGGGACACCCGGGGCCGCGTGCTTCGGGCCGGGGCACTTCCTGGCCACCCGCGAGTACCTGGCGGCGGTCCGGGCCGCGACCGGGCGGGCCCTGCCGGCGGTGTTCCTGCCGCCGCGGGCGATGTTCCCGGTCGGCCGGGCCGCCGACCTGCTGCAGCGCGCCTGGCCGTGGCACGTGCCGGCCCAGTACGGCGCGCTCTACGTCTGCGCGACCGCCGTCCCGGTCGCCGCGGACGCCCCCACCGGCGGCGTCCCGGCGCGGCCGGCCGTCGACACCGTGCGCGACACGGTGGCCTGGTTGCACGCGACCGGGCGCCTCACCGACCGGCAGGCCGGCGCGGCCGCGCTGCCTGCTCTGTCCAGTTCGGACGGTCCCGGCCGATCCGGGACCGTCCCGGCCCACGTCCCGACCGAGGAGGTCCTGCCATGACCGCCAGCGACGCCGCCCGCGCGGGCACCGGTGACCAGCAGCCCGTGCGGCTGGCCGCCGACCCCGCCCCGACCGGGCTGCCGGTGGACGTGCCGGTCCGCCCGATGCCCCGGCTGGGCCGCGGCATCGTGTGGTCCGACATCGTCGCCGAGATCGAGCGGGACGAGCGTGCCCGGATGAGGGATGCCGCGTGAGCGGAAGCCAGGAGCCCGCGGGCGACGCCGAGGTGGTGCCGATCCCGGACGGGGTCTCCGCGGGCCGCGCCGGCCGGCGGCGGCTGGGCCGGCCGGGGGAGACCGGCGACGCCCAGGTGATCGAGCTGGCCCGCGCCGCGGACCAGGCCCGGCCCGCGCCCGCGGACATGCCGCTGCTGCGGCGCCGCCGGGAAGAACTGCGGGCGCACATCCACGAGGGCAGGCTCGACGCCGTCCGCCGGCAGCACTCGCTGGGCAAGCTGACCGCGCGCGAACGGCTCGCCCTGCTGCTCGACGACGACTCCTTCACCGAGATCGAGCCCTACCGGCGGCACCAGGCGAGCGGGCCGGGCCTGGCGGGCAACCGCCCGCACACCGACGGCGTGGTCGCCGGCTCCGGCACCATCGACGGACGGCGGGTGTTCGTCTACGCCCAGGACTTCACGCTGTTCGGCGGCTCGCTCGGCGAGGCGCACGCCGCGAAGATCCACAAGGTGCTCGACCTCGCGGTGGCCAACGGCGCGCCGGTGATCGGGCTCAACGACAGCGGTGGCGCGCGGATCCAGGAGGGCGTGCTCGCGCTCAACGGCTACGGCGGGATCTTCCGCCGCCAGGTCGAGGCCTCCGGCGTCATCCCGCAGATCAGCGTGATCCTCGGGCCGTGCGCGGGCGGCGCGGCGTACTCGCCCGCGCTGGCCGACTTCACGTTCATGGTGCGGGACACCGCGCGGATGTACCTGACCGGCCCGGACGTCGTCGAGGCCGTGACCGGACGGCGCGTCACGCACGAGGAACTCGGCGGCGCGGACGTCCACGGGTCCGCGTCCGGCGTCGCGACGGTGGTGCACGACGACGAGGAGAGCTGCCTGGCCGACGTCCGGTACCTGGTGTCGCTGCTGCCGTCGAACTACCTCGACCCGCCGCCGTCGACGGCGGCGACGAACGCGAAGGACGACTACCGGCCCCGGCTGGCGGATCTGGTGCCGGTGGAGCCGAACCAGCCCTACGACATGCGGGACGTGTTCGCGGAGGTCGCCGACGACGGGGAGTTCTTCGAGCTGCACGAGGGCTGGGCGCGCAACGTGCTCTGCGCGCTGGCGCGGATCGACGGCCGGGTGGTCGGCCTGGTCGGCAACCAGCCGGTGGTGTTCGCCGGCGTGCTGGACGGGCCGGCCTCGCAGAAGGCCGCGCGGTTCGTCCGGTTCTGCGACGCGTTCGGCATCCCGCTGGTGAGCCTGGTGGACGTCCCGGGCTTCCTGCCGGGCGTGGAGCAGGAGCGCGGCGGCATCATCCGGCAGGGCGCGCAGCTGCTGCACGCCTACTGCGAGGCGACGGTCCCGCGGATCCAGGTGATCCTGCGCAAGGCCTACGGCGGCGCGTACATCGTGATGGACTCGCGGTCGATCGGGTGCGACCTGTCGCTGGCCTGGCCGACCAACCAGATCGCGGTGATGGGCGCGGAGGGCGCGGTGAACGTCCTGCACCGCCGCGAACTGGCGGAGGCCGCGGACCCGGCGGCGCTGCGGGCGAAACTGGTGGCGGAGTACACGGCGGAGTTCCTGAACCCCCAGTACGCGGCCGAGCGCGGGCTCGTCGACGACATCATCGATCCGGCGGAGACCCGTGCGGCGCTGGCCCGCGGGCTGGCCATGCTGCGCGACAAGCGCAAGCCGTCCCCGGACCGCAAACACGGCAACCTGCCGATCTGACGGAGGTGTTCCCGGTGCCCGCAGCCGAACCGATCCGGGTGGTGCACGGCCGTCCGTCCGACGCCGAGCTGGCCGCGTTGGTGGCGGTGCTGGCGGTGGCCGGCGCGGCGGGGCCGCCGGAGGCGCCCCGGCCGTCGGTGTGGGGCGACCCGGGGTGGCGCGGGCGCGACCTGCGGGCGCGCGCGGGAGCCTGGCGGGTGTCCGGCCTGCCGCGGTAGTCGTGAGTGGTAAGGCGGGTTAGAACCCGCCTTACGGCCCCAGCAGGCGCCGAGCGCTGTCCCGGCGACGTCGCGCGCCCCGATCGCCGTCCCGGCTCGCCCTG